>NZ_JAPMAL010000006.1:0-279767 GCF_026343935.1 Paraburkholderia sp. CNPSo 3076 | reverse complement strand
GCGGCGCGGGCCTGCACTGGTCGGGCGTGCATTTCCGCATCACGCCGGAAGAACTGCGCCTGAAGAGCCACTACGAAGAGCGCTACGGCAAGAAGTTCATCCCCGAAGGCATGACGATCCAGGATTATGGCGTCACTTACGACGAACTGGAGCCGCACTTCGACTTCGCGGAGAAGGTATTCGGCACGTCGGGCCAGGCGTACAAGGTGAAGGGCAACGTGGTCGGCGACGGCAATGTGTTCGAAGCCGCCCGCAGCGACAATTTCCCGTTGCCCGCGCAACTGAATACGTATTCGGCGCAGCGCTTCTCCGACGCGGCGAAGTCTATCGGCCTGCATCCCTACCGCCTGCCTTCGGCGAACACGTCGGGGCCGTACACGAACCCCTATGGCGTGCAGATGGGGCCGTGCAACTTCTGCGGCTTCTGCAGCGGCTACGCGTGCTACATGTACTCGAAGGCTTCGCCGAACCTCAACATCCTGCCCGCGCTCAAGCAGGAAAAGCACTTCGAACTGCGCTCGAAATGCCACGTGCTGCGCGTCGAACTCGACGACACCAGAAAGCGCGCCACGGGCGTGACGTATATCGATCCGGCGGGCCAGGAAGTGTTCCAGAGCGCGGACCTCGTGATCGTCTCGGCGTTCCAGTATCACAACGTGCACCTGCTGCTGCTCTCGGGCATCGGCAAGCCCTACGACCCGGTTTCGGGCGAGGGCGTGGTGGGCCGCAACTTCGCGTACCAGAACCTCTCGACCATCACGGCGTTCTTCGACAAGGACACGTGGACAAACCCGTTCATCGGCGCGGGCGGCAACGGCGTGGCCGTGGACGACTTCAACGCCGACAACTTCGACCACGGGCCGCCCGGCTTCGTGGGTGGCTCGCCGCTCTGGGTGAACCAGGCGGGCGTGAAGCCGATCAGCGGCATCGCCACGCCCGCAGGGACGCCGGACTGGGGCGCCGGGTGGAAAAAAGCCGTCAAGGACCACTACGCGCACACCGTTTCGATGGACGCGCACGGCTCCAACATGTCGTACCGCGACGTGTACCTCGACCTCGATCCGACCTATCGCGACTCGTACGGCCAGCCGCTCCTGCGCATGACCTTCGACTGGAAGGACAACGACATCAAGATGGCGCGGTACGTGACGGGCCAGATGCAGAAGATCGCCGAGGCGATGGGCCCGAAGGCCATCAACGTCTACACGCGCGAATTCGGCGCGCACTTCGACTCGCGCCGCTATCAGACCACTCACCTCGTGGGCGGGGCCGTGATGGGCACCGATCCGAACACCAGCGTCATCAACCGCTATCTGCAGTGCTGGGATGTGCCCAACGTGTTCGTGATGGGTGCCTCCGCGTTCCCGCAGGGGATCGGCTACAACCCGACCGGCCTCGTCGCCGCCCTCGCCTACTGGAGCGCGAAGGCCATTCGCAACCAGTATCTGAAGAACCCCGGCCCCCTGGTGAGCGTGTGAGAAGCCTCATGACGATCATGAAGAAAGACCTGGTCCCCGTGCGATTCGTTCGTAAAAGCGCACGCGGCGCACTGCGCCGCCTGAACCCCGTTTCGAAGGCGGCGATCACGCTCTCCGCCAGTACTGTATTGTCCATGGCGTTTGCGCTGCTCACGGCCCATGCCGCCAACTCCACTGCCAACCCCGCAGATCCCGCGCTCGTCGCGCATGGCGAATACCTCGCGCGCGCCGGCGACTGCATTGCCTGCCACACCACACAGGGCGGCAAGCCCTTCGCGGGCGGCCTGAAGTTCGACACGCCGATCGGCGCGATCTACTCGACCAACATCACGTCCGACGCGAATACGGGCATCGGCAAGTGGAGCTACGACGACTTTGCCAAGGCGGTACGCCAGGGGGTGCGGCCGAATGGCGAAACGCTCTACCCCGCGATGCCCTACCCCTCGTACGCACGCCTCTCCGATGACGACATGCAGGCGCTCTACGCGTACTTCATGCACGGCGTCGGGCCCGTGCAGGCACAGAACCGCGCCGTGGACATTCCCTGGCCGCTCTCGATGCGCTGGCCGCTGGGCGCCTGGCGCGTGTTGTTCGCACCGAAGGTGCAGGCGTTCGACGGCTCGCATTACAACGACGCGGTCGTCGCGCGCGGCGCCTATCTCGTGCAGGGCCTTGGCCACTGCGGCGCGTGCCACACGCCGCGCGCACGCACGATGCAGGAACTCGCGCTCACCGACCTCGAAGGCGACGACTACCTCGCAGGCGGCGGCCCGATCGACGGCTGGGTCCCCTCCAGCCTGCGCGCCAACCCGCGCACGGGCCTGGGCAACTGGAGCGAGGACGACATCGTGCAGTTCCTCAAGTCGGGACGCAATCTGCACACGGCCGCCTTCGGCGGCATGACCGACGTGGTTCAGCACAGCATGCAGCACATGAACGACGCGGACCTGCTCGCCATCGCGCGCTACCTCAAGACGCTGCCCTCCACTGACCCGAAGGAAACCGCGTATGCCTACGATCCCGCCGCCGCGCGCAAGCTGCAAAACGGCGACGCGAGCGCACGCGGCGCAGCGGTCTATCGCGACAACTGCATGGCCTGCCACCGCAGCGACGGACGCGGCTACACGCGCGTATTCCCGGCGCTCGGCGGCAACCCGGTCGTGCAGGGCAAGGACCCCACTTCGCTGATTCACGTGCTGCTCGCAGGCAGCGCGCTCGAAGGCACGCAATCCGCGCCCTCGTCGTTTACGATGCCGCCGTTCGCCTGGCGTCTGTCCGACCAGGAAGTGGCCGACGTGTCCACCTTCGTGCGTGCGAGCTGGGGCAACGCTGGCGCGCCAGTGAGCGCCGCAGACGTCGCGAAGGTCCGCAAGACCGTCACCGTGAGCAGGCCGGCGCTGCCGCCGGGCGCCTCGCTCAAACACTAACGCTAACGCCAATGGGGTAACTCGCTGGCGCTTTCAATCGCGTTTTCTTCCAGCGCCTGCCGCGGGCCGACTCGGCCGTTCCACTCATGTAACGGTCCATTGTTAATTGTCGAGATAGCACATGATGAAAAAGCTTCTGATTTCTACACCAATTCTCTTATCGCTAGCAGGAACAGCGGCGGCGCAAAGCTCCGTCGCGCTCTACGGCATCGTCGACGCAGGTATTACCTACCGCAGCAACGAACGCACCGGCAGCACCAGCGCGGGCCAGGGCCATTCGAATGCGGCAGTGACGAGCGGCAACCTATCAGGCAGCCGCTGGGGGCTCAGGGGCAAGGAAGAACTCGGCAACGGACTCGCCGCGATCTTCGTGCTCGAAGACGGTTTCGACATCACCAACGGCACCGAGGGCCAGGGCGGCCGCCTGTTTGGCCGTCAGGCGTTCGTTGGCCTCGCCGACACGCAGTACGGCTCGCTCACGATGGGCCGCCAGTACACCTCGCTCGACGACTTCGTCGGGCCTGTCGCTCCGGTCAGCGCGATCGGTGGCTTCGGCGCGCATCCGGGCGATATCGACGATCTCGACCAGACCACGCGCGTCGACAATTCGATCAAGTACACGAGCGAGAAGTATGCGGGCTTTACGTTCGGCGCGCTGTACGGCTTCGGCGGCCAGGCCGGCAGCCTCAAGAGCCAGAACACGTGGAGCGTGGGCGGCAGCTATGCGCACGGCCCTCTGCAAGTGGGCGTGGGCTACGAGCACTCGGATAACAGCAAGACTGGCCCCAAAGACCCGACATCCGGCAAGTGGCAAGGCACCTATGACGGAACATTCAATTCGTCGATCAACGAAGGCTTCGCGAGCGCGCAGTCGCAGCAGGTCGTGGCTGCTGGCGCGACCTGGGACTTCGGCCCGGCGATCGTGGGCGCGAACTACAGCAACGTACAATACAAGGCCGGTGCGAACTCGCTCTATTCGGGCACTGCGACGTTCAATATTGCCGGCCTTTTCGGCATGTGGAAAGTGCAGCCTCACATGCATCTGTTCGCAGGCTATAGCTACACGCGCGGCAGCCATGTGGACGGCATCGAAGACGAGGCGCAATACCACAACGTTTCACTGGGCGCGCTGTATGACCTCTCGAAGCGCTCGACAGTGTATCTGCTGGGCGGCTACCAGCACGCTTCGGGCATGACGCTCGATGCACTCGGCAAACCGGTGGCGGCCACGGCTTCGGTCTCGGACAAGGGCAACGGCCACTCGGCGGCGACGCAGTCGCAGGCGATTGTGAGCTTTGGATTCCGTCAACGGTTCTAGGGAAGGTCTGCAAAATTCCTGGAGTTGATGTCTGGTTGGCCTATCCTGGAAGAACGCGAGTTAAAGGAGTTTCTTGATGACACAGCTCGGTCTTGGTCTGGATCTTTCAACGAAACGCACGCGCAAGCGGGAAACGTCAAGGAACCATTGTTGGTGTCGCCTCTTGGAGTGTCGGATTTCGACCAATCGTCGCCCCTTACCCGCACCGCTAGAGCAGATTCGAGCATCGAATTTATTCTCTAGATCAGGATGAGAGGCAAGTAACAATTGCAGTCCATCGCTTGCACCGTATCCAAAATTATCGACGCATACCTTTTTACGGCGGCAATACGGATTGGTATGTAAGCTGGGCACCGGTCCTCTCCATCCGAATACTCGACCATCTGGATGAACGGTAAGACAGCGCTCTCCAATTAATCTGTAATCTTGCTTCGCGCCGATTGAAGTTAATCGCTTAATGCTTTGGGGAGACGCGCCGAGAAGATACATCGACACCGCCTGCTTTCTGGCGAGGTATCGAGGGAGTTGTTGCTATCAAGTGCGCCCTCGTCTGGAGCCGGCCATTCGGACGTATCCACGCACTGGCCGCAGACAATCCGTCGAGAATGGCTGAAACCGCTGCCATCAGCATCGGTAGACATAGGCGTGCAGCTCCGGCGAAACCCTACCAATCAAACGCTTGAAAAGAACAGTAGATCCCCTTATCGGAAAATCAAGTAACGAGCGTCTCGACCCCGTTGGGAAAACTACAAAATTGGTTCGTACGTAGGGGAAAGGAACAATATTACTTTAGGAAAATTAAATAAAAACTGTTCCCACCGCGAATTTGATCGCCTGTTCGCTGCCACTCGCTAGGAACAGAATCATTTAGACCAACGGGCAGCGTCGGCTAACCTTCCAGCGGCGCGCTCCGGATATCCGACTCCCTCAGCGCCCCTCATCCATTTGCTGCCCGACGACACCTGCCTTCACACGCCAGCGGTCGCTTTCCAGAACAGTCTGTGCGTCGATGCGCCTGAACAGATCCAGAAGCGGCGCAACGAGCCCAGTCCAACCCGTCTGGTGACTTGCACCTAGCCCCGCACCGTTGTCGCCGTGGAAATACTCGTAGAACAGGATCAGGTCACGCCAATGCGGGTCGTCCTGGAACTTGCCTGTCCCGCCATAAACCGGGCGCCGACCATCCACGCCGCGAAGAAACGTACACGTCAGACGGCGGACGATCTCCTGCGCCACCTCGAACAGCGTCATCTTCTGCCCGGATCCCGTCGGGCATTGAACCTTGAACTCGTCGCCGAAAAAGCCGTATAGATTCGTCAGCGCCCTGACGATCAGGAGATTCACGGGCATCCAGACCGGCCCCCTCCAGTTCGAGTTGCCGCCGAACATGCCGGTATTCGATTCCGCCGGCAGATACTGCACCTTGTATTCCTGTCCGCCCACGTTGAGTGTGTACGGGTGGTCGAGATGGTAGCGAGACAGCGACCGGATACCGTACGGCCCGAGGAATTCGTTCTCGTCGAGCAGGTATCCGAGCACGCGCTCCAGTTTCCGCGTATTCAGGATCGACAGGAGTCTGCGGTCTCTATGGCCGATGAAGCCAGCATCGGTCGGGGCCACATGGGCAAGCAACTCGGGGTAACGGCTTCGAAACTGTGCGATCAGCTCCATGAGTCTCGGACAGCGCGAGACTGAATCGGCCTCGAAAACCGTCGACGCGCACAGCGGCAGCAAGCCGACCATCGACCTGACTCTCAGGCGCATCGTCTGGCCGTCGGGCAGACGCAACAGGTCATAGAAGAATCCGTCCTGCTCGTCCCACATGTCGTCCGGCTGGTCTCCAAGCCGGTTCATTGCGTAGGCAATCCACATGAAATGCTGGACGAACTTGAACGCAATCTCTTCGTACATGGGGTCGTGCTCGGCCAGGAGCATGGCCATCTCCAGCATGCTCTGGCAATAAAACGCCATCCACGCAGTGCCATCCGCCTGCTCGAGCGCCCCCCCCGTGGGAAGCTGAGCGCTGCGATCGAACACGCCAATGTTGTCGAGCCCAAGAAAGCCTCCGGCGAAGACGCTTCGACCCGAAGGATCCTTACGGTTGACCCACCAGTTGAAATTGAGCATCAAGCCCTGGAACGAGCGCTCGAGAAAGCGCGGATCGGCGCGTCCCAACGCTTTCTCATACTTGTAGAGCCAGAGCGTAGCGGCGGCATGCACGGGGGGATTCACGTCACTGAAGTTCCACTCGTAGGCCGGGATCTGCCCGCTTGGGTGAAGATACAGGATACGCAGCATCAACAGCAGCTGCTCCTTGGCAAAATCGAAATCGACGGGGGCCAGCGCGATCGTATGAAACGCCAGGTCCCACGCTGCGAACCAGGGGTACTCCCATTTGTCCGGCATGGAGATCACGTCGGCGTTCAGCATATGGAACCACTCGGTATTGCGCACTGCATGCTGGCTGGCTTCGAGCAATGGATGGCTCTGGTGCTCGCGCAACCACCGCTCGAGATCGAAGTAGTAATACTGCTTGCTCCACAACATGCCTGCCAACGCCTGACGGTGTACGCGTCGCTCATCGTCGGTCAGTACCGTCGGCGCAATACGTTCGTAGAACGCGTCCGCCTCGGTCACGCGATCGTCGAAAGTCCTCTCGAAGTCATCGAAGGCGTTGTCCAGCCTGACAGCGCTCAGGCGCAGCCTGATGGTCGCGGCGCCGCCCGCCGGGACCTCGCATGCGTAATGCGCCGCAGCTTTGGTTCCCGCCCTCGCCGGATTCACGGCGTCGCGCTGCCCGTCAATGACATACGCGTGGAACGCGTCCTTCACATAGGGTGAAGCGTTGGGTTGGTTCCACAGACGCCGTGCGTTGCTTTCATTTTCCGTGAAGAGCAGTTCCGTTTCCCCATCGCAATAAAGCCAGTACTCACCCAGTTCCCGATGCGTCGCGCGAATCACGCCCGAATCTGCTTCGCATAGCGAAGGCCTGTAATCGTCGTAGCCCCACGACCAGGTATTGCGGAACCACAGCGTTGGCAGGACGCGAAGCCGCGCCCCTTCCCTTGCCCGGTTGTGCACGGTGACGCGCACGAAGATGTCTTCTGGGGCCGCCTTCGCGTATTCGACGAACACGTCGAAATACCGGTCGTCATCGAATATGCCCGTATCGAGCAGTTCGTACTCGAGTTCACCGCGCGAACGCTTTCCGTTTGTCTCGACCACATCCCGGTATGGATATTCCCGCTGCGGATATTTGTACAGATACTTCATGTACGAGTGCGTGGGCGTGCTGTCGACATAGAAGTAGTACTCCTTCACGTCCTCGCCATGATTGCCTTCGCTATTGGTCAGTCCGAAGAGGCGCTCCTTCAGGATTGGGTCGTGTCCGTTCCAGACTGCAAGCGCGAAACACAACCTTTGCTTGTCGTCGCAGAGACCGCCGATCCCGTCTTCTCCCCAACGGTAGGTACGCGAACGCGATTGATCATGGGTGAAATAACGCCAGGCGTCGCCGTCGCCGCTATAGTCCTCGCGGACCGTCCCCCACTGACGCTCACTGAGATACGGCCCCCACTTCTTCCACGGCAGCTGCGCGGTACGCGACTCGTTCAGACGCCTTTCCTCTGCTGCGTCGACGTTTGCAGGGCACATGCCTCGCCTCCCGATCCACGAGATAGTCGTGAATTACCGTAGTGATGGGCCTGCGCTCGCATTTGTGGCCGCGCACGAGGCCCCCCAGGATCACTGCGGCACCTGCGCGACGGATTCCGGCGTTGCGGGCTGCGCCGGCGGCGGTCCGCTCGCCGGTTGGGGCACGCTCATCTGCTCCGCCTGAACGACCCACCCGCCGCCCATCGCCATGTAGAGGCTGACGAGGTTCGTCAGCGTCGCGGCCCGGGTCTGCGTCTGCTGCAGCTCCGCGCTGAACAGATTGCGCTCGGCGTCCAGCACCTCAAGGTAGCTCGTGTAGCCGCCCTCGTAACGCAGCCGCGCGAGCCGCAGATACTTGCGCAGCGAGCCGACCTGCTGGGTCTGGATCTCGAACTGCTCGCGTGACTTTTGCACGGCGAGCAGCGCGTCGTCGACCTGCTGGAACGCCACCCGAATCGCATTTTCGTAGGCGAACAACGCCTCCTGCTGACGCGCCTCGGCCTGCTTGTTCTGACCGTAGATGTTGCCGCCCGTGAAGATCGGCATCACGGCCGAGCCGGCAAACGACCACACGCGCGCAGGTCCGGTGAAGAGATTGGAGAACTGCGTGCTCACCGAGCCGAACAGCCCCGTGAGCGAGATCTGCGGGAAATACAGCGCGCGCGCCGCGCCAATCAGCGCATTTTCCGCGATCAGGTTCTGCTCGGCCTGCAGCAGATCGGGCCGGCGTTCGAGCAGTTCCGACGGCATGCCCTCAGGCACGGCGGGCGTCGAGAGATCCACCAGCGCGCGGCCGCGCAGGATCGGCTCCGGATTGCTGCCAAGCAGGACCGAGAGCGCGTCTTCCTGCTGCCCGATCTGCTGCTCGAGTTGCGGGATGGTCGCTTTCGTCGCCGCATAGTCCGATTGGCTTTGGGCAAGCTCCATATCCGAAGTCTGTCCGAACTGCTGGCGCAGTGTGAACACGTGCACGGAATCGGCGCGGCTCGCGGTCGTGCTCTGTGCGATTTCGAGTTGCATATCGAGGCTGCGCAGCGTGATATAGGACGTCGCGACCGACGCGACGAGCGTCAGAATCGTCGCCCGGCGGCTCTGTTCGGCCGCGTTCACGTTGGCGCGTGCCGCCTCGGTTTCGCGTCGTACCTGACCAAACAGGTCGATGTTCCAGAAGGCCGATATGCTCGGCTGGAATTCGTTGAAGACCGGCGAGACGCCGGCCGGTATCGGTGTCGGTCCGTCCTGCGATGCGCGCTCGCGCGCCGCGCTGAAACCGACGCTCGCCTGCGGGAACAGCGCCGAACGCGTGCTCACGAACTGGCCCATGAACTCGTCGACACGCGCGGCCGCCTGCTTCACGTTGAGGTTGTTCTCGAGCGCGGTCTTCACCAGGTCGTTCAGCACCGGGTCGTCGAACTGCTCCCACCATGTGGTGTTGGCGACGTCGGCCACTTCCGGGTACGCAAACCGGTACGTCGCCGGCACCGCCACTTTCGGCCGCTCGTAGTTGGGGCCGAGCAGACAGCCGTTCAACAAGCCGATGAGGAGGACCGGCGCGGCGACGCGCACGAAGGCAGCGGCGCGCATGTCAGTCGTCCTTGTGCCGCGCGGACGGCGTGACGGTCGGCGAGCCCGAGCCGCCGGATACCGGCGGCGGCGTTCCGCTGCCAGCCACGGGTGTGTCCTTGCCGCCGCCCTTGCGCGAACCAAGCGACTCGATCCCCCAGTAGAACATCGGAATGAAGAACACGGCGATCGCGGTCGCACCCAGCATCCCGCCGATCACGCCGGTGCCGATCGAATGGCGGCTGTTTTGCGAGGCGCCGAGCGCAATGGCAAGCGGCACACAGCCGAGGATGAACGCAAGCGACGTCATCACGATCGGCCGCAGCCGCTCTTCCGCGGCGGTCAGCGCGGCGTCGTACGGTGTCTTGCCCGCTTCCCGGTTCAGCACCGCGAACTCGAAGATCAGGATCGCGTTCTTCGCGGCGAGCGCGATCAGCATGGTCAACCCGATCTGGAAGTACACGTCGTTGTTCAGGCCGCGCAGCAGGATCGCGAGCAGCGCGCCGAAAAGCGCGAATGGTACCGCCATGAGCACGCCGACCGGCAGCGACCATTTCTCGTATTGCGCGGCGAGGATCAGGAACACCATGATGATCCCGAACACGAACACGAGCCCCCCGGTCGAACCCGACTTGATTTCCTCGAACGCCTCGCCACTCCACCCGACGGCGTAGCCCGGCGGCATCTGCGCGGCGAGTTCCTTCAAGGTGCCGATCACCTGGCCCGAGCTGTAGCCCGGCGCCGCGTTCGCCGTAATTTTCACCGCCGGGAAGTTGTTGAAGCGCGTGATCAGATCGGGGCCCGTGGCGTACTTGTAAGTCATCACCGCCTTGATCGGCACCATGTTGTTCGAGCGGCTGCGCACGTAGATCTGGTCGAGGTCGGCGGGCGTGAGCCGGTAGCGCGGATCGGCCTGAACGATCACCTGCCAGAGCCGCGCGTCCTTGTTGAACTGCGACACGTAAAGCGAGCCGAACATCGTCTGCATCGCGCTGTACACCTCTTCGACCGGCACGCCGAGCGTCTCCGCCTGGTCGCGGTCGACGTTGACGAGCAACTGCTGCGAGCTCGCGTTGAACGTCGTGGTCACGCCGGTCAGCTCGGGGCGCGCCCTCGCCTTCGCGATGAAGTCCTGCACAACGCCCGCGAGCTGCTGAATCGAGCCGTCTCCGTGACTTTCGATCCACATCTCGCTGCCGCCCGTCGTACCGAGACCCGGAATGGACGGCGGATTCACCGGTATGACGAGGCCCTCCTGAATTTTCGAGAGCGTTTCATAAGCCTTGATCAGCACGGCGCGCGCGTTTTGCTCCCGGATGTTCGAGAACTTGTACCGCTCGTCGAAGCTCCTCAGGCCGACGAAGAACGTGCCCGCGTTGTTCTTGTTCTGGCTGTCCAGCAGGCTGTAGCCGTTCACGATCGTGATGCTGCTGACCGCGGGCTGCTTCATGAAATAGTCGGTGACCTTGTCGCCCACGTCCGCGGTCCGGTCGAGGCTCGCCGCGTCGGGCATGATGATCGCACCAAGCAGATAGCCCTGGTCCTCGGGCGGCAGGAAAGCGCCTGGGATCGACTTCCCCATCATGACGGCAAGCACGATCACGGCACCGAAAACAAGGAGGCCCAGCACGTAGCGCCGGATCATGAACCGCACGGCGCGCCCGTAGCCGGCCGTCATGCGCTCGAACTGATGGTCGAACCACCGGAAGAAGCCCTTTTTCTCATGGTGCGTGGGCTTGAGCAGGATGGCGGCAAGCGCCGGAGACAGCGTGAGCGCCACGATGCCCGAGAACACCACCGAAATCGCAATCGTGATCGCAAACTGCTTGTACAGCTGCCCGGTGATGCCGCCAAGGAACGCAACCGGCACGAACACGGCGCACATGACGAGCACGATGGCGATGACCGGGCCCGACACCTCGTCCATCGCCCGCTTGGCCGCTTCTTTCGGACTGAGCTTGAAGACGGTCATGTTGCGCTCGACGTTCTCGATCACGACGATGGCGTCGTCCACGACGATGCCGATGGCGAGCACCATCCCGAACAACGTCAGCATGTTGATCGAGAAGCCCAGCGCCGCCATCCCCATCGCCGTGCCGACGATCGACACCGGGACGGCCAGCACCGGAATGAGCGTCGCGCGCAGGCTCTGCAGAAACACGTACACGACGATCACCACCAGCACGAGCGCTTCGAAGAAGGTATGGACCACGTCGGCGATCGACGCACGCGTGAACTCCGTCGTGTCCATCGCGACCTGGTAGTCGAGCCCTTCAGGAAACGAACTCTTGAGCTCCGCGAGCGTCTCGCGCACCTGCTTCGAGACGTCGAGCGCATTCGCGCCCGGCTGCTGGTAGACCGCGATGATCGTCGCCGGCTTGCCCTGGTAGGTGGTGCGGTTCGAATAGCTCTTCTGACCCAGCTCGGCCCGGCCGATGTCTTTCAGCCGGACGATCGCGGCGCCGGTGCTCGCTGCGCGGATGATGATGTTGTCGAACTCGGCGGGCGTCGCGAGCCGCCCGGTGGTCGTCACCGCGAACGACTGCTCGACCGGGTTGCCGGTTGGCGCCTGGCCGACGGTGCCGACCGCGAATTGCTGGTTCTGGCCGCGTACGGCGTTTTGCACGTCGCCGGCGGTAATGCCGAGCTGCGCCATGCGATCGGGTTTCAACCAGATCCGCATCGCATAATCTGGAGTGCCAAAGATCGAAGACTGGTTCGCACCCGGAATCCGCTTGATCGTGTCGAGCACGTAGACGTTCGCGTAGTTCGCGATATAGGTCGGATCGAAGCGCTCGTCCGGCGAGTAGATCGCGATCACCATCATGAAGGCGTTCGACTTCTTCTGGACCTGGACGCCCTGCGACTGCACCTGCTGCGGCAACTGCGGCAGCGCGAGGTTCACGCGGTTCTGCACGTCGACCTGGGCAAGCTCCGGATTGGTGCCGATGCCGAAGAACACGTTGAGCGTGTAGTTGCCGGTCGACGAGCCGGACGAATACATGTAGATCATGTTGTCCGCACCGTTGACCTGTTGCTCGATCGGCGCGGCCACATTGTTCGCCACGACGTCGGCGCTGGCCCCTGGGTAGGTCGCGGAGACCGTGATCTGCGGCGGTGTAACGTCCGGATACTGCGCGATGGGCAGCGCGAGCATCGTCAATGCGCCGCCGAGCGTGATCACGATCGAGATGACGGACGCGAAGATGGGCCGGTCGATGCAGAAGTGCGAGATGTTCATCGAGTCGCCCCTTACTGCGACGCGCCGCTGGATTTGGCCGGCGCCATCGCTCGCTCGCCCCCGCTCACCTGCGGCGCCGACGCACCGCCCTTCTCCACGACCGTTTTGCCGCCGGTCTGGGTCGAGGGGAGCGTTCCGGCGATCTTGAGCGGCACCTCGGGCACGACGCGGATCGCGCCGTCCACCACGATGCGCTCGCCGGCCTTCAGACCATCGTTGATGAACCAGTTGTCGCCGCTCCAGTCGCCGACTTCGACCACTCGCTGCTTCGCCTTCGACTCATTGTCCACGACCCAGACGAAGTGGCTCTTCGCGCCCTGCAGCACCGAGCGTTGCGGCACGAGGATCGCATTCGGCCGCGTGGCGCCCGACACGCGCGCGCGCACGAACTGCCCCGGCCGCAGCGTACCCTTCGGGTTTGCAAGCGAGGCCCGCACGAGGAACGTGCCCGTGTCGGTACTGAACGCCGGATTCGCAAAGCTGATGGTGCCGTGCTGGGGAAATTCCGTGCCATCGGCGAGTATCACCGCCACCACGAACTCGCTGTTCGGCGGGAAGAGCAGCTTGCCCGCCGCAATCTCGTCCTGAAAGTGCAGCATTTCGTTTTCGGAAATGCTGAAGTTCACCCAGATCGGATCGAGCTGATAGACAAAGGTAAGGAGCCCAGATGAATTGGCGATCAGATAGCTGCCGTCCTGCTGTCTCGCATAGCTCGCGAGACCATCCAGCGGCGACTTGATCGTCGTGTAGCCGAGGTTGAGCTCCGCCGTCTCCACCTGCCCTTGCGCGGAAATCACCGCGGCCTGGGCCTGCTTCTCGTTGCCGATCGCGTCGTCGAGATCCTTCTGGCTCAATGCCTGTTGCGCGGCAAGCGGCTTGACCCGGGCAAGATTCTGCTGCGTGACCGTGAGCCGCGCCTGCTGCTGCGCAAGTTCGCCCCGCGCCGTTTGCAGCGCGGCCTGAAACGGCTTCGGATCCATCAGGAACATCGTCTGGCCGGCCTTCACCTTGTCGCCTTCGGAGTACGTCCGCCGGTCGAGAAAGCCGTCCACGCGCGCACGAATTTCCACTTCACGCGAACTCTGTGCCTGCGCGGTGAACTCGAGTTGGACCGGGGTGTCCTGAGCCGTGACCGTCATCACCGTGACTTCCGGCGCGCCGAGCGCCGGCGGCCCCGATGCCTTCTTGCAGCCGGCGAAGAGCGTCAGCGCAATGGCGAAGAAGATTAGCGGCAGGCGGTCCCGGCGTGCCGCAACCCGGGGTAACGGTCGATGCTCGGGAAAGAACGGTCCGCTCATGAATGGCCTCCCGCAACGCGCTGGACCTGCGCATCGCCCCGGTACGCGCGCCATGGTCACCTCTTCGTTGCCCGCTTACTGTTCGCGATCCGGATCGGCAAGGATCCGCACACTACGCTAGACGCGACGCCGGCCGAGGCAGGACGGGGCCAGCCGACTTGCCGCTCCCGGACAATTGCCCACGCCGGTTATGACTTCCTCGATACATCGTGTCCCGATGATTTGCGCGAACACCGGAATGACTTTTTGTCTACTGGCTGGGGTGCCGCGCACGCGGCGCGCTCGAAAGCGCCACCGGCGCCACCCGGCGCTTTGGTATCGGCGCCGGATTGTCACGGCGCTCGTAGTCGTGAAGTTTGGTAGCGGTCCGGGGCAAAAACAATGAGACTTTGGTCCGATATCCCACTGAGCACGCCTCTTGCTGTTCAGCCTCTTGCTGTTCACGGCGAAGACGCAGCGGTTGCCAATGCAACCGCCACGCGGCAAGCCCAGGTCAGGAGGCGCGGCGCAAACCGGCTATGGGACTTTCCTCAACCGTTGAAGTCGAAAGCCACGCCGGGAGTGTGGCCGGACGCTGTCAATTGCAACCGTGACTATTCGCTGTCCGATAACAGGTCGTGCCGCCGGGCCCACGCGCGACGCCTTTTCCGTTGGCCGTCTTCGCCTCGCCGCCACGATTGTTTTGGGTCGTCCGAACGCCGTTCTGATTCGTCTGGGATGTCCAGGCGGTGCCCGTATTCCGGTTGTAACCGCCCGCGGAGGACCCATTGCCACAGACTGTTTGTCCACGGTTATTGGTCGCGCATTCCGCAAATGCGCTTGAACTGATGATTAAGCAAGCCACTAGCAATACGATCTTCATGGCGGTCTCCCGAAGGTTCTGCCAAAACGTGACTGGCGCATGATCGATGAAGCGTTGATCACCGTCCCGTCGCCGTCTCAAAGAGTGTAGGTCGTGTGCCAAGCGAAGGCCACCGACCGGATACCACTGCCCCTCGTTAGGGGAAACCCCTCTTCCGGAATAACGATAGGTAGATCAATTATTTGAAAATCGTATTCTTACCGCGTCAGAATGTGATTTCTGCATTCTTGTGCATCTCGACACCAACCGGAAGATGGAACTACGCCAGCTCGAAGCCTTTGCCGCAGTGATCACGACCGGCAGCGTCACCGCCGCCGGCCGCCTGCTGGGGCGCTCGCAGCCGGCGATCACGCGGCTGATCCAGGAGCTCGAAACCGAGGTCGGCTATGCGCTGTTCACGCGCAACGGCCCGCGCGTCACGCCGACCGGGCAAGGCATCCTGCTCTACGAGGACGTCGAGCACGTGCTGACGGGCGTGCAACAGATACGCAAGCGTGCCGGCGAAATTGGCCGCGGCGAAAGCCGCCCGCTGCGCATTGCCGCGACGTCCGCCCTCGCCGCCGGCCTTGTGCCCGTCGCGCTCGCGCGCACCGATCTCGCTGTCGCCGCGCAGACGATCCAGTTGCGCAGCATGGCCCCCGAACAGGTCGTGCACGATGTCCTGACCGGCGCGGCCGACATCGGTGTGGCGAGCCTGCCGCTTGAACATCGCGGCGTGGTCGTGCACTGGATCGGGCAATCCGCGTGCGTTGCGGCGCTGCGCGACGACGATCCGCTAGCCCGCTCCGACCGGCTGCCGCTGTCGGCCTGCGAGGGCCGGCGCATCGTCACGATGCAGAACCCGTATCGCCTGCGCCGCCGGCTCGATCATGCGTTCGCGCAGGCCGATGTCGCGCCGGCCGGACTGATCGAGACGAATTCGTCGATGAACGCGCTGACCGCGGTTCGCGCCGGTCTCGGCATCTCGGTGCTCGAACCGGTCACGGCCTACGGCATGCCGCTTGCCGGCGTCGCGATCCGCCCGATCGACGCCGACATTCCGTATTTCTTCGGCGTGATCTCGCGCGACGCCATCGCGCTGCCCCCCGCGGCCGTGACGCTCATCGACGCGTTCGCCGACGCAGCCCGCGCCGTGCTGCCCGATTTCGCGCTGCGCTCGAGCGCCGAGCACGCCCAAGTCCTGCAGTCGCTGTATGGCGATCTGCCCGCCACCAAGGAAGCTTTGCCGTAATGAATCCGACCACCCCGTCGTCCGCAGGTCTCGCCGCGCTCGAAGCCCGTCTGCGCGAGGATCTCGCGTGGCTCGAACTGCCCGCGAAGCGCTGGATACCCGAACGCACCCTCGAAGGCCGACCGGTGATCGACGTGGCGATCGTGGGCGGCGGTATGGCCGGGCTTGCGCTGGCTGCCGCGCTCGGCCATCTCGGCATCGACGCCGTCATCTACGATCAGTCGCCGCGCGGTTTCGAAGGGCCCTGGGCCACCACGGCGCGCATGGAAACATTACGTTCTCCGAAGCAGCTGACCGGCCCGGCGCTCGGCCTGCCCTCGCTCACGTTCCGTGCGTGGTTCGAAGCGCAGTTCGGCGTAGAGGCCTGGGATGCGCTCGACAAGATCCCGCGCCTGCAATGGATGGACTATCTGCGCTGGTATCGCGACGTGCTCGACATCGACGTGCGCAACGAACACCGGGTCACCGCAATCACGCCAGGCGCGCACGGCAGCGTCGCGCTGTCTGTCACGAGCGCCGCGGGCAGCGAAACCGTCCATGCGCGCCACGTCGTCCTCGCGACGGGCCGTGACGGCCTGGGCGGCCCTGCCGTGCCGGCATTCGTGCGCGATCTGCCGCGCCGCTTTTACGCCCACTCGTCCGATGTCATGGACTATGGCACGCTGCGCGGCAAGCGCGTCGGCGTCATCGGCGCGGGCGCATCGGCGATGGACAGTGCGGCCACCGCGCTGGAGGCAGGTGCGGCGTCTGTCGATCTGCTGATCCGCCGCGCGGACATTCCGCGCATCAACAAAGGCAAGGGCGCGGGCAATCCGGGCCTCACGCACGGCCATGCTGCGCTGTCCGATGAGTGGAAGTGGCGCATCCGCCACTACATCAACGTGCAGCAGGTGCCGCCGCCACGCGGCAGTACGCTGCGCGTATCGCGCCACGCCAACGCCCGCTTCAACCTCGGTGCGCCAATCACTGGTATTGAACAGGTAGACGACGGACTGATCATCAGCACACCGAAGGGCGACTTCGCACTGGACTTCCTTGTGTTCGCAACGGGCTTTCGCATCGATCTGGCGAGCCGCCCCGAATTCGCGCCGTTTGCGCGCCACGTCCGGGCGTGGAAAGACCGCTACGCGACGCCTGCCGGCGACGACGACATCGAGCTTGCCGATTCGCCCGACCTCGGACCGGTGTTCGAGTTCCAGGAAAAGACGCCCGGCGCGTGTCACGGCCTCGAACGCATCCACTGCTTTTGCGCGCCCGCGACGCTCTCGCACGGCGCGCTGTCGGGCGATATCCCGGCTGTCAGCGAAGGCGCGAAGCGGCTCGCACAGGGGCTTGCCGCGACCTTCTATCGAGAGGATGTCGAATTGCATTACGCCAACATGGCGGCCTTCGCCGAGCCGGAAATCGAAGGCGACGAATGGACGCCCGCGCCACCGCCTCCGGCACTCGCCGAGCGCGAAGCGAAATGAGCGCGTGAATCTGCCGTTTTCCGGAGTTGACCATGACATACGACACTGACGACATCGTCGATCGCGTTGCCGAACTGGCGCCCGACTCGCCCACCCGCGCATTGCGGCACCAGCGCGCCAAGGTGGTGGAAGCGACGCAAGGCAGTTACGACGCGCTGTTCGACCCCGCGCTGGAAGGCCTCACGCTAGTCGAGCGGTTGCTCGTCGCGCTTTACGCGAGCCGCCTCGCGCCTTCACCGGCGCTCGCTGTCCACTACCGCGCGGAACTGGCCGCACACGAAGTCGATGCGGCGACGCTCGCCGCCGTGGAAACGGGGACGCCCGAGGATCTCTCTGCGCCGCGCCTGCGCGCGATCCTCGCGTTCACTCGCACGCTGATCGAAAATCCGGTCGCCGGCGACAAGGCCGCGCTGCAGACGCTGCCCGCCGCCGGCTTGACGACGCCGGCTGTCGTCGCGCTCGCACAGCTGATCGCCTTCCTTTCGTACCAGACGCGCCTCGTCGCGGGTCTGCAAGCCCTCAAGCAGCTGGAGCGTGCATCATGAGCGACATTATCCGATCGCACGGCTTCACGAACGAAGCGCTGGACTGGGACGCGTGGCTCGACGTCGTCGACCTCGACCAGGCCACCACGGGTCAGATCGCCGTGCTCGAGGAAAGCCACCCCAAGGCAAAAGTCTCGGACTACTACCGGTTTCTCGTCCATCAGCCCGAAATCCTGCGACAGCGCTCCGCCGCGTTCAACGCGATCATGTACGCGCCCGGCGGCTTGCCTCGCGCGGAACGGGAGCTCTCGACCACCGTGGTTTCGCGGCTCAACGGCTGTGTGTATTGCGCGTCGGTGCACGCCCAGCGTTTCGAGCAGCTCGCCAGGCGCAACGACGTGATCCGGCAGGTGTTCGCCGATCCTCACAGCGCCGGCACGACCCGGCGCGAAGAGGCGATCGCCCGCTTCTCGGCCGCGTTGACCGAGCACCCGAACGAGATCGGGGCGGCCCAGTTGCAGGCATTGCGCGAGGCCGGTCTAACGGATGCCGAAATTCTCGACCTGATCCATTCGATTGCCATATTCGCGTGGGCGAACCGCCTGATGCTCAATCTCGGCGAACCCGTGTTTCCCGAACCGACAGCCGCCTCCTGACCGGTCAACGCTGGACCGTCCTTCAACCAATACCCGGGGATAGCCGATGGGCACTCAACCTGGCATCAAGCCTGTCATTGTGGCCGCCGTGCTGGCCAATGCGATGGAGTGGTTCGACTTCACCATCTTCGCCGCGATGACGCCGATCATCAGCAAGCTGTTCTTTCCGGCCTCGCACGGCGCGGCGGGCGGCGATCTGAACGCGATCCTGCTGACCACGGCCCTGTTCGGCGCGGGTTTTTTCATGCGGCCCGTGGGCGGCGTGCTGCTCGGTCTCTACGGGGACACGTATGGCCGCAAGGCGGCCATGACGCTCGGCATGGGCATCATGGCGCTGGCCGCCGCGATCATGACCTTCGCGCCGACGTATGCAACGGCCGGTCTCGCCGCGCCGCTCCTGATGCTCGCGGCCCGGTTGCTGCAAGGGTTTTCGATAGGCGGCGAATTCGGCACGTCGACCGCGTTCCTGATCGAACTGGCGCCGCCGAATCGAACCGGCTTCTACGGCTCGTGGCAGATGAGCGGACAACTCATGTCGACGATGCTGGGCGCCGCGCTCGGTATGGTGGTCACGCAGGTGTTCACGCCCGGGCAGCAACTCGCGGGCGCCTGGCGCATCCCGTTCGCGGTCGGCCTGCTCATCGCGCCGCTGACCATCTATCTGCGCCGCCACGCAAGTGAAACCTATGCGCGCATCCACGCAACGCCGCATGCCCGCGCGACGGAGGCGGCCGCCGCCAGGCGCGGACTGTCCGACTATCTGATCGGGATGGGCATGGTGGTGGCGAGCACCGTCACGTTCTACGTCACGTTCGGCTACACCGTCACCTATGCGAAGCAGGTGCTCAAGCTGCCCGTATCGGAAAGCTTCATGGTGCAAATGATCGCGGCCATCGTCATGCTGATCGTCACGCCGATCGCGGGCGCGCTCTCCGACCGCTACGACCGCAAGACGCTGCTGGTCGGCTCGCTGGGCGCCTACCTGGTGGCGATCTATCCGCTCTATGCGTGGATCGTGGCGGCGCCGTCCGTCTCGCGGCTCCTCGTCGCGCAGATCGTGATCGGCGTGTTGAGCGCGACGTTCCTCGGCGTCTATTGCACGACGCTTGCCGAGATGTTCCCCAAGCGCACGCGCGCGACCTCGCTTGCGGTGGTCAATAACGTCGTCGTCCTGATCTTCGGCGGCTTTGCGCAGACGTTCGTGACCTGGCTCATCATGCTCACGGGCTCGCCCCTGGCGCCGGTGCTCTATGTGATGATCGGCATCGCGCTCAGTCTCGTGGCCGTTGTGGCGCTGAAGCCGGGTCATTTCAGGCGGGGTAGCGCAAACGCTGCTCAAACCACCGGATGAGGCAGCGGGCTTTTCCAGGTTGAAGGGGGTGAGGACTGGCGCGTGCCGTGACGCGGCCCCCCTCACGTCACCTTTCTGTCGTCAGGATTCCGTCGCCGTCCGACGCCGTCTGTGCGTTCGACGTGTTCCCTACACGCTCGATCTGCACTTGCATCGACCGTGCGTCGGTCAACCCCAGCGCTTTCGCCGCGGCATAAGAGAGATCGATGATCCGGCCTTTCACGTAGGGGCCGCGATCGTTGATGCGCACCACGACCGACTTTCCGGTTGCGACCGATCGGACGCGCACATAGCTGCCGAGCGGCAAGGTTCGATGGGCAGCAGTGAATGCGCCGGTATTGAAGCGCTCTCCGTTTGCGGTCTCATGCCCCTGGAACTTCTCCGCATACCAGGATGCCTCGCCAGATTGCACCACCTCGTGCCGCATATGACAGGATTCACCCCGGCACGCCGCTTGCCGGGACGCCATTTGTCCGCAAGCTGTGAATAACGCACAGATTGCGAAAACGCTCAAATAGCGCAGTGATGGCGTCATGGACCACATGTCAGTGAGTGAGCAATGGCTCAACGTTCTCAAAGGTGCTGAGCATACCGCGTGCCCGGCCGATATAAAATCCTGGCAACTTTTCAGGTTTCATGCAATGGGCTCGCAAGTCCGACCCTCTTTTCGTGGCGAGCCCCCGAAAAAGCCCCCCTCGATACGGAGGAAGGGCCTCGCCAACGCAATGGCTTACTGGCCGAAGTAAATCGGCTTCATGCTGTCACCGGCGGTAGGCGCACCCGACGCCGACGCACCGCCCGCCATCCCGCCGTAACTGCTCGCGCCGTTCTGCGCGGCCACGCGTGCTTCGGCAGCCTGGATATCGGCTGGATAGTTGGTGTTGTCGCCGTCACCTGGGCGGTAGCCCGCCTGTTCGAGCTGGACAAGCTCGGCGCGGACCTGCTCCGGCGTCACGGCGCTGTTCGATTGTGCGAACGAGACAGCCGGAGCGGCCATGACGGTAAGGATAACGAAGGTTTGACCAAAGAATTTCATGATGAGGTTCCTCTAACGATTGCCACGTAGGGTGCGACAAGCTTGAACTGATGCGCAGGTTCAATACGCTCTCGCAAATTTTCCCGCGCCCCCGCTGGCCTCCATTACTTGACGGAGGCCTGATTCCCCGTTCGTTGTGTCCGCCACGTTTTTGTTTGCACTGCCCAGCGACCTGTGTCGAATCCACCCGAAGCGCAGGCTGCACCGTGGGTCCGTTGCCACCATGCATGATGATCGAAATTGCGCAGAAAATCGGCGCGGCGACGCTCTCGGAGGTAGTGCGCCGTCACGCCAGCCACCGCGATCGCGAGTACGATCGTGCCGGCGGCCATACCCAGCCAGGTTGGGTCCACGTCAGCCTCCCCGATTACACCGCAGCGCTTGCGCGCCTCATGTGTCGTTGGACGCTCAGCCGTGGTAGTAGCCGTCGCCGACGGAGTTTTCCAGCACGCCGTCGACATACACGCCAACCGGGTCGCCATCGGCGGACGTGAGCAGCGAGCCGGGGTGCTGGCCGATGATTTTGATCCGGCCACCCTGGAACCTGGCCATCTCCCGGTAGTCGAGTTCTACCGACTTTTGAAGGTCGCGGATGATGAGCGTGGTCATGATGGGTCTCCTGGAGCAGGACGATTGCAGGAACAGGCATGCGGCAAGCCGCCTGCAGCACGCCATGCAGATGTCATGCCAACCGGGAGCGCTCCGCGCAGCGCCCTTCCCGACGTGCATCGCGATGATGCGAGTCTGGGCGCGCCCATCACCTGGCCAGGCGATGTTGGGCAATCGCCAACAGGCCGGCCGCGTCGCGCGGCAGTCGGCCAGGTACGGTCATTCGTGGGCAGCCTGGCGCGCGGCGATCCCCGCATCGAGCGCCGTGCGCAATGCGCTCACCACGTCGGCCCACTCGCCGCGGCGCGTTTGGCGGAACAGACGCGCATCCGCGTACCACGGGCTGTCGTCGCGATTCAGTTGCCAGCGCCAGTCCGGTGTGAACGGCAGTGCAATCCACACGGGCTTGCCGAGCGCGCCCGCCAGATGCGCGACCGCCGTATCGACGGCAATTACCAGATCGAGTTGCGCGACGAGCGACGCCGTCGCCGAAAACGTCGTCAGGCGCGCGCCGGCGTCGATCAGCCGGCCACCCTGCACGAGTTCGTCCATGCATGCGCGGTCACCCTCGCGCAACTCTTTTTGCAGCGACACGAAGCGCACATCGGCGTCGAAAAGCGGCAGGAGTTGCGCAAGCGGTATCGAGCGATTGCGATCGTTTGCGTGCGTCGTGCTGCCCGACCAGACCAGGCCGACGCGCAGCCGCCGATCGTCATTGTCTTCGGCGCCACTCACGTCGGACCACAACGCGCGCGCCGCGGCGTCGGCGTCCGCGCTGAGATACGCGCCCGAAGTCGCGAAATCCGCTTCGCGCAGCGCGAGTGCGTGTGGCAGGCTCAACATCGGCACGTGGTAGTCGTACGCAGGCAGCGCGGACGAATCGCCAATTACGCTGGCTGCGCCCGCCAAGTTCTGCAGCAACGGCAGCAGCGCGTCCTGCACGCGCACGACCACGTTCGCGCCTTTCGCGTGCAGGCGGCAGACGAAGCGCACGAACTGCAAGGTGTCGCCGAGACCTTGTTCTGCGTGCACGAGCACGGTCTTGCCCGCAAGCGGCTGGCCCTTCCATTGCGTCGCGTCGGGGAAATCGTGCGTCATCGTGCCGTCGCGCCAGCGCCATTCGTATTCGCGCCAGCCGTGCTCGAATTCGCCGAGCAGCAGATTGGTCTGCGCGCGATTCGTGCGCGCACCGGCGTCGTTCGTGTCGATCGACAATGCCTTCTTGAACTGGCGCAGCGCGTCGTTGAAGCGATGCAGATCGCGCAACGCGACGCCCAGGTTCACGTACGCGGCGACGAAATTCGGCTTGAGTTCGATCGCCCGCCGATACGCGTCGAGTTCCTCGTCGTAGCGGCCCAGCTCGCCGAGCAGCGTGCCGCGGTTGTAGTGCACTTCCGCGGCGTGCGGATAGCGACGCGCGAGGCGCGCGAGATACGCGAGCGCGGCCTCGGCCTCCTCCAGCTGGATAAGCGACATGGCCGCGCCGTGCAGCGCTCCGGCCTGATCGGGCGCGAGCGCCAGCAGGCGTTCGTAGAGCGCCACGGCTTGGATGTGACGCTGCGCGAGCTGGCAAATGCGCGCGGCCTGCTGCAACTGCTCCGGAAGCGTTGCGGCCGGTTGTGCTGCGCGCCAGGCGAACTCGGCGGCGCCCGCGTAATCCTCGCGCGCGGCGTAGACGAAGGACATCGCTTCCAGCGCACCCACGTGATCGGGATGCGCTTGCAGGATCGATTGCAGGTCGTGCTCCGCGGCGTCGATGCGGCCGGCGGTGAAATGCTGCTTCGCCTGGGCGAGCAGCGCGACGATGGTGTCAGTCATGGGTACGCGGGGCGCTCGCGCCCGAATGCATGGATGAGGGCTCAAGGCGGCATTTTACCTCAGCCGCGCCCGCTCAGTTTCGTCGCACCCCGTCGCCGGGAGTCTTGCCAGGGAACCGCGCAGTCGATTTGAAACGTGGAACAACGCGTATTTCTTCGCGTTATTCATTCACGGTAATGATCGGGAATATGGATTGCAAAATATTTCCAGAAATTACGATCAAAATACGATAAATAGCGCGTTCACATTATCGCATGGGCGTGATGAAAGTCCCTTGTTTTACCGGATATTTCGATCTCTCAAGCTGCGTATGTAATAGTCTGGAACAGGTAAGGCAATGTTAGCCAATAATCGTGGCAGGCATGCCACGATTTCTGAAAATCATTCCGGATATCGCGTTATGCTGCGCGCTCGCTCGCATTCGAGCGATAAACAAAGCAATGGAGTCACGATGAAAAAGAACACCCTATCCGCTCTCGCAGTCGCCGCAGCTTCTTTCGCCAGCGCTGCACACGCGCAAAGCTCGGTTACGCTTTACGGTTTGATTGACGCGGGCGTCCTGTACACGAGCAACCAGTCGGGCAGCTCGAACGTGCAACAGTCGAGCGGCGCACTCAACGGCAACCGTTGGGGCCTGCGCGGTAGCGAAGACCTCGGCGGCGGCCTCAAGACGATCTTCGTGCTCGAGAACGGCTTCAGCATCTCGACCGGCGCGGCGAAGCAAGGCAGCCGCATGTTTGGCCGCCAGGCGTTTATCGGTCTTTCGAGCGACCAGGCCGGCGCGGTCACGCTGGGTCGTCAGTACGACAGCGTGGTCGACAACCTGGGCGGACTGTCGCTGAACGGCACGCAGTACGGCGGCACGCTCGCCGCGCACCCGTACGACAACGACAACCTCAACAACTCGTTCCGCGTGAGCAATTCGCTCAAGTACCAGAGCGTGAACTACGGCGGCCTCAAGTTCAATGCACTGTACGGCTTCTCGAACGCCGCCGGCGGCTTCGCGAACAACCGCGCATACAGTGTCGGCGCCACGTACTCGTTCGGCGGCCTCAAGGCAGGTGCGGGCTATCTTCAGCTGAACAACTCGGGTTCGACCATCAACAGCAGCGGCGCGGTCAGCGACGACGCCACCTTCTCCGCTTCGCGTCAGCGCACCTACGGCGCCGGCCTGACCTACGCCTTCGGCGCAGCCAACGTGGGCTTCGTCTTCACGCAAACGCAGCTGAGCAATCTCACGGCCATCAACTCGTCGAACTCGGGCTCGAGCTCGACGACTTCGCTCGGCGGCAACAGCGCGCGCTTCAGCAACTATGAACTCAATGGCCGCTATGCGTTCACGCCGGCGTTCACCGTGTCGGGCGCTTATACGTACACGGACGCGAGCCTGGAAGGCGTGAATCCGAAGTTCCATCAGTTCACGCTGCAGGGCGACTACGCGCTTTCGAAGCGTACCGACCTGTACGCCGAAGCCGCGTATCAGCGTGTCGTGGATGGCGAGGGCAAGATTCACGCGGACATCATGGGCGTTTCCGCGTCGGATTCGAACTCGCAAGCCGTGGCGACCGTGGGCATTCGCCATCGCTTCTAACGCGACGATCGCTCGCAACGTGAGCGCCGCGCAAGCGGCGGACTAAGCATGGGCGGGCAGACGTTTCGGCGCCCGCCCGCCGATGTGCTTTCCCGATACGCCACGCTGACGCGCAAACACAGACGATTATCGATTCAGGTTCGTCGCGAGCGCGTCAAGCAATTCCCTGGCTTCTTGCAAGTCTGCCGTTCCGAAACCTTCCGTGAACGAGTCATACACAGGAGCGAGTATCTGCCGGGCTGCATGCATGCTTCCTTCTTCCTTAAGAAGCGTAGCCAGGCTCAACGCCGCACGAAGTTCGAGCGATCTGGCACCCCGGCCGCGAGCCGTTGCGATGGCTTCGTTGAAACTCGCCTGCGCTGCATCGCGCTGCGCGGCTGCGCCGGTGGCAAGACCCGCTGAAAGCAGCGACAACTTGCCTTTCAGGCGGTACAACTCGGGCTCGTGATACCGTTCGTCCGACGTTTCGCAAGCCGAGAGTGCCTCGGACAGCGCATGTTGCCCGGCGTCGCGCAAACCCGCCCTTGCATAGGTTTCAGACAACAACGCCAGAAAGTACGAGCGGCCAAGGCGAGCGCCTGTCGCTTCATAGTCGGTGAGACCCCGGCGCACTTGCGCAATCCCCTCTTCTTTTTTCCCTGCCTCCGATAGCGCCCAGCCGTGGAGCATGGTCGCCCACGCGAGAATCATCGGAAAGCCTTGCTCCGTCGCAAGGGCGATGGCGGCCTCGGCGCAGGCATCAGTTTGCGTGGCCTCGCGACGCAATTGATGAAGCTCGGCCTTGAAAATGAGCGTTTGTCCGAGACTGACCAGATCGTGTAACGAGCGGGCGCGAGTGAGCGCTTGTTCTGCATGCCTTAACGCCCCGTCCGGGTAGCCCATATGCCAAAGAACGAGGCCCAGGCTGCCTTCGCCCACGCTTCGCGGATCCCGCCCGTGCGCAAAGATTTCCTCATCGAGGTGCCCGGCGTCCTGCAGCAGAGAAGACTTCGCCAAGCCGGCCAGGTAGGCATGTGCGGATGGAAGCTCACCGAGCCTGAACAAGCTCATGCCGAGCAGATAGTGCGCTTCCATGACTTGCGTGGGATTCTCAGCGCGCTCTGCCAGTTCGAGCAGCCGCTCGGCGATTTCTTTGGCCGTTTTATATTCAGCGCTCAACTGATAAAACATCCGCAGCCCGGTTTGAGCGCGGAACAAATGCGGCGTTTGCCCAGCCAGCCTGCACAGCTCCAGCGCGCGCGAATACGTCGCCTCCACGTCGCGCGAGGCCCATCCTCTCGCGGCCATCAGGGCTGGCCCGATGGCGAGCCGCAATGCGAGCTCCCGATCGGCGCGTTCGGGCGTTTCAGGCAGGCCTGAGAGCAGATCGAGCGCCATGCCGAGTTGGCGAAGCGCCTCGGAGTTTGCCGAGCGCTGCCACGCCTGTTGACCGGCGCGATGCAAATACTCGACCGCTTTCGGTACGTTGCCGCTGAGGCTATAGTGATGCGCGAGTTCGTTCCAGTAGTCCTTGATGCGTCCATCGAATAGCGCCTCTATCGCCTGACCGATGCGTTCGTGCAGCAGCCGGCGACGCTCGGCAAGCATCGAACCGCCCGCCACTTCCTGCGTCAACGCATGCTTGAAGCCGTATTCCACCGCCGGAAAAGCGGGCTGCTCGTAAATGAACTCCCCCGCTTCCAGACGTGACAAGCTCGCGTGCAGTTCGTCGTCGGACAGGTCGACGACACACCGGACAAGATTTTCCGGGAACGTCTTCCCAATCACCGCGAGCGTCTGCAATAAATCTTTGTCTACGGCGAGCAGCCGATCGATACGCGACGCGAGCACGCCCTGCACCGTGGTCGGGATATGTAGCGCAGCCGGCGCCACTTCCATGCGGTAGTGGCCAGGCGCCCCCACGAGCACGCGTTCCTCGGCCAATGTCTGCACCACTTCTTCAATAAAAAACGGATTGCCTTCCGTCTTGTCGAGCACATGCTGCTTGACGCCAACGAGCGTCCGGTCGTCGCCGACGAGCGCGCTGATGAGCCCCTGTGCGTCGGCACGATCCAGCGGCTCCAGCACCCGTTGCGCATACCCGGCGCGATCGCCCCATTCATGCTGATACTCCGGGCGATAGTTCAGCAGCAACAGAAGGTGCGCACTCGATACGCGCTCAACGAGGTAAGCAAGGAAGGCTTGCGTCTCGCTGTCGAGCCACTGCAAGTCCTCGAACACCAGGACCACGGGTTCGTTCGCGCTTTCGCGCACGAAGAGCTGCGTGATCGCCTCGAACGTGCGGTCGCGCCGGATTTGCGAATCCATTTGCGCAAGAGCCGGACCGGGTTCACCGATCGCAAGCAGATGAAGCAAATACGGCACACCGTCCTCGAGATTGCGGTCGAGGGAGAGCACCCGGCCCGTCACCTTTTCGCGGCATCGCCGTTCGTCGTCTTCCGATGTGATCTGAAAGTAGTTCTTCAGCAATTCGACGAGTGGCAAATACGCGAACGACTTGCCGTGCGAGACCGAGAATGTCTCCACCACGAGGCACCCTTTTAGCGCCGAGCGTTTGAACTCGTGAAAAAGCCTCGATTTCCCCACGCCCGCTTCGCCGACTACGCCGACGATGCTGCATTGCCCGGTTCGCGTCGCATCGAGCGCTCTGCGCAGTGATTCGAGTTCAGGCTCGCGTCCGACGAACCGGGCCAACCCGCGCCGCTCGGCCACTTGAAGACGTGTGCGTAGCACGCCCGGCCCCTGCACCTCGTAGACGGCAAGCGGTTCGACCACGCCTTTGACCTGTGTCTGCCCCAAGGCCTTGAACTCGAAATACCCCTCGGTCAGCCTGTAGGTGGACTGGCTCACCAGTATCGATGCCGGGGTAGCAATGGCTTCCATGCGCGAGGCGATGTGGATCGTGTTGCCGACCGGGTCATAGTCCGCTTGCAAGTCGTTCTTGTGGATGGAGCGCATGAGAACCTCTCCGGTGTGGACACCCACCCGGATCTGCAAGGGAATGCCGCGCTCGAGGCGAATGCGGTCGCTATGACGACGCATCGCCTGCTGCATTCTGAGCGCCGCGTAGAGCGAGCGCTGCGGATGATCCTCGTGCGCGATCGGCGCGCCGAACAAGGCCAGAATGCCGTCGCCGAGCAATTTCGCTACGAAGCCCTCGTAATGGTGAACGGCCTCCATCATCAACTCGAGGACGGGAGCGATCAGCCGATGAGCCTCTTCCGGATCCAGACCGTATATGAGTGCCGTCGAGCCGGCCATGTCCGCAAACAACGCGGTAATGGTCTTACGTTCGCTGACGGCCTTGCCGCGGGCTTCGAGCGCCGCCTGCGCAGCCTGGACCTGCTCGGCCAGGTGCGAAGGCGTGTAATCGGCAGGGGGCCGCAGCGACGGCATATGAGCGACGATGGTGCCGCACTGCTCGCAAAATCTCGCGCCGTCGCGGCATTCGAAGCCACAGTTTGTGCAGCGCATATGGCCCCTGATCTCGAGAGACGTCCTCCATGGCAACTACCATTAAAAGCTCAATCTATCGAGGCATCAAGCTGACTCGCAAGCTCGTTTAGATCGTTCACCACGAAATCCCAGGCCTCTTCCGCCTTCAGGTCGGTTTTCTGATCGGGACCGTGCTCGGTCGGCCGCACGACGAAAGCGGTCGAAAGGCCGAGCCGGCGCGCCGCGGCCAGGTCGCCGTTATGCGCCGCGACAAGGCACAGTTCGGCGGGCGCGAGACCCAGAATGTCCGCCGTCTCGCTGTACACCTGCGGCGAGGGTTTGTACGCGCGCACCACTTCGGCGCCGAGAATGGCGTCCCATGGCAGACCAGCGCGCCTGGCCACATCCACCATGAGCCGGATGTTGCCGTTCGACAAGGGGGCGATGATGAAGCGACGTGTCAGGCGATTCAGCGCCTCGACCGCGTCCGGCCACGGATCGAGACGATGCCAGGCCAGGTTGAGTTCGTCGATCTCGGCGTGAGTCACGCCGGCAATACCGTGATGCGCCAGCACCTTCACGAGATTCTCGCGATGCAGCACGTCGAGGCGCACGTAGGGCCGGCGTCCGCTGCGGATTTCCTCCATGGAAGGCGAATACTCGCGCCGCCAGGCGTCGGCGAACTCGAAAGCATCGAGGTTCGGCGCGTGGCGCTGCAGAAAAGCGGCGGCTTCCCTCGCGACGCCGCTTCGCCAGTCCACAACCGTGCCGAAGACGTCGAATACAAGAGCCTTGATTTCGGTAGGGTTCGTCATAGGGGCCAGAATTGGGAGTGGATCGGAGCACGGCACGGCGAACCGCGTCGGCCAACCGGCAAAGGCGGCGCAATGCACATTGAAGCACTCAAACCGGATTCACGCTGACTGCTGCGCCTCTCCCCTGCGCGCTTCAGGCCGCTTCGGCCTCCAGTTCGCGCCCTGGAATCGCGGCGAGCAGCGCACGCGCATACGGGTGGCGCGGCGCGCGCCAGATGTCCTGATGGTCGCCGCTCTCGACGACCTTGCCCTCTTGCATCACGTGCACACGGTCGGCGATGTAGCGCACGACCGAAAGATCGTGCGAGATGAAGAGCATGGAAAGCCCCAGCTCGCGTTTGAGTTCGACGAGCAGATTGAGGATCTGCGCCTGGATCGAGACGTCCAGCGCCGATACCGGCTCATCGCAGATCAGCAATGCGGGTTCGAGCACGAGCGCGCGTGCAATGCCAATACGCTGACGCTGCCCGCCCGAGAATTCATGCGGAAAGCGCGCGAGCGCCGCCGCGGGAAGGCCCACGCGCTCGAGCGCCGAGCGCACACGTACACGGCGCGCCGCTGCGTCGCCAACCCCATTCACGCCCAGCACGGTTTCGAGAATGTCGCCCACGGTGCGGCGCGGATTCAGCGATGCATAGGGATCCTGAAAGACCATCTGCACCTTGCGCCGCAACGGCCGCAACGCGCGCTCGCGGAGCGGGACGAGTTCGGTGCCATCAAGCGCGATCGAGCCGCCCGCAACCGGCACGAGGCGCATGATCGCGCGCGAAAGCGTGGACTTGCCGCAGCCCGACTCGCCCACGAGCCCGACCGACTCGCCCCGGCCGATATCGAACGAGACGCCGTCGACGGCGTGGAACGCCGGTGCGCCATGGCGCTGCGGGTACGCCACGCGCAGGTCGCGCACGGCGAGCAGCGGCGCGGCGTCCGTCGCCTGAAGGTTCGAAGCGGTACGCTCGGGCGCCTTGCGCGGCACTACCACGAAGCCCGCCTCCTCGCCGGTGTGATCTGCCCGATCGGCCGCTGCCGTGTGGCGGATTTCCGGCAAGGTCCACGAGCGGTAGTGCAGATCATCGGCGAGATTGAGCGAAGCGCCCAGGAGCCCTCGCGTATAGGCGTGGCGCGGACGCGCAAAGAGATCCGCCGTCGGCGCTTCTTCGACCTTGCGCCCGGCCAGCATCACCGCCACGCGGTCCGCATGATCGGCCACGACGCCCAGGTCGTGCGTGATCAGCAGGAGCGACATCGACAGCTCGCGCCGCAGCGCATCGAGCAGTCCGAGGATGCGCGCCTGGATCGTCACGTCGAGCGCGGTGGTGGGTTCGTCGGCGATCAGCAGACGCGGGCGGCACGCCACGGCCATCGCGATCATCACGCGCTGTCGCTGGCCGCCCGACAGCTCGTGCGGGTAGTCGTCGAAGCGGCGCTGCGGCTCGGCAATGCGCACGAGATCGAGCAGTTCGACGGCGCGCACGCGAGCGGCCCGGCGCGACAGCGCTTCGTGCTGGCGCAGCGTCTCCACGATCTGCGCGCCGACGCTGAGCACGGGATTCAGCGAGGTCATCGGCTCCTGAAAGATCATCGAGATCTGTTTGCCGCGCAGCTCGCGCACCGACCTGGGCGGCAAGCCCAACAGCTCGCGCCCTTCGAAGCGCACGCTACCCGTGACGCGCCCGGGCTCGGGAACGAGCTGCATGAGCGAAAGCGCCGTGGCGGATTTGCCGCTGCCCGACTCGCCCACCAGCGCGAGCGTCTCGCCTGCCGCGATGTCGAAGCTCACCCCGCGCACCGCTTCGTGCGCCCCAAAACTCACGCGCAGATCGCGCACTTCAAGCAATTGGCTCACGAGACACCTTTACGGTCGTTGCCGCTGGCGCGGATTGAGGGCCTCGGCCAGGCCGTCGCCGAGCAGATTGAGGGCGAGCACCGCAAGCACGATGGCCGCGCCGGGAATCGCCGTGAGATACCACGCCGTGCGCAGCGAATCGCGGCCGGCGCCGATCATCGCCCCCCAGCTCATGACATTGGGGTCGCCCATGCCGAGGAACGACAGCGACGATTCGATCAGGATCGCGCTCGCCACCATCACCGAAGCCGTGACGATCACGGGCGGCAGCGCATTGGGCAGGATTTCGCCAAAAATGATGCGCGTGTTGCTGAACCCCTGGCTGCGCGCCGCGAGCACGAATTCCGAACGCCGCAGCGTACGGAATTCCGCGCGCACGATTCGCGCGACCGTGGGCCACGAGGCAATGCCAATGGCGAGCGCGATCACCACCACATTGGGCCGCCCGATCGCCACGAGCACGATCACCAGCAGGAAGGACGGCACGGTCTGGAACAGTTCGGTGAGACGCACCAGCGCGTCGTCGACCAGGCCTCCGAAATAGCCGCCGATGGCGCCCACCAGCGTGCCGATCACGAGCCCGATGCCTGCCGAGGCCGCGCCGATCAGCAGCGAGACGCGCGCGCCATGCGCGATGCCGGCCGCCACGTCGCGCCCGAGCGAATCGGTGCCAAGCCAGAATTGCGGGTCGCTGCCCGGCCATTCGAACGGCCCACCCACCATGTCGAGCGGGTCGCCCGGATAGAGCCGCGGCGCGAGCACGGCGAGCACAACGAATGCCGCGAGCAGCGCCATGCCTGCGCAGGCCGAAGGGTTGCGCAGCAGCGCGCGCCAGAAAGCGTGTCCGGAGCGGCGTGTGGCTGCGCTTTCGCGATCGGCGCCGCGGCGGCCAAGCAGCGCGAACGCCAACCGACGCCGCCACGGCGAACCCTGGCGCGCGGCTGCGCTTCGTGCGTCAACCGGCAGATCCGGCGATTCGAAACTCATTGAGGTTCCTCCGTTAGCCAACGCGCGGATCGAGCCACGCCTGCAGCAGATCGACCACGACGTTCGCGACGATGACGAGCAGCGACGACAGCAGCAGCACACCCAGCAGCACGCTGAAGTCGCGCGCCAGCACCGCATCGAGTGCCAGGCGGCCCAGCCCTGGCCAGCTGAATACGGTCTCGGTCACCGCCGCGCCGCCAAGCAGCGTGCCGAAATGCAGCCCCACGAGCGTGGTGAGCGGCATCAGCGCGTTACGCAGCACGTGCCGCAACGTCACGCGCCACGGATGCAGACCTTTCGCGTGCGCCGTGCGCACGAAGTCCTGGCGCTGCACTTCGATCATCGCGGCACGCGTAATGCGCGCGTAGATCGCGACGAAGAAGCTGGCGAGCGTCGCTGCGGGCAGCAACACGTGCCTCGCGACATCGGCGACGTAGGCGAAGCCGTGCAGGTCCGCCCCGATCGTGACGTTGCCGCCGCTCGGCAGCCACCCTAGCCGGACCGCGAACAGAATGATGGCGAGCAGGCCGATCCAGAACCCAGGCGTCGAATAGAACAGCAGCGCGAACACCGATAGCACGCGATCGGGCCACTTGCCGGCCCAGTGCGCCATCACGGCGCCGAGCACCACGCCGGCGACGAGCGCGAGCGAAAGCGCCACGCCCATCAGCAGCAAGGTGTTGGGCAACCGCGAAAGAATCAGCTGCATCACGGGCATGTCGTAGCGTGGCGAATAGCCAAGGCTGAAATGCGCGAGATGCTTCAGGTACGTCGCGAGCTGCACGAGCAAGGGCTGGTCGAGCCCGAACTTCGCGCGCAGCATCGTCATCGTTTCCGTCGTCGCGGAGCCGGCTTCGCCGGCGATCACGTCGGCGGCGTCGCCCGGCATCAGCTTGAGCAGGAAGAAGTTGAGGATCACGATGCCCAGCACCGTGGGCAGCGCCTGCCAGGCGGTGCGGCGCAGGATCGTTTGCCAGCGGGCGCTTCGGCTCATCGTCGGGCTCCTTTGCGGGTTGCGATGCGCGGCAGGCGCGCAGTCAGGCGCTCAGCCAGACATCGGCGAAGTTCCCTTCCAGACCCTGCGCGCTCACCGTGTGATCGTGCGCGCGCCGGTTGGCGAGCGTGACCATGCGCGGCGCGACGAGATTGAGGATCGGCAGATCGCGGTACACGGTCTGCTGGAACTGTTTGTAGAGGTTCACGCGGCGGCTTTCGTCGATTTCGACCGACGCCGCTTCGAGCAGACGGTCCGCTTCCGCGCTGCTGTAATGCGGCGCATTCGAGAACGGCACGCCGGGGCGGATATTCTTCGACCAGTAAAGGCGCTGCACGCCCACGGCCGGATCGAACAGCGTGTTGACGCCGATGCTCGTGAAGTCGAACTGGCGGTCGGCGTAGACACGCTTGAGAAATGACGGCAGATCCTGCGAGCGCACCGTGACGTCGATACCCACGCGCGCGAGCGCCGATTTCACGTAGCCGGCCTGGCGCTGGTACATGTCGCCATACGGCAGGTAATCGTGCGTCAGCCTGAAGCGCACACCATCCGCGCCGCGCGGCTTGCCTGCCGCATCGAGCAGCGCCTCGGCCGCATGGGGGTCGAACGCGTAGGGCGTGATCTGCGCATCGTGATACGGCGAAGCGGGCGTGATGGGCGTGGGCGAGACGTCCGCATAACCGTAGGCCACGGTCTTTTGCACGACCTGCGCATTGATCGCATGCGCGATGGCCTGGCGCACGCGCGGGTCCTTGAGCACCGGATGATCGAGATTGAAATCGATCTCGGCCAAAGGCTCGAGGAAGCGATAGCCGCGCGTTTCGGTCACGAGCAGCGGCAGTTGCGTGAGGCGCGGCAAGTCGGTGAGCGGCACGGGATTCTCGCCGCCCAGATCGAGCGCGCCGGTTTCAAACGCCGCCGAGCGCGCGGCCGGATCGGGAATGACTTTGTAGACGAGCGCATCGATATACGGCTTGCCCGTGTCCCAGTAGTCGGGATTGCGCTCGTACACGATGCTCGCGCCGCGCGTCCACGACTTGAAGCGAAACGGCCCGGTGCCAATCGGCGCGTTGTTGTGCGGGTTCGTAAGCGGATCGCCCGTGGCGTACAGGTGCTTCGGCACGATCGGCGACTCGCCGGCCGAAAGCGCCTTGAGCAGAAATGGCGCGGGCTTCGACAATTCGATGATGGCCGTGCTCGCGTCGGGCGTCTGCACCTTCGTCACGTTCGCAAAGGTACTGCGTCCGCGCGGGTGAATCGCTTTGAGCAAATCGACCGAGAACGCCACGTCCGCGGAAGTGAACGGCTGACCATCGTGCCAGCGCACGTTCTGCCGCAGCTTGAACGTGTAGCGCAGACCGTCGGGGCTCACACTCCAGGCGGTAGCCAGCTGCGGTTGCGCTCGCAGGTCGAAGTCATAGGCAAGCAGTCCTTCCAGTACCTTCGAGCTTGCGGCGAGCGCCGGTCCCGTGGTCTGGAAGATCGACACCAGCACGGGCGGCTCGGGATTGATCAGCACGTTCAACGTGCCACCGCGTTGGCGCGTAACGGCGCCCTGGGCGCGGGCGAGCGCTGGCAACCCCGCTACAGCGGCGGCCGCGCCGCTTGCAACAAGAAATTCTCGACGGGTCAAACGTGACATGCTGATGCGTTCCGATATCAATGAGGCTAAGCGAGGCTAAACGTTGCGATCTGCGAGAGCCGGGGAATTTCGCGCCGTGGCGACAATGCTGCAATCGTAGCAACGGCCTCCTCGCGCGCTAACCAAGCGATGCTGCTATCCATATGACCGGTGCGCCGAACTGCAAACGCAGCAGCACCACAAATCAATTGGAAAGCAGAAAAGCTTCTTTGTTATTCGCGCGCGGCGCGTGTTTAATCGATGGATCGACCGATCGACCAGCACGGCGCCCGGCGCCGCAACGAACTTCCAGGATGTCTGTCTTGAGCGAAAATTCCGTGGCCGCGCGGCGTGCACCTTCTGTTGCATCGACGCCCTTTGTGTCCGTAGCCTCCCCCGCCGCCTTTTCCGATAGCCCGGTGGCGCGTGCCTTCGCGCAGCCGCTCATGCTGGGACTGTTCCTGCCGATCCAGGCTGGCGGATGGAGCGCATCGACGCTGCCGCGCGGAACGGACTGGTCATTCGACTACAACGCCGCGCTCGTACAGAAGTGCGAAGCGCTCGGATTCGATCTCGTTTTCGCCCTGTCGCAATGGCTGCCGAAAGGCGGCTATGGCGGCGTGTTCGACGGCCATGCGCTCGACTCGTTCATGACGCTGGCGGCGCTGACCGCGCGCACCGAGCGCATCATCCTGGCCGCCACGACCCATGTGCTCTACGGGCCCTGGCACCCGCTGCATTTCGCGAAGTTCACGGCCACGCTCGACCACATCTCGCGCGGACGCTGGGGCATCAACGTGGTCACGGGGCACCGCGCCGTCGAACACGAAATGTTCGGCTGGAACCGCATCGAGCACGACCGGCGCTATGAGATGGCCGCCGAATTCCTCGACGCCGTGCAGCAGTTGTGGGCGCAACCGGACAACTTCAGTTTCGAGCCGGAACTTTCGGGCTGGCGCCTGCAAGGCGCGTACGTCACGCCCAAGCCGCGCTATGGGCGCCCGCTGCTCATCAACGCGACCGGCTCCGACGCGGGGATCGACTTCGCCGCGCGCTACTCCGACGTGGTGTTCATCACGAGCCCGGCGGGATCGCAGATCGATCGCGCGCTGGAAGCGCTGCCCGCGCACACCGCGCGTGTGAAGGGCGCGGCGCGCGCGTATGGGCGCGAGGTGCGCACGCTGATCAATCCGATGGTGATCTGCCGCGAGACCGCCGCCGAGGCGCGCGCCTATCACGACGCCATCGTCGCGCACGCCGACGAAGGAAGCTTTCACCGCTTCGACAGCGACGCGCACGCATGGCGCGGCGGTCTCGAGGATCGCGCGAAGGCGGCCTCACGCGCGGTGGGCGGCAACACCGCGATCGTGGGCTCGCCCGATGAGGTGGCCGACAAGATCATCAAGCTTCACGCGGCAGGCATCGACGGCGTGCAACTGAGCTTCTACGATTTTCAGCCTGACCTCGATTTCTTCGGCGAACGCGTGCTGCCTCTGTTACACGAGGCTGGCCTGCGCCGCTGAATTGCGTGCTCGCGGCGCCCGAAGCGCGCCGCGCAAGCCCCGCGTCAGGCGCGTTGAAGTTCCGCGCCAATCGCCTCCCCACGCACGCCCGGCCGTTCGAACCCGAGATGCGAGCGCAAGGTGTTGCCTTCGTATTCGGTTCGAAAGAGCCCACGCCGTTGCAGGATCGGCACCACGCCGTTCACGAACGCCTCCAGCCCGTCCGGCAGCGCGTCGGGCATGAGGTTGAAGCCGTCGGCGGCCTCGCCCTTGAACCAGTGCTCGATATCGTCGGCGATCTGCTCAGGTGTACCGACGATCACGCGATGCCCGCCGCCGCCCGCGAGCGCGCGGATCAACTCGCGAACCGTGTGGCCGCCTCGCCGCGCCTCGGCGATCGTGGCCTGAAAGAACGTGTGATTGCCGTTGCCGCCGTTAGGTAGCGCGAGGTCCTCCGGCAGGCGCGCATCGAGGTCGAGCTGATCGGGCGACAGGCCCAGCGTGCCGGCCAGGCGCGTGAGACTGTAGCGCCACGGAATCTGCTCGACGAGTTCGTCGCGGCGCCGCAGCGCCTCAGCCTCGGTCGCGCCGACGATGGTCGTGAGGCCCGCGAGCACCTGCACGCCCTGCGTGCGCCCGTATGCCGAAGCGCGCGCATTGAGGTCGCGCCGGTACGCCACCGATTCCTCGAACGACTGCGAAGCGGAAAACACGGCCTCGGCGTGTCGCGCTGCGAGATCGCGGCCATCCCCCGATCCGCCCGCCTGCACGAGCACAGGATGACCTTGTGGCGCACGCGGAAGATTCAGCGGCCCCTGCACCCTGAAAAAGCGTCCGTCATGCGCGACCGGCCGCACCTTCGTCGCGTCGATGAACCGGCCGCTCGCCTTGTCGCCGATGAAGGCGTCGTCGTCCCAGCTGTCCCAGAGGGCCTTGACGAGTTCCGTGAACTCCGCAGCCCGCGCATAGCGCTGCGCGTGATCGGGCACCGTGTCGTGGCCGAAATTACGCGCCGACGGCAAATCGGCCGTCGTCACGACATTCCAGCCCGCACGGCCGTGACTGACGTGATCGAGCGTGGCGAAGCGGCGCGCGATGTTGTAGGGCTCGTTGTAGCTCGTCGAAGCCGTGCCGATCACGCCGATATGCGTGGTCGCCGCCGCAATGCTGGCCAGCAGCACCGTGGGCTCGAGCGCCGTGATCGGACGGAAGTCGATCTGGTCGATGATCGCCGCGTTGTCGGCGAGAAAGACCGCGTCGAACTTCGCGCGTTCGGCCAGTTGCGCAACCCGCACATAGTGCGCGACGTCGACGAACGCGAGCGGATCGGCATCGGCAAGACGCCACGCCGATGGCACGAAGCCCGAATGCAGGATATTGACGTTCAAATGCAGGCGGCGCGACGTAGTTCGGCTCATTTTCTGGACTCTCCATGGATCATGGGTTTCAAAATACGCGGCCTTCGGTGAGGTGCGTCGTCACGCCGTTCAGGGCGTAGTCGCCCACCACACGCGCTTTGTGCAGCAGCGGGTTGTGACTGAAGATCGTGCGCAGGTTGCGCCAGTGCCGGTCGAAATTGTGCGCACGCGAAGTGGCCGACGCGCCGCCGGCCTCGAACAGGCGCTCGCCGGCTTCGAGCGCCAGCTTGCTCACCACGAGCTGCGTGCGGGCCGTCGCCAGCGCGCCTTCCAGCACGAGCTGATCTGCGTCCGGCGCACCCGCGCGGATCGCCTGCGCCGATCGATCGAGCGTGCGGGCGTTCTCGCGCACCAGCGCGTCGATCGCATGACTGTGCGCGGAGAGCGTGCCGACGACCTGCTGAATGAAGGCGTCCTCGCGCGCGGAGGGCGCCGTGCTGTGCAGTACGGGGCGGCCGTGCTCCAGCACGTAACGCCTCGCATCCGCGACCACGTTGCGAACGATGCCCGCGGCCACCGCCACGAGGTGGAGCTGCCGAAGCGCGCCGCCATGACGGCCGGCGAGTGTCGTCAGGCCGCGTTCGGTGATCTCGTCCGCACGCACCAGCAGATTCTCGAACACGAGACTGCCGCTCGCCGTCATGCGCTGCCCCATGCCGTCCCAGTCGTCGAGCACCGTGAGCCCTTCGCGCCGCACCGGCACGATGGCCACCACGGGCTGGCCCTCGTCGTTCAGCACGCTCAAGCGCGCGTAATCGGAAAAGGCCGTGCCGGTCGAATAGTATTTGCGGCCGTCGAGCCGGTAATGCTCGCCGTCGCGCCTGAGCGCCGTGGTGTATTCGCCCGGACGCGACGTACCCAGCTCGGTCGAGGCGCCCCCGAAAATGGCGCCGTCGATCACGCGCTGGATCTGCAAATCGTTGAACGGCGTGGGAGCCGAAAGCAGCAGCGCTTCGGTCTGGTCGTAATGAATCCGCAGCGCGTGCGCGAGATTGCTGTCGGCCGCGGCCAGCGTCGCGATCACATCGAATTCGTCCACGAGCGAGCCGCCCAGGCCGCCCCACTCCACCGGCAGCCTGAGGCGTCCCAGCCCTGAGCGCCGGAACGCGTCGAAGCCCTCGAAAGGCAATTCGCGGCGCGCTTCGCGCGCGGCCGCGTCGTTGCCGATTTCATTCGCAAGCGCGGGCAAGTCGGCGAGCGCCTCCTGCAACGACAAACTGGCCGCGCGAGCGCGCACCGGAAGTTGAGTGGGAAGAGCGGACATGGAGTTTTCCTTTTTGTCAGGCCCGCGAATGGATTGGATTCCCGGGCGGCCACAAGGCGTTTTGCCAGAAGGAAAAGTATAGGGAGCACATAGCGTGCGACTAACCACCGAATTCGCATTTTGTTATTCGCCTGTCTGCATTGGCCCGCAGTCCATGCAATCGGGCAGCACGAGGTTGCGGCCAAAGCAAATCACCTCCGCGCGCGGACCTATTTCACGATTCGTTCTTTGACCTGGCCGCAGGCGCTTGACGATAATCGATTGCTTCATGCCGCCCGCGCAGAGGTTCTGCGCGATGCGCCTGTTCGCGACCGAGGAATCTTCATGACGCTGCTCTGGTACACCCGTTGCCCTGCGCCGACGCCATTTGGCATTGCCGCGCAGCAAGGATTGCTGCAGGAGGAATTCGCCGCCGACGGCATCGAAGTGAGGGCATTGCAGGACGCCGACGACCCGGCCATCCGCCGCTCGCATTTCACGCATACGCAGCCGTGGTCGTTTCGTCAGGGCGGCAACATTCCGGCGCTATGGGCGCGGGCGCAAGGCAGCGAAACGCGGCTCATCGGCGTGAGCTGGGTCGATGAGTTTCAGGCGCTCATCACGCTCGATCCGCACCTCACGCCCACGCGCGCCTCGCTCGCCGGGCGTCGATTCGGATTGCCGATCAATACCGCTGGCGGAGTGGTCGATTTTCACCGCGCCACTGCGCTGCGTGGCTTGCATACGCTGCTTGAGGCCATCGGCGTCTCGCCAGCCGACGTCGAGAGCGTGGATCTGCCGCACGAACCCCGTGGCCTCGCCCACGCAAAGCCCGACGAATCCGCAGCGCTCGCTGAGTGGCTAGATGCGCAGCGCGCCCACGAATTCTCGCGCGAGACCGCGGCCCTGCTGCGCGGCGAAGCCGACGTGGTGTTCGTCAAGGGCGCGACGGGCCTCGACATCGCCAACGTGCTCGGCGCGCGCGTGCTGGTCGAAATCAGCGCGCATCCCGACCGGCGGGCGCACGCGAACAACGGTACGCCGCGCCCGCTCACGGTCGATGCGCAACTCCTGCGTGAGCGTCCCGACCTGGTCGAACGTGTGCTCGCGCGCACGCTCGACGTGGCCGCGTGGGCCGGCGCACATCCCGGCGAAATCACGCGCTATGTGGCCCGCGAAGTGCGCAGCGCCGAGCACTGGGTCACACGCGCCTATGGCGCCGGCCTGCCCCGGCAACTCGCGATCGGACTCGATGCCGGGGCACTCGATGCGCTCGCGCACTTCAAGCGCTTTCTCTTCGAGCACGGCTTTATCGCGGCGGATTTCGACTTCGCACACTGGGTCGATCCGGCGCCGCTCGAGGCGGCGCTGGCGCGGCGCGCGGAGCGTGGCAGCGTGCTCGCTGGTTAACCCAAGGGGCGCTGCCTGCCAGCGCGCATTTTCTCCAATCGCCTGTTGCCGAACCGATGATTGCTCTCCTCCTGCGCACGGCGCCACGCTGTGTCGTTCTGATGCTCCTCGTCATGGCGAGCGTGGCCGCACAGGTTGCCGCACACGCACAAACGCGCGGCGGCACGCTCAATTTCGTGGTGACGCCGGAGCCGACGGCGCTCGTGGATGTCGCCACGACGGCCGTGAATGTCCTTAAGGTCAGCCCGAAAGTGATTGAAGGCTTGCTCGACTACGACTTCGATTTGAAGCCCAAGCCGCTGCTCGCCACCGCATGGGAGATCGAGGATGGCGGCCGCCGCTACGTGTTTCATCTGCGGCACGGCGTGAAATGGCACGACGGTGCGCCGTTTACTTCGGCCGACGTTGCATGGTCGATCGAAACGCTGCGCCGGGTGCATCCGCGAGCGCGCACCACCTTCGCGAACGTCACCGCGATCGCCACGCCGGACCCCTATACGGTCGTGCTGACGCTCAGCGAGCCCACGCCATGGCTGATACGTGCGTTCTCGGCTTCGGAAACGCCGATCCTGCCGAAGCACCTCTACGAAGGCAAGGACGTGCTCGCCAATCCGGCCAACAATGCGCCCATCGGCACCGGCCCGTTTCGCTTCGTCAAGTGGGTGCGCGGCAGCTACATCGAATATGCGCGCAACGACGACTACTGGAACGCCGGCAAACCGTATCTGGATCGCATCATCGTGAAGATCATCGCCGACCCCGCTGCGCGCGCGGTGGCGTTCGAGGACGGCTCGGTCGATCTCGGCGGCGATACGCCCGTGCCGCTCGCCGACCTCGACCGCCTCAAGGCCAATCCGAAGCTCGGCATCGACACACGCGGCTACGAGTTTCAGGCGGGCGTGGCGCGGATCGAGTTCAATCTCGACAATCCGGTGCTCAAGACGTTGAAGGTGCGACAGGCGATTGCCTCGGCGATCGATCGCGAAGTCATCCGCAGGGTGATCTACTACGGCTACGCGACGCCTACCGCGAGCCCGCTGATGCCCTCGAACCCCTACTACGACGCGGCGCCTGCGCCCTACCGGTTCGACGTGGCGCGCGCGAACCGTCTACTTGACGAGGCCGGTTATCCGCGCAAGACGGACGGCACGCGCTTCGCGCTCACGCTCGACCCGCTGCCCATCGGCGACCTGCCCGCGCGCACGGGCGAGTACATCAAGTCGGCGCTCGCCCGCGTGGGCATCGCCGTGACGATCCGCAACCAGGATCTGGCGGCCTATTTGAAGCGCGTTTATACCGACCGGCAATTCGACTTCACCGTGAATGGCATGAGCAATCTGTTCGATCCGGTGGTGGGCGTGGCGCGTTTGTATACGACCGACAACTTCCGCCCCGGCGTGCCCTTCACCAACGGCTCGCACTACAGCAACCCGCAAATCGACAGCCTGTTTGCGCAAGCCGCGCGAGAAAGCGATGAAACGAAGCGCAAGCAGCAGTTCGCGCAGATCCAGCGCATTCTGGAGCACGATCTGCCGGACCTGAATCTCGTGGCGCCGCAGTGGGTGACGCTCGCCTCGAAGCGCGTGCACAACCACTCCATTTCACCCGACGGCACGGCCGCGAGTTTTGCCGATGTCTGGCTGTCGCGATGAGCGCGCGCACGTCGCATTGTTTGAATGAACCAGGGAAACTACATGGACTACCGGCAACTGGGCCATAGCGGCCTGAAAATCTCCACGCTGACGCTTGGCACGATGATGTTTGGCGGACCAACCGACGACGCCACGGCCGAACGCATCATCGGCGCCGCGCAGGAGCAAGGCGTGAATTCGATCGATACCGCCGACGTCTACCACCAGGGCGCATCGGAGCGCGTGGTGGGCCGGCACATTGCCCGGCAACGCGACCGCTGGGTGCTCGCCACGAAGTTTGGCAACCCCGTCGGCAATCCGTTCGATTCCGCGCCCGGCAGCGGCAGCCGCGATATCAACGCGGCCGGCGCGTCGCGCAAGCATGTGATCCGCGCGGTCGAAGCGAGCCTCGCCCGGCTCAATACCGACTATCTGGACCTCGCGTATCTACATCGCGAGGACCACCACACACCGGTCGAGGAAACCGTGCGCGCGCTGGGCGACCTGATCGCGGCCGGCAAGCTGCGACACTACGGGCTGTCGAATCATCGCGCCTGGCGCATTGCCGAGTTCAGCCGCGTCGCTGATTTGCTGGGCGTGCCGCGGCCCGTAGCGAGCCAGCCGCTCTACAACCTTGCCAACAGGCAGGTCGAGGCGGAGCAGTTGAGCGCCGCCTGGCACTATGGACTCGGCGTGATCTCATACAGCCCGCTCGCGCGCGGCGTGCTGACCGGCAAGTACGAGCCCGGTGCGCAGCCCGGCGCCGACACGCGCGCGGGACGGCAGGACCGTCGCCTGAGCGAGACCGAATGGCGTGCGGAAACGATCGAACTCGCGCGGCGCGTGGAAGCGCATGCTCAGAGGCGAAACCTCAGCGCCGCGCAGTTCGCGCTGGCGTGGGTGCTCAATAGCCGCTATATCACATCGGCGATCGCGGGGCCGCGCACCGAAGCGCAATGGCGCGACTATCTGCCCGCGCTGCAGTACCGCCTCGATGAGGATGACGAAGCATTTGTCGACTCGCTCGTGGCAAGCGGCCATCCTTCGACACCGGGATTCAACGACCCCGGTCACCCGTTCTTCGGACGCCTCGTGCGCCACGGCGCCACGCAAGACCCGCGTGCGCCGGGCGGTGAACGCTGATCGCCCAGGGAGAGCACCGTGAACGCATTCACACCGGACGCCGCGCTCGCGCGCGACGAGGATCAGGCCACCGCGTTGATCGAGCGCGCGGCTCGGCTCGGCCGCGCGTTTGCCACCGTGGCCGACGAGCATGACCGCAATGCTACCCCGCCGCTCGAGCAATTCCGCGCGTTGCGCGAAGCGGGCCTGCTGCGCGCGAACATCGCCCGCAGCGACGGCGGCTTCGGCGCGGGGCTCGCGCTGGCGCGCGCAATCGTGGCCGAGATCGCCTATGGCGATCCGTCGGTCGCGCTCATTCTCTCGATGCACTACAGCCAGCACGCCATGATCGTGCACGACGCGCGCGAGCAAACGGGCAACTGGCCCGCAGCGCTCGCGCAGCGCCTCACGCGGGCGAGCGTGGCAGGTCGCGCGCTCGTCAACGCGGCCCAGGTCGAGCCGGCGCTAGGTTCGCCCTCGCATGGCGGTCTGCCGGACACGCTCGCGCGCCGCGAAGGCGCCACGTGGCGCATCACGGGACACAAACTGTATGTGACGGGCGCGCCCTTGCTTACGTGGATCAACGTGCTCGCCCGCACGGACGAACCGGAGCCGCGTCTCGGCCATTTTCTCGTGCCCCGCGAGGCGGCGGGCGTGCGCATCGTGGAGACGTGGGACCCGCTGGGCATGCGGGCGAGTGCGAGCCACGATGTGGTGTTCACGGACGTGGCGATTTCCGTCGACGATGTGGTCGGCCTGAGGCCGGCGCATCTCGGCGTGCAGCGCGATCCGCACGCCACGGCGTGGTACTTCAGCCTGGTCGGTACGGTCTACGACGGCGCGGCGCGAGCGGCGCGCGACTGGCTGCTCGCCTTCCTCACCGAGCGCAAGCCCGCTGCGCTAGGGGGTGCCGCGCTCGCGACCGTTCCCATCGTGCAGGAAAGCGTGGGGCGCATCGAGATGCTGTTGGCGAGCAACGACTGGCTGCTGCGCACCCATGCCGAAGCGATCGACACAGGCACCGCGCCCGCCGAGCTGTCTGCCGTCGTCAAGCACAACGTGGTGGACAACGCCATTCAGGCCGTGGATATCGCGCTCGAACTCGCGGGCAACCACGGGATTGCGCGGCACAATCCGCTCGAGCGTCATCACCGCAATGTGCAGTGCGCACGCATTCACGCGCCGTCCAACAGCTTGCTGCGCGCCATGGCGGCGCGGCGCGCGCTGGGCTTGTGAGAAAACTCCGGCGCGAGCCGGTCGCGGCCGGGGTTGATGAAAACACGTCGCGCTAAACGATTCCCGGCGCTGCGGCTTCGAGCACGTTCACGCGTTTCGGAATCAGCTTGAGGTCGAAGAAGGTATTGGCGATCTGCTGCTGCTCGGCGAGGATCGCTTTCGTGATCGGACCCGTGCCGAATTGCACGCGCCCGATCGCCTCGCTCACCACGTCGTTCGGCAGGCCCCACACCTGTGCGAGCTGCGCGGCGAGCGCGGCCCGGTTAGCCTGCCCCCACTGATCGATCTGGCTCAATTCGTCGATGAGGATCTTGATGACATCCGGGTTTTGTTTCGCGTAACTGAGCGACGAAAAATAGTAGGCGCGGTTGCCGACCACGCCGCTCGCATCGGCGAGAATGCGGGCGTCGAGTGTCTTTTGCGCGGCGGCGAGGAACGGATCCCAGATCACCCAGGCGTCGATGGCGCCGCGCTCGAACGCCGCGCGCGCATCGGCGGGCGCGAGGAACACGACTTTCACATCGCCATACTGAATGTTGTGCGCCTGCAGCAGCTTCACGAGGAAATAATGGACGTTGCTGCCGCGATTGAGCGCGATGGTCTTTCCCTTGAGATCCGCAACGCTGCGGATGGCCGAGGCGTGCGGCACGAGCACGGCTTCCGCCTGCGGCCGCGGCACCGTGGCCGCGACATAGGCGAGCGGCGCGCCGGCCGCCTGCGCGAAGATGGGCGGCGCCTCGCCCACGTCGCCAAAGTCGATCGAGCCGACGTTGAGGGCTTCGAGTTGCACCGGGCCTGCATCGAACTCCGTCCACGTGACCGCGACACCGAGGGGAGCAAGCCGTTTCTCCAGCGTGCCGCGTCCTTTCAGCAGGCTCAGATAACCCTTCTGATTGCCTACGCGCAGCGTACGCGATGCGTTGGCCGCGCGCGCGGGCAACGCGCTGAGCACCGGCAAGGCGGCGAGCGCAGCGGCTCCGGCTGAGATTCGAATGAAGTTGCGGCGTGCATTCATGCGTGGCTGCCTCGGCAATAGATTAGAAAGAAGCCGATGTTATAAGCCCCGCGGCAGCGTGAAAACCATCAAATCCTGCGCTTCTAATTCCCGCTAAAGATAACCACGCGGCTTCGTGATCCATGCGGGCAGCCGATATGTAAATCTCGATTTAATATTGGCCGCCCACGAAAGCCCCAACCATAATCGGCCTTTCCAAATCACGAAGTCACTCATCATGCGATATCGATTAGTTATCCAAATATTATTCTCCATTATCGCGCTGTTTGCGCTGCAATCGCCGGTGGTCTACGCTGCCGATAACGCCGCGCACGTGTTGCGAGTCGGCTTTGTGCCCGGACCGTACGCCGACGAATTCCGCGAAGGCGTCGAGCCGCAGCTCAAGCGCAAAGGCTACACCATCCAGTACGTGAACTTCAGCACCGGGCTCGAGGCGAACCAGGCCGTGTGGCACGGCGAAATCGCCGCCGACGTGATGCAGCACAGCGTCTATCTGAAGGCGTACAACGACCGGAACGGCACCGACCTCGTCGGCGTCGTACAAGTGCCGACGCCCCCCATGGGGCTCTACTCTACCCGCCATCATTCGCTCTCCGAGGTGAAGGCCGGCGCCACGGTCGCCGTGCCGAACGACCCCGTCAACCTCGAACGTGCGCTCAAGATTCTCCAGGCGATCGGCTGGATCCGCATTCGCGAGAATCCCAATCCCGTCGATGTCACCGAACGTGACGTGGTTGCCAATCCCGCCGGCATTCGCATCGTCCCGCTCGAAACCGCACAGGCGCCGCGCGCACTCGAGGACGTCGATTTCGCGGCCATCCAGGGCAACTTCGCCATTTCCAGCGGGCACCGTCTGACCGAAGCACTGGCGCTCGAACAAATGCGCTCCCCTTATGTGAATCAGGTCGTCGTCAAATCGGCGAACCGTCAGTCACAGGAAACGGCCGATATCGTCGCGGCCTATCGTTCGGACGAATTCCGTGCGGCAATCCTGCGCAACCCGACCTATCAGGGCTATCGCCTGCCCGATTATTTTCCGCATTAACTCGTTCGATGTGTCCAATGCATTTGCCTTGACCACGGCTTGAATAAGCCCACAACCATGAAAAAAACACTTCTCGCGCTGACTACCATTGCACTGTCCCCCGTCGCATCCTATGCCCAAAGCAGCGTGACGCTCTACGGTATCGTCACGGGCAACGTGACCTACACGAACAACGTTCAGACGGCGGCAACGCCTGCCGGTGGCAAGCCCACCGGTGGCGGCCAGGTCGCCCAGTTCGACAGCGGCACCTCGGGCCCGAGTTCGAGCCGCTGGGGCCTGAAAGGCACCGAAGATCTGGGCGGCAGCGTGAAGACGCTGTTCGTGCTCGAAAGCGGCTTCAGCGTCAGCAACGGCACGCTCGGCCAGGGCGGCACCCTGTTCGGCCGTCAGGCCTGGATCGGGGTCACCGCACCCAATTACGGCACTGCCTCGCTCGGGCGCCAGTCCGACGCCGCGGTGGATTATGTGTCGCCGCTGCTCTATGCCTGGTACTTCGGCAACCTCGCGATCCATCCGGCCGACTATGACAACCTGAATTTCACGCACCGCATCAACAACGCGATCAAGTACAGTTCGGACTCCTTTAGAGGGTTCCGATTCGGCGCGCTCTACAGCCTGGGCGGGATAGCCGGCAACTTCACGCAGAACCAGTACTGGTCCGCGGGCGTGAGCTATACCGGGCCGAGCGTTGCGGTCGCGGCGTCCGTCATCAACGCGCGCAATCCGAACACTTCGCTCTATGGCACCAATGCGAATGCGAGCGCGACCGGCAACAATCTCGGCTCCGCCGGGTCCGCCACGACGCCGGCATCGAACCCGTCCATCTCGGGATTCGCCTCCGCCCGCACGCAGCAGACGGTCGCCGTGGCCTCGACCTGGACGATCGGGTCGGCCATCCTGGGCCTCGCCTGGTCCAATACGCAATATCGCGGCCTCGGCGCCACTGCCTCGCTGAACACGCAGAACTACCACGGCACGGCCTCGTTCAATACGGTGGGGGCGAGCGTGCGTTACCAGGTCACGCCGTTCCTGCGCGTAGGCACCTCGTTCGATTACACGAACGGCGGCAACCTGAACGGGACGGGCGGCGCGCGCTATGAGCAGTGGAATCTGGGCGCCGGCTACTCGCTCTCGAAAGCCACCGAACTGTACACAACGGCTGCGTACCAGCATGCAAGCGGCGTCGACTCGTGGGGCCGCCAGGCGGTCGCGGACATCGGCTATCTCTCGCCCTCGACCACGTCGAATCAGGTGGCGGTGTCGGCCGGTATCAAGCACCTCTTCTAACCCGCAATACGAGCCGCGGCCCGGTCAGTTTGACCGGGCCGCGCGATCGTCCAGCCTGTTGGACAAAGAGGCGTTCCTTTGGACGCGCACGCGCATCCGCCCTACGATGCGTGTCGCCACGCTCACTCCGGAATGCCTGCCATGTCCTCAACATCCGCTTATCTTCCGTACGATCTCGATAGCGCGCTGCTCGTCGGCCGCGTCTGGCGGCCCACCCCGGAGGGTGACGGACCCTGCGTCGTCGTCGTGCGCGGCGGCATGGTCTTCGATATTTCCGAGGTGGCCCCCACCACGGCCGACTTGTTCGACTACGACGATCTGCTCGATGTCGTGCGACATACGCCCGGCGAGCCGCTCGGCACGGCCGAGGCGCTGCTCGAACACAGCTTCGCGGGCGATCGCCCCGCGGATCGCCCCTGGCTGCTCGCGCCCTGTGACCTGCAGGCGATCAAGGCCTGCGGCGTGACGTTCGCGGTGAGTCTTCTCGAACGCGTGATCGAAGAACAGGCCGGCGGTGATCCCGCCAAAGCCCAGGACGTGCGCACCGAAATCACGAAGCTGATCGGCACCGATCTTTCGACAATCAAGCCCGGGTCCGAGGCCGCGACCAAACTGAAGGAAGAACTTCAGCGCCGTGGTGCGTGGTCGCAATACATGGAAGTCGGCATCGGTCCGGACGCCGAGGTGTTCTCGAAGTCCCAGCCGATGTCCGCGGTGGGTTTCGGCGCCGATATCGGCCTGCATCCCGCCTCTGCGTGGAATAACCCCGAGCCCGAGATCGTTCTCGCGGTCAACAGCCGCGGCGAGGTGGTCGGGGCGACGCTCGGCAACGACGTCAACCTGCGCGATATCGAAGGCCGCTCCGCCCTGCTGCTCGGCAAATGCAAGGACAACAACGGCTCGTGCGCGATCGGCCCGTTCATTCGTTTATTCGACGAAGCCTTCACGCTCGATACGGTTCGCGCCACCAGCGTCTCGCTGCGCGTGGAAGGCACGGACGACAACTTCCTGCTCGAAGGCGTGAGCCACATGCGGGAAATCAGCCGCGACCCGCTCGATCTCGTTTCGCAGGCATGGGGCCGCCACCATCAGTATCCGGATGGATTCATGCTGTTCCTCGGCACGATGTTCTCGCCGATCAAGGACCGCGACGCGCCCGGCGGCGGCTTCACGCATCATCTCGGCGACCGGGTCACGATCAGCGCGCCGCCGCTTGGCGCGATCGTCAACACCGTGCGCCTTTGCACCGAAATCGAACCGTGGACGTTCGGCGTGCGCGCCCTCTATACCAATCTCGCCGAGCGCGGTCTTTTTTAATCTGGAGTGAATTCGTAATGCAGACAGAAAACAACGTGACGTTCGCGCGTATCGACGAAGCCGCCGCGCTCGCACACGCAGCACAGGCCCTTTACGGCGCGGCTTCGCGTGCCGTGCGCAGCGCCCTGCTGCGCGGCCTCGCCGACGCGCTCGAGCGCGACGCCGCGCAGCTCGTCGCCATCGCCGACGAAGAAACGTCGCTTGGCGCCGCACGTTTGAATGGCGAGCTCGCGCGCACCGCGTTTCAGCTGCGCGGCTTTGCCGAGCGCGTGGAAGCGGGTATTGCCAATCGCCAGGTCGACGACGCAGCCGTGCCCGGCGCGCCGCCCGCAGGCCGCCCGCACCTCACGCGCGTGCAATTGCCGCTGGGGCCGGTGGCGATGTTCTCGGCGAGCAATTTCCCGTTTGCGTTCTCGGTGCTCGGCGGCGATACGGCCTCGGCACTCGCAGCGGGTTGCACGGTGATCGTCAAGCCGCACTCGGGCCATCCCGAACTGTCGCGCCGCGTGCATGCGCTCGCCGCGCGTGTGCTGCGCGAACAGGGCTTGCCCGAAGGCGTGATCGCGTTCGTCGATCAGGCTTCGCGCGAGGCGGCCGTGCATCTCGTCGGTCATGCCGATGTCGCGGCGGTGGCGTTCACGGGTTCGTATCAGGGCGGCGTGGCCCTGTGGCGCGCGGCCAATGCGCGTCGTCGGCCGATTCCGTTTTATGGCGAACTCGGCTCGATCAATCCGCTCGTCGTGCTGCCGCAAGCGCTCGCGGAAGGCGTCGAGACGCCCGCCGCCACGCTCGCCGCCTCGATCGCGATGGGTTGCGGCCAGTTCTGCACGAGCCCGGGGTTGATCGTCGTGCGCGACGATGAAAATGGCGAGCGCTTCGTAGCGGCGCTGGCGCAAGCGTTGTCCACGCAAAAGCCGCATGCCATGCTCACGGCCGCCATGCGCCGCGGTTTCGAAAGCGCCGCCGCGCATATCGCGAGCCAGGCGGGTGTGCGCGTGCGTCTCGCCGCACCGGCACACGACGAAGAAGCCGCAGCGCCCGCGCCGCGCCTGTTCGAAACCGATGCGCAGACGTTCATCGCCAACGCGGCGCTGCACGAAGAAATGTTCGGCCCGGCTGCGCTGATCGTGAAGGTGCGTGACGAAGCGCAGACGCTCGACGTGCTCGCTGCGGTGGAAGGTTCGCTCACGGTCACGCTGTGGGGCGCGCAAGCCGATACGCCGGCCAATCGCGCGCTCGCCGTTGCTGCGCAACGTATCGCAGGTCGTGTGCTGTTTGGCGGCGTGCCAACGGGCGTCGCCGTGTGCGATGCGCAGCAGCACGGCGGCCCGTGGCCCGCTTCGACGCAGCCGCAAACCACCTCGGTCGGCTATGCGGCGATCGAGCGCTTCCTGCGCCCCGTAGCGTTGCAGGATGCGCCGCAGTGGGCGATTGCCGCGACGAGCGGAACGGCAGCGGCATAAGACGCCACGCGCACGATTGAAGCGGTAAAAAAGCGGAGACCGGATTGCGAATCCGGTCTCCGCTTTTCACTTTCAGCCTTGAGACTTTATCTTCCGAGCGACGCCGCCCCTTTTTTAGTGAATCTGGCGATCAAACCGCCATGCACAGGTACTTGATGACGAGATAGTCATCAATGCCGTAGTGCGACCCTTCCCTGCCCAGGCCCGATTGCTTCACGCCGCCAAACGGCGCCACCTCGTTCGAGATCAATCCGGTATTGATGCCCACCATGCCGTATTCGAGTTGCTCGGCCACGCGCCAGATGCGGCCGATATCGCGGCTGTAGAAGTAGGCGGCGAGTCCGAACTCCGTGTCGTTAGCGAATTTCACGACTTCTTCGTCGCTCGAGAAACGGAACAGCGGCGCGAGCGGGCCGAACGTCTCCTCTCTCGCGACATCCATTTGCGCGGTGACGCCGGTCAGCACCGTGGGCTCGAAAAAGCCGTGGCCGAGCGCGTGACGCGTTCCGCCCGTGGCGAGCGTCGCGCCTTTACCCACCGCATCGGCGATATGCGCTTCGACCTTCCTGACCGCCGCCTCGTCGATGAGCGGTCCCAGCGTGACGCCGCCCTCCGTGCCATGGCCGACCTTCAGCCCCTTCACGGCCGTCGCCAGCTTCGCGGCGAACGCGTCATAAACCCGCTCGTGCACGTAGAAGCGATTCGTGCAGACGCACGTTTGCCCGTTGTTGCGGTACTTCGAGGCGATGGCGCCTTCCACCGCGGCGTCGAGATCGGCGTCGTCAAACACGATGAAGGGCGCGTTGCCGCCGAGTTCGAGCGTCACCTTTTTCACCGTGGGCGCGCTTTGCGCCATCAGCAATCGCCCCACCCCCGTCGAACCGGTAAACGACAGCTTGCGAACCACAGGACTGCTGGTCATCGCGCCGCCAATCGCCTTGGGGTCACCGGTGACGATGTTGAGCACGCCCCGGGGCACGCCGGCGCGCTCCGCCAGCACCGCGAGCGCCAGTGCGGAGAACGGCGTGGCTTCCGCGGGCTTCACGACGATCGGGCAGCCTGCCGCGAGCGCCGGGCCCACCTTGCGGGTGATCATGGCCGTGGGGAAATTCCACGGCGTGATGGCGGCGCAAACCCCGATCGGCTCCTTGATGACCACGAGCCGCTTGTCCGACGCAGGCGTGGCGAGCGTGTCGCCCGCCACACGCTTGCCTTCCTCGGCGAACCATTCGATGAACGACGCGCCGTAGGCAATTTCGCCTTTCGCTTCCGCGAGCGGCTTGCCCTGTTCCGCGGTCAGGATCAGCGCGAGGTCATCGGCGTGCTCGATCATCAGTTCGTACCAGCGGCGCATCACGAACGCCCGCTCCTTTGCCGTGCGCGCTCGCCATGCTGGCCACGCGGCATCGGCCGCCTCGATGGCCCGCGCCGTTTCGGCCTCTCCCATCAAAGGAACGCTGCCGAGCGGCGCGCCCGTTGCCGGGTCGAACACGTCGAAACTCGCGCCCGAGTCCGCGGGGCACCATTGCCCGTCGATATAAGCTTGATGGCGCAACAGCGCCGCGTCCTTCAACAGGGTCTTCAATTCCACGTGACTTTCCTTCGATGCAAAAAATTCGGGTTGATGCCGCGCTCCGCCAGAAGCAAATCGCTCCGGCAGAGCGCGCTAACAATCAGTACCGCCAGGCGCTGCTATCCCGCCTGACGCCACGACGCATGCTCGTGCCCTTCCGCCAGCAGATTGCGGGCGATCTCGGCCACTCTGTCCACATGCGCGATCGCGGCTGCGCGTGCAGCGGCCGCGTTTCCGGCCTGAATGGCGCGGAGGATCCGGTGCATTTCATCGACGGCCTGGCGGCCGCGGTCGTCGGAAGCGATCGTCAGCGCTCTCAAGCGGTTGATACGCGCCGTCAACGACTGCACGATTTCCCAGGCCACGCGCTTTTGACCGGCAACGAACATGCGCTCGTAGAAGGCCGTCGTGAGCGCCCTCACGGCCGGATGGTCCTGCGCTTCGAAGGCCGCCTGAATCCGATCGATGAAGGCAGCGAGATCCGCGACGGTGCGCTCGTCGGCATGCTGCGCGCACGCCATGGCGGCTTCGCCTTCGAGCAGCGCGCGTATTTCGTAGATCTCTGCCGCCGTCTCGAAGTCGAGCACGGCGACGATCGGCCCCTGGTTCGGAATTGAGTCGACCAGACCCTCCGTTTCCAGATGCCGCAAAACCTCTCGCACCACGGTGCGGCTCACGCCGAGAATCTCGCACAGCGAGCGCTCGACCAGCCGCTCGCCTGGATGAAAATGCGCCTCCAGAATGGCCGTGCGCATTTTTTCGAGTGCGAGTTCCCGCAACGTGGCCGTGGGGCGTTCGACCCGCAGCGATGGCAGTGCGTCATTCATGACAGCCGCCGTCAAGCTTGCGCGAACAGGCGCACGTCGCGCACGTCCCAGTCGACGAGCGCCTGCGTGCCGATCATGATGCCGCCATCGTGGCGATGCGCCACCGGCATGCGGATCGAGATCTCCTGCTGCCACGGCGTGGCCACCGCGTAGTGCATGGCGTCGCCGAGATAGGTGACGTCGCGCACGGTCACGGGCAAACCCGTCGTGCCGTTTGCGCCCTGCAGCGCGCTGAGACGCATCTGCTCCGGGCGGATCATCAGCGTGCCGTCGTCGCCGGCGCTGAGTGCCGGATTGAAGGCGTCCGACGCGATCTCATGGCCGTTGGGGAACACGCCGTTCATGCGGCCTTCGCTATTCTTCGTCACCTTCACGGGCAGAAAATTCGAATTGCCGATGAAGCTCGCGACAAAGCGCGAAGCCGGGTTCGCGTAAAGCTCCTCGCCCGTGCCGACCTGCTCGATGCGGCCTTTGTTGAACACGGCGATGCGGTCGGAAAGGCGCAGCGCTTCCTCCTGGTCGTGCGTGACATAGAGAATCGTCACGCCCGTTTCCTGGTGAATGCGGCGCAATTCGAGCTGGATTTCCTCGCGCAGCTTCTTGTCGAGCGCGGAGAGCGGTTCGTCCATCAGCAACACGGGCGGATCGTAGGCCAGCGCGCGCGCAATCGCCACGCGTTGCTGTTGCCCGCCCGAGAGCTGCGCGGGCATGCGGTCGCGGCACTCGGACAGATGCACGAGCTTGAGCATCTTCTCCACTTTCGCCTTGACTTCGGCTTCAGGGCGGCGGCGTACGCGCAGCGGAAACGCTACGTTCTCGCCCACCGTGAGATGCGGAAAGAGCGTATAGCGCTGAAACACCATGCCGATGTTGCGCTTGTTAGGCGCTACCGCCAGCAGCGGCTTGCCGTCGAGCAGCACGCGCCCGTCCGTCGGCTCCTGGAAGCCCGCGACGATATAGAGCGTCGTGCTCTTGCCCGACCCCGACGGTCCGAGGAAGGTCATGAATTCGCCCTTGCGCACATCGAGCGACACCTGATCGATGGCGACGACGTCGTCGTAGGTCTTGCGCAGGCGCTGGATTTGCAGGAATGCAGTCATGGCTTGTTTACCTCGATTAGCGGCCGCGGCGCACTACGGCGCCCGCCAGCATCAATAACGTTGTCAACGCGACGAGCAGCGAAGACGCCGCGGCAACGACAGGCGTGAGATCCTGGCGCAGCGTGGACCAGATCCGCACGGGCAGCGTCTGCAGCGTCGGGCTCGACATGAAGATGGACACGACCACCTCGTCCCACGAAGCGAGGAACGAAAAGATCGCCGCGGCGTAGAGACCGAGCCGGATGGCCGGCAACGTCACCTTCAGCTTCACCATGAACGGCGAGGCGCCGCAAATGAGCGCCGCGTCTTCCAGCGACGTGTCGAAGCTCACGAGCGAATTGCTGATCGAGATGATCGAGAACGGCAAGGCGATGATCAGGTGGCCGATCACGAAGCCCGACATCGTGCCGTTCATGCCGATGCGCAGAACGAACGCATAGAGCGCGACGGCGAGCACCACGACCGGCAGCACCATCGGCGTGATGAAGAAGGCCTGCACCGCGCTGCGCCCGCGAAACTTGCCGCGTACGAGCGCAAGCGAAGCGAGAAAGCCGATTGAGACGGACAGCACCGTGACGATCACGGCGAGCTTCGCGCTCGTGAGCAGCGAGTCGATCCAGCCCGGATCGGTGAAGAGCTGCCGGTACCACTCGAGCGTCCAGCCCGGCGGCGGAAAAATGAGCCACTGCGAGTCGCCGAACGAGAGCGCGACGATAAAGACAATCGGCAGCAGGAGAAAGAGCGCGACGGCGCCGCCCACGGCCAGCAACATCCAGCGCAGCGCGCCCAGACGATCGAAATCGAGCAACATGTCAGCGCCCTCCGAGACTTGCGCGTGCATGGCGCGTGAAGCGCAGTTGCAGCGCGTAGAGCGAGAGCGTCACGGCGAGCAGCACGAAGGCGGCGGCGCCGGCGAGGCCCCAGTTCAAGAGTTCCTGTACGAGCTGTGCAATCAGTTCCGCGAGCATCATGTACGAGGGGCCGCCCAGCAGCGCGGGCGTGACGAAGTAGCCCAGCGCCATCACGAACACCATGAGCGCGCCCGAGGCGACGCCCGGCATGGCGAGCGGCACGAGAATGCGCCAGAAGGCCTGCCAGCGGCTCGCACCACACACGGCGGCGGCGCGCAGCGTCGAAGGGTCGATGCTGCGCAGCGTGGCGTGCAACGGCATCACGAGAAACGGCAGCATGATGTAAGTCATGCCGATCGTCACGCCAGTGAGGTTGTTGACGAGCGAGAGCGGCTCATGGATCGCGCCGATCGCCATCAACATGCGGTTGATCGGTCCCGTTTCCTGCAGCAACACCATCCACGCGAAGGTTCGTGCGAGCAGGTTGGTCCACATCGACAGCAGCAGGATCGCGAAGAACACGGCGCTGACCTTGCGCGGCGCGATGGCGAGCAGCCACGCCATCGGAAAGCCCACGAGCAGCGTGACGAGCGTCACGACCGTCGCCACGAGAAACGTATTGCCGAACACGCGCAAATACGTGGTCGAGCCGAGCAGCTGCTGGTAGTTGTGCAGGCCAGGTGTCGGCTCCAGCACGCTGCGCAGCAGCAGCGAGAGTACCGGCAGCAGGAAGAAGATCACGAGCAGCAGCATGGCGGGCGCCAGCAGCCGCATGCTGCGCCAGTCGCGCCGTTTGCGCGTGGCCGCCGCGGCTGGTTGTGCGACGGTACTCAATACGTTGGGCATGATGTTTCCTTTTGAACCGGTCAGCGACGTCGGGTCTGGCTTACTTCGATTGCCACGCGTACCAGCGCTTCGCAATCGCATCGCGGTTCTCGGCCCAGTACTTCATGTCGAGATTGATCTGCGATGCCTTGTATTGATCGGGCAGCGTCTTCGCCATGGCCGGCGACATCAGCGCGGCCGACTTCACGTTGATCGGCGCGTAACCCGTATCGGCCGCGAATTTGGCCTGGGCCTGCGGGCTCGTCGCTGCGGCGAGATACTTCATCGCCGCGTCGCGGTGCTTCGCGCCCTTCGGGATCACGAGCATGTCGGCGGCGGTGAGGTTCTCATTCCACGAAATGCCGACGGGCACGCCGGTTTGCGCGAGCGCGTGCAGGCGGCCGTTCCAGAACATGCCGATCGGCGCCTCGCCCGAAGCGAGCAGCTGCTGCGACTGCGCGCCGCCGCTCCACCACACGATGTCGCTCTTGATCGTGTCGAGCTTCTTGAACGCGCGGTCGAGGTCGAGCGGATAGAGCTTGTTCGGCGGCACGCCGTCGGCGAGCAGCGCGATTTCGAGCACGCCCGGCGCCGACCACTTGTAGAACGTGCGCTTGCCGGGGAAGCGTTTGGTGTCGAAGAGATCCGCCCACGTTTGCGGCTGTGCGCCCGTGTACTTCGCCTTGTTGTAGCCGAGCACGAACGAGTAGTAGAAGCTGCCCACTGCGCCCGGCGACGCGAAGCGCGGGTCCAGCTCGTCCTTCTTCACCACCGAATAGTCGATCGGCTCGATCAGCCCGGCCTTCTGCGCGGCATAGGCGAAGTCGCCCTCCACATCCACGACGTCCCAGCTCACGTTGCCGCTGTCGACCATCGCCTTGAGCTTGCCGTAGTCGGTCGGGCCGTCCATCAGCACGGTGATGCCGCTCGCCTGCGTGAACGGCTGCGCCCAGTCCTTCTGTTGCGACGATTGCGTGGTGCCGCCCCAGCTCGTGAAGACGATGGGGTCCGCGGCCAGTGCGGGTGCTGCTGCGAGTGTCGCTGCGCACGCAACGAACATCGGCGCGATAAACGAGGTGCTTCTGCTGCTCATGGCTATCTCCGGGGATACGGTGGGTTGTCGCTTCGTCAGGCCGGCTGCGGGAAGACGCGCCGGCTTCTTCATGGTTGTCTTCTGTTTCGTGCTGTCAATGCGCGAGGGCGAGCGGCTGCACCGTGCCGGCTTCGCTGTCGCCCACGTAAATGCCGAACGCGTCCTGCTTGCGTTCGCGCACGTAGCGTTCGAGCATCGAGCGCACGGCATCGTCGCTCACTTCGTCCCAGGGGATCTGCGAGAGCGGCACGATGCGGATGCTGCTGTCGAGCCAGGGCGAGCCGTTGTGGATCACGCGGCCGCGGTAATAGATGTGCTCGCCCGGCCCTTTGCCGCTGCCGTCTTCGAACACGGCGAACAGAAAGTCGAGATGCGCGCGCAGGCCGAGTTTCGCGAGCACGCCGCGCAGGCTCCCCGCGTCGCTTGCCGGTTCGAGCTTGACGCCCGTTGGCAACGCGACGCCATCGGGCGTGTCGATGAGCACGAGACCGTCGCGGTGCTCGAGAATCGCGCCCACTTTCGCGCGCACACCGGCTGCGGCCAGCGCGTCCTGCGAGAGGCTGAAGTTCACGTACGCGCCGCGGCAGTAGCCAAGCGGCGTCGAACTCGTTTGCACGAAGTCCACCACGCGGCCGATCAGGATGATGTGGTCGCCCGCGTCCACGACTCCGTGCGTCGTGCAGTCGAAGCTCGCCGCCGCGCCGTCCATCACGGGCGCACCGGTTTTGCGCGTGCTCCAGGGCACTTGCGCAAACTTGTCCGCGGCCTTTGAAGCGAACACGCCCGAAACCGGCTGCTGGTCTTCGGCGAGCACGCTCACGGCGAAGCGGCGCGTTTGCGAGAACCCCGCATAGCTCGACGCCGTCTTCGCGATGCACACCAGAATGAGCGGCGGGTCGAGCGACACCGAGGTGAACGAGTTGGCCGTGAAGCCGCGCGGCGACCCGTCGGGCTGGATCGTCGTGACGACGGTCACGCCCGTCACGAACGCGCCCAGCGCGCGGCGAAATTCGGCGATATCGAAAGCCGGTTGCGCGGGGTGGGCAGTCATCAGCTCAGCCATGGCGTTCTCCTGTGTTTGCGGCGGTATTGGCCGCATGCGTTGCCGACGCAACGGCCAGGAACGCGAGCAGGCTTGCGTTGACGCGTTCCGGGTCGGTGACGTTCATCATGTGGCGCGCGTTCGCAATGACTTCCGCGCGGGCGCGGGGCGCGACAGCCGCCATCGCGTGCGACATCTGCCCGCTCGAATTCGGATCGCACTCGCCAGTGAGGAAGAGCGCGGGCACCTCCAGATTCGCGAGACGCCCCACGTGCGCGGCGTCGGAAGATGCGAAAAGACGGTAGGTGCGCGCGTAGCCCACGGGATCGACGGCAAGCAGCAGCGCACGCACCGCCTGCGCCGCCTGGGTCAGATGCCCCGGAATCGGGTCGCCGAACCAGCGCGAAAGCGTCGCGTCCACGCCGCTCGCGGCAGGCGCGTCGCCGAGACTGGCTGCGCGCGTCATCACCGCTTCGCGCTGCGCCGGCGTGCGGTCGTAGACCGCGTTCAGCGCGACCACGCTCAACGTGCGCGGCGCATTGAGCAGCGCGAATTCGAGCGCGACGAGCGCGCCCATCGAATGCCCCACCACATGTGCGCGCTCGACCTGGATGGCGTCGAGCAGCGACTCGAGCTGCGCCGCGTATTCGTCGAGCGTGGGCTGGGCGCTCGGCAGCGCGCTCTCGCCGTGACCCAGCATGTCGTAGGCGACGACACGAAACGATTCGGACAACGCATCGATCTGCGGCGCCCACACGCTCTGGTTCATGCCCACGCCATGGATCAGCACCACGGTTTCGCACGCAGCGCTCGATTGCGGCCCGTACACGCTGTAGCAGGTGCCCGCGGTTTGACCGCGCTGAGCGCGCGAGACGGCACGTTCTGGGGCGAAATCAGACTTCATGGAATTCAGGCTCCATCCGACGATTCGGGCGATGCGGAAAGTCGCCGGAGATCGTGTTCGATGAGATTATGGTATGCCATCTTATGGCCCACAACAATGCATTGCGTATTATGGAATACCATGAGATCACCCGCGGGCGCGCTGGCATGGTTTAGGCGGCGCCCGATCGACCTGAATGAACAGACAAAAGAAAAGGCCGCCGGCGTGTGCCGGCGGCCTTTTTAGACTGGCAAGCTAGCTAAGGCGTCAGGCGTCGCCGAGCCCCTCGTTCTGCTGGGCGAGCGCCGAGAGCGCCAGTTCGGAGACCCGCTTGATATGCGCGATCGACGCCGCCGAGGCCGCTTCGCCGTCGCGCCGCTCGATCGCGTCGAGCAGCAGGTTCATCTCGCGGTTGGAGTCGCCGCCGCGCCCCGGCATCGCGATGGTCAAGGCGCGCAAGCGGTTGATGCGCGCGTTGAGCGTCTTGACGACCGTGAGCGACACCTGCTTGTTGGCGGCTTCGAACAGCGTTTCATAGAAGCGCTCGGTGTGCTCCACCACGCGCGGCAGATCGCGCTTTTCGAACGCGTCCTCGATGATCGCGCGGACCGCGCGCAGCTGCTGCACGACTTCGGGCGTGGCGTTCTCGGCGCAGGCCCGGGCGGCGTTGGCTTCGAGCAGCCCGCGCAACTCGTAGATCTCGCCCACTTGCGCGGGATCGAGCCGCGCCACGATCGGCCCCTGGCGCGCGACGATCTCGACCAGCCCTTCGGTCTCGAGATGGCGGAGGACCTCGCGCACCACCGTGCGGCTCACGCCAAGCTCGTCGCACAGCGTGCGTTCGACGAGCCGCGTGCCCGGCCGGAAATACCCCTGGACTATCGCGCCGCGCAGTTTGTCGAGCGTGAGCTCACGCAGGGTCTTGGCATTGCGATCGATTTTGAGGTCTTGCATAGGCGGCAACAGGAGATGGACGAAAGCCCGCGCACAAGGGCGCGGACATGGAATGCCATATTATGACGCAACTGACGTCCAGCTTTCCTTCTGCCTGCGCTTTCGCCCCGCTTTTACGACCAGCCGCACGGCCTGGTCAGCCCGTCAGCCCCTCGACGATCGTGACCTGCGCCACGCAATGCCCATCGCGCTTCGCCTTGGCCGCCTGATATTCCGGCGAGCGGTAGCAGTCGAGCGCCGTTTGCATGTCGGCGAACTGGATCACGACGTGTCGCGCGAACGACTCGCCTTCCAGCACCTGCGCTGCGCCTCCCCGCGCGAGAAAGACGGCGCCGAACTTCTTGAACGCCAGCGGTGCGATGTCCGTGTAGTCCTTGTATTTCACGGGATCCAGCACGGTGACATGGGCGATCCAGTATGCAGTCATCTCTCCTCCTCGTTTTTCATCGTCGGATTCATCCAGAAAAAGCGGCAATCCCTTGGCAGACGCGGCTCACCGTGAGCCATCGGGTTAACACTCATGGCATGCCGTAACATGGTATACCACAATGCTTCACACAATCAACGTACGAAGGAAGTTGCCATGAGCCTGATTCGCAAATCCATCCTCCATGTCGAGAACGTTTTCGTAGACGGCGACAAGGCCGCAGCGAAGCCGCTGAAGATGATCGGCGCAGTCGCAGTGATCAAGAATCCGTGGGCGGGCCGCGGTTATGTGGAAGATCTCTCGCCCGAGATTCGCGCACTCGCGCCGCAACTGAGCGAGCACCTCACGAAGCTCATCATCGACGAGGCCGGTTCGGGCGAAGCCGTCGAAGCATTCGGCAAGAGCGCCATCGTGGGTCTTTCGGGCGAACTGGAGCATGCGTCCGCCCTCATCCACACGCTGCACTTTGGCAATACCTATCGCTCGGCTGTGGGCGCGAAGTCGTATCTCGCGTTCAACAACACGCGCGGCCCGGCCAATGCGCCGCTGCTCATCCCGATGATGGACAAGAACGACGAAGGCCGCCGCTCGCACTACCTCACGCTCCAGTTCTCGATTGCCGATGCACCGGCCGCCGACGAACTCGTCATCGCCATTGGCGCCGCAACGGGTGGCCGTCCGCATCACCGCATTGGCGATCGCTACCAGGACCTCGCAGAGCTCGGAAATGACGTCAAGAACCCTGCAGCTGTCAAATAAGCGCGTCGCGCACTATCTGGAGCAGGGCGCGGGCGAACCACTCGTCCTGATTCACGGCGTGGGCATGCAGGCGAGCGCGTGGTATCCGCAGATCGAAGACCTCTCGGCCGAATTCCGTGTGATCTCGGTCGACATGCCGGGCCACGGTCGAAGCGATGCGCTCGAGGCGGGCGCCGGTTTGCCGCAGTTCGTTGAGTGGGCGACGCGTTTCATCGAAGCGCTGAATGTCGGCCCCGTCAATCTGGCGGGACACTCGATGGGTTCGCTGATCGCGGCCGGGGTCGCGGTCACGCGCCCCGATCGGGTCAAGCGTGTGGCAGTCCTGAACGGTGTGTACCGGCGCACCGGGCAGGCGCGCGAAGCCGTGCTGCAGCGTGCCGCCGAGCTGCGCTCGGGCACCATCGACGTGGATACGCCGCTGCGGCGCTGGTTCAACGCCGGGGAAGCGCAGCAAGTCGCGGCGCAAAAGGTCGAGTCGTGGCTGAAGTCGGTGAACCTTGCGGGCTATGCCGCGGCCTATACGGCGTTTGCGGGTGGCGACGAAGTGTATGCCGACGGCTGGCACACGATTCGCTGCCCTGCCCTCGTCCTGACTGGCTCCGACGATCCGAACTCGACGCCGGAGATGGCAAGGCAGATGGCGCAAGCCGCGCACAACGGCACGGCCGTGGTGATCGAAAACGAGCGCCACATGGTGAACCTCACTGCGCCTGACGAAGTCAATCGCGCGCTGCGGGCCTGGTTGCAAACGGAGCCGCAGGCCGAAAACCACGAAGTGGAAGTGTGAAATGAGCCAAGACACGAGCCAGGTAGTTAACCCGCAAGCCGCGAAGATCAACACGCGCGAGCTGCGCGACGCGTTCGGCGCGTTCATGACGGGTGTGACGATCGTGACGACCGCAACGGACGACGGCAAGCCGCTCGGCTTCACCGCCAATTCGTTTTCGTCCGTTTCGCTCGACCCCGCTCTGCTGCTGGTGAGCATTGCGAAGACGTCGAGCAATTACCAGACGTTTTCCACCGCGGGCCACTTCGCCATCAACATCCTCGCGGAAGGCCAAAAAGAGTTGTCCAACACGTTCGCGCGGCCAAGCGACGATCGCTTCGCCAACGTGAACTGGCAATTGAGCGCCAAGCGCAACCCGCTCATCAGCGATGTGAGCGCCTGGTTCGACTGCACGACGCACGCCGTGATCGACGCGGGCGACCACGCGCTCATCGTCGGCCGGGTCGAGGCGTTTCATTCCGCGGGATTCGCGGGCCTCGGCTACTACCGGGGCGGTTATTTCACGCCGGCCAAGGTATCGGCGGAGGTCATCGCGGGGCCGAAGGTCATCGTGAGCGCGATCATCGCGCGCGAGGACAAGGTGCTCCTCGTGAAGACCGCCGACGGCAAATGGGGACTGCCTTCGAAGGAGATCGGCAAGGAAGGCGCCGACAAGGCGCTTGCCGAGATCTTCACGAAGTACCAGCCCGACGCATCGGCAAGCTTCATTTATTCGGTCTACAACAATACCGAAACCCATTACCAGTACATCTCGTTCCTGTGTAGCGCACCGGACGAACTCGCCGGCGCGGGCGACGCTTCGGCCCAATTCGTCAGCCTGGAAGACGTGCAAACGCAAGCGTTCCAGGACGGCGCACTCGCCAGCATGCTCCAACGCTACCGCAAGGAAAGCGAATTGAAGAGCTACGGGATGTACTTCGGCGACCATAGCAACGGCACAGTCCGCCCGCTTCATTCCTGAAAGGTTCCATCATGCGATTTTCGCTTTTCGTTCACATGGAGCGCGTCTCCGACCAGACCAGTCAAAAGCAGCTGTATGACGAAATGGTCGAACTGTGCCAGATCGCCGATCGCGGCGGCATGCACGCCGTCTGGACCGGCGAGCACCACGGCATGGACTTCACGATCGCGCCGAATCCGTTCCTCAACCTCGTCGACCTCGCCAACAAGACGAAGCACGTGAGGCTCGGCACGGGCACGGTCATTGCACCGTTCTGGCATCCGATCAAGCTCGCCGGCGAAGCCGCGATGACCGACATCATCACGAATGGCCGTCTGGATCTGGGCATCGCGCGAGGCGCGTACTCGTTCGAATACGAACGCCTGATGCCGGGGCTCGACGCGTGGGGCGCTGGCCAGCGCATGCGCGAACTCATTCCGGCCGTGAAAAAGCTATGGGAAGGCGATTACGCGCACGAAGGCGAATTCTGGAAATTCCCCTCGACCACGTCGTCGCCATTGCCGCTGCAGCGCCCGCATCCGCCGATCTGGGTGGCCGCGCGCGACCCGAACAGCCACGAATTCGCCGTGTCCAACGGTTGCAACGTGCAGGTCACGCCGCTGCATTTCGGCGACGAAGAGGTCGAGAAGCTCGTCGGCCACTTCAACGCCGCTTGCGAGAAGTTCAGCAACGTGCCGCGCCCGCAAATCATGTTGCTGCGCCACACGTACGTGGCGAGCAGCGAGGACGACGCGCAGATCGCGGCCGACGAGGTGAACACGTTCTACAACTACTTCGGCGCGTGGTTCAAGAACGAGCGGCCCGTGAGCCGCGGCATGATCAAGCCGCTCACGAAGGAAGAGATGGCCGCTCACCCGTTCTACACGCCCGAGGCGATGCGCAGGAACAACGTCATCGGCACGCCCGAGGAAGTGATCGGGCGCCTGCGGGCCTACGAGAAACTCGGCTTCGACGAGTACTCGTTCTGGATCGATACCGGCATGAGCTTCGAGCGCAAGAAGGCGTCGCTCGAGCGCATGATCAACGACGTCATGCCTGCATTCAGGTAAGGGGCGGATTCCATGGATTTTCATTTTCAGCTGTATATCGACGGCCAGTTCGAACCGGGCGCCGCGACGTTCGACAGCGTGAACCCGGCCACGGGCAACGTGTGGGCGCAAATGCCCGAAGCGCGCACGGAGCAGGTCAACCGTGCCGTCGAGGCGGCCAACCGCGCGCTGACCGATTCCGCGTGGGCCGGCCTCACCGCCTCGGCGCGCGGCAAGCTGCTGCACAAGCTGGCCGGGCTCGTCGAAAAGGCTGCGCCGCGACTCGCTGAAATTGAAACGAACGACACCGGCAAGATCATTCGCGAGACGTCGAGCCAGATCGCTTATGTGGCCGAGTACTACCGCTACTACGCCGGGATCGCCGACAAGATCGAAGGGAGCCACGTTCCCGTCGACAAGCCGGACATGCAGGTGTGGCTCGAACGGCAGCCCGTCGGCGTGGTCGCGGCCATCGTCCCATGGAACAGCCAGTTGTTCCTTTCCGCCGTGAAGGTCGGGCCGGCGCTCGCCGCCGGTTGCACGGTCGTGCTGAAGGCTTCCGAAGAGGCGCCCGGCCCGCTGCTTGAATTCGCGAGGCTCGTGCACGAGGCAGGATTTCCGCCGGGCGTCGTCAACGTAATCACCGGCTTCGGGCCGGAATGCGGCGCGGTGCTCAGCAGCCATCCCAAGGTCGACAAGGTGGCCTTCACGGGCGGCCCTGAAACCGCGCGGCATATCGTCAGGAACACCTCGAACAATCTCGCGAAGGTCTCGCTGGAACTGGGCGGCAAGTCGCCGTTCATCGTGTTCGCCGATACCGATATCCAGAGCGCGGTGAATGCGCAAGTCGCAGCGATTTTCGCGGCAAGCGGCCAAAGCTGCGTGGCGGGCTCGCGTCTCTTGATCGAGGCATCCGTCAAGGACCGGTTCCTCGAGTTGCTCGTCGAGCGCGTCTCGCGCATTCGCGTGGGCTCGCCCAACGAGATGACGACGGAATACGGGCCGCTCTGCACCGAAAGACAACTGCGCACCATCGAGAAGATCGTCGCGAGTTCCGTGAGCCAGGGGGCCAAGGTGGTCGCTGGCGGCAAGGCGCTGGAGCGCGACGGCTACTACTACGCGCCCACGATTCTGGACTGCACGGGCGTGAGCAACGCGGACAGCATCACGACGGAGCTTTTCGGACCAGTGCTTTCGGTGGATACGTTCTCTTCCGAACAGGAAGCCATCGAGAAGGCGAATAGCACCGCCTACGGACTCGCCGCGGGCATCTTCACCACCAACCTCACCCGCGCGCATCGCGTTTCGCGCCGTGTGCGCTCGGGGATCGTCTGGATCAACACCTATCGGGCGGTTTCGCCGCTCGTGCCGTTCGGCGGGTTCGGGCTTTCCGGGCACGGTCGCGAGGGCGGCATGGCTGCCGCGCTCGAATACACGACGACGAAATCCGTGTGGCTGCGCACTTCGGACGAGCCGATCAGCGATCCGTTCGTGATGCGCTGATCCGTTCCGCTGTACCGATTCAAAGCCACTTCAAAGCCGCTTCAAAGCCGTTCAAGGCGATGCCGCGCCACCTTCGTGGCGCGGCTCGGCCTGTGCAATAACGATGGAGACACTATGAAAAACCCGGCGAACGACAACAGCGTTCTGACCATTGAAAGCAACTCGATCGAGTATGTCGCTGCCGAGAATCGGCATGGCAAGCCAGTCGATCTGTTCACGTTGTGGTTCTGCACGAATGTCGCGCCGCTTGCCGTGATATCCGGCGCGACTTCGGTCCTGGTCTTTCACCTCGACGTGATGAGCGCGATTCTCGCCATCGTCGCCGGGCAATTCTTCGGCGCCATTTTCCACGCCCTCACCTCTGCGCAAGGCCCGCTCGTCGGCGTGCCGCAGATGATTCAAAGCCGCGCGCAATTCGGCCGCTATGGGTCGCTGCTCGTGGTCAGTTTCACCACGCTGATCTATCTCGGCTTCTTCGTCTCGAACATCATCCTCGCGGGCAAGACGCTCCACACCGCTGCGCCTGTGGTGCCTGTTCCGGTGGGCACCGTGCTCGGCGCGATTCTCGCGACGCTCGTCGGCGTAATCGGCTATCACTTCATCCACCGCTTCAACAAGGTGGGCGCGTGGTTCATGGGCGGCGCGCTGCTGATCGGCATGATCATGATGGCGCCCGGCCTCAGCGCTGAAATCTTGCAGCAGGGCCATTTCGACGTCTCGAACTGGTTCGCGATGTTCGGGCTTTGCGCCGTCTGGCAAATCAGCTTCGCGCCTTACACGTCCGATTATTCGCGCTACCTGCCAACCTCGGCGGGCTTTGCAAAGACCTTCGCGTTCACGTATTTCGGCACCTCACTCGGCACGATCTTTGCGTTTCTCTTCGGCGTGCTCGCGGTCAGCACCGGTCATTCCACCGACGCCATGCAAGCCATCCGCACGCAAACGGGCATGTTCGGCTATGTGCTGATCTTCCTCTTTCTGGTCAACATCATTGGCCACAACGGCATGAATCTGTACGGCGGGGTGTTGTCCTTCATTACCGCCGCGCAGACCTTCCGTCCCGACTGGGTGCCGGGCCGCACCGTGCGCATCGTCTTTTCGAGCGTACTGCTGGTCGCCTCTACCGTCACTGCGTTGTGGGCCTCAAGCAATTTCATCGCGATCTTCCTGACGGCGATCTTCGCCATGCGCATCGTGCTCGCGCCCTGGATAGCGATCAATCTGGTCGACTTCTATCTGATCAACCACCGGCGCTATCGCGTCGCGGAAATCGTGAGCAGCCACGGCGGCGTGTACGGGTCCTTCAATTTCAAGGCCATCGCCATTTACCTCTTCGGTATCGCCGTTCAGGTGCCGTTCATGGCAGAAAGCTTTTTCCACGGCCCGCTGGCGTCGATCGTCGGCGGTGCCGATGTTTCGTGGATGGTTGGCCTCGTCGCGACTGCGCTGACCTACTACGTGTTCGCTTCGAAGGACGGTTCGCGTTCGTCCCAGCGGTCGCCGGCAGGGGCCGCGGTTTCTGAGTGAAATGCGCCGCAGACGCGCAAAACGAAAAGGAAGAGCCGCGGCTCTTCCTTTCGCCCTGCGCGTGACTCATACCCGTCAGTCGTAAAGCACCGCTGCGATCTTCGGGTCGCTCATATTGGTCTTGTCGTACCAGTAAAAGCCCGTGTCGATTTTCTTGGGCAGCGTTTCGCCCTTCAACGCCTTCGCCGCGGAATCGACAACGCACTTGCCGATGCCGACCGGGTTCTGCGTAATCGCGCCCGCCATCAGGCCGGACATGATGGCCTCCTTTTGCTCCTTGCCCGAGTCGAAGCCGATCAGCACCAGCTTCTTGCCCGACTCCTTCACGCCGATCGCCGCGCCTTCCGCCGAGCCTTCATTGGCGCCGAAAATGCCCTTGAGGTTCGGGTTCGCCTGAATCATGGCCTTGGCGATTTCCGCCGACTTCAGGTGGTCGCCCGCGCCGTACTGCACGGAAACGATCTTGATGCCCGGGTGCTTCGTCTTCATCTCGTTGAGGAAGCCGTCACGCCGGTCGATACCCGTGCGGCTCGTCTGGTCATGCACGATCACAGCGACTTCGCCGGAATTGCCGATCATCTCCGCCATCTTGTCGGCGGCGAGCGCGGCGGCGGCGAGGTTGTCCGTGGCGCAGGTCGTGAGCGGAATATCGCTGTCGACGCCGGAGTCGAACGCGATCACAGGGATCTTGCTGGACTGCGCGCGTTTGAGCAGCGGAACGGCGGCCTTGCTGTCGAGCGCGGCGATGCCGAGCGCCTGTGGCTTCTTGGCGAGCGCCGCCGAAAGCATGTCGATCTGCTTGTCGACCATGGCCTCGGTTTCAGGGCCTTCGAACGTGATCCTGACGTTGTTCGCCTTCGCCGACTGTTCCGCGCCGGATTTCACGGCTTGCCAGAACTGATGCTGGAAGCCCTTCGAAATGACCGGAATGTAGGGTTCCTCAGCATATGTCAAGCTCGACGCGCCCACGAGCGCACCCACTCCGACTACGGCACTGATCAGTTTTCTTTTCAACATGACATTTCTCCTCCTAAGGTGGGCCATAGACCTCCAGCCGTTGAGGGAGCCTTGTTTTACTCCCCGTTCTTTCCGTGCTCCTTCCGTCTCCACTTAACTCTTTTTGCGGCGCAAGATATCCGCGTAAACCGCGAGGATGATGATGAGACCCGTCACCACGATCTGCCATTCCTGCGCGACCGACATGATGCGCAGGCCGTTGGTCAGCACGCTCATGATGAACGCGCCGATGATGGTGCCGAGTATCGTGCCCGAGCCGCCGCTCAGCGACGTGCCGCCGATCACCACGGCCGCGATGGCTTCCAGCTCGTAGCCCTGACCAAGCGCCGGTTGCGCCGAGTTCAGGCGCGAAGCAATCAAGAGCCCTGCAATGCCGCAAATCGCGCCGCCGAGGCCATAAATCGCAATCTTCCAGCGATCGACATTCACGCCGGAAAGGCGCACGGCCTCCTCATTGCTGCCGAGCGCGAACGTATAGCGCCCGAGCGCGGTGCGGTTCAGCGTGATCGAACTCACAATCGCGAGCACGAACAGAATCAGCACGGCGTTCGGAATGGGCACGCTGGGCAGCAAATAGCCGATCAGCGAGTCCTGCGAAATCATGTAGAAGTTTTCGGTGTCGGTGAAATAGATCGGCTTGTCGGAAGAGACGACAAGCGAGAGCCCCTTGAGCAGCAGCATCATGCCGAGCGTGGCGATGAACGGCGGGATTTTCATCTTCGCCGTGAGCGTGCCCGACACGGTTCCGCACACCGCCCCCGTGCCGATGGCGGCGAGCACGCCGATCCACATCGGCAAATGCCAATAGGTCAGAAATACGCCGCAAATCACGGCAGTAAAGGTCATCAAGGTGCCGACCGACAAATCGATGCCGCCCGTGATGATGACGAACGTGCTGGCAATGGCGAGCACGCCGTTCACGGCGGTTGCCTGCAGAATGCCGAGGATATTGTCCATCTGCATGAATGCGGGCGAAGCGAAGCTGAAAAAGATCAGCAGCAGGATCAGGCTGGCGAACGCGAGCATTTTCTGCAGCGCAGTGGGCGAGAAAATGCGCGCCTTCAGGCCGGACGACCGTTTCTGGTCGGCCAGCGCCGCAGTATCCGATTGCATAGTCATGGGTTCGACCTCTTGAGGCTCATGCCGCTTGCAGGGTTTCGCGCTGGGTCGCGAGATGCATGATGCGCTCCTGGGTCGCCTCGCTGGCGGAGAGTTCGCCAGTGATACGGCCTTCGCACATCACTACGATCCGGTCGCTCATACGCAGGATTTCCGGAAGTTCCGACGAGATCATCACGATCGCCTTGCCTTGCTCGGCCAGCGCGCGCAACAGCTTGTAGATCTCGCTTTTCGCGCCGACGTCGATGCCGCGCGTGGGCTCGTCGAAGAAAAGCACATCGCAATCGCGCTCCAGCCACTTCGCAACGACGATCTTCTGCTGGTTGCCGCCCGAAAGCAGACGCACCGGCTGCGTGGCGGAAGGCGTGCGGATGGCGAGCAGACTGATGAAATGCGCCGCCGTCTTGCGGATCTGCATGCGGCGCAGAAACAGGTTCAGCGAGAGGAATTTGCCGAGATTGGACATCACGATGTTCGATTCGACGTCCATGCCGGTCGCGAGACCAAAGCGCTTGCGGTCCTCGGAGAGATATCCGATGCTGTGCGCGACCGCATCGCTCGGCGTCTTGATCGAGGCCTTCGCGCCTTTCACGAAGATGTCGCCGGATTCGACCGGGTCCGCGCCGAACACGGCGCGCGCGACCTCGGTGCGGCCCGCGCCCATGAGTCCCGCAAAGCCCAGTATTTCGCCTTTGCGCAACGCAAAGCTCACGTCCCTCACGAGCGGGCCCGCGTTCAGATGCTTCACTTCGAGCGCGACTTCGCCCTGGTGCGCCGGACCCTGATACGGTGCGACATCGGCGAGCGTTCTGCCGACCATCATGCCGATGATGGCCTGCACGCTCGTATCGGCGGCGGCGACGGTGGCGACGTACTCGCCATCGCGCAGCACGGTGACGCGATCGGCAATCTGCTTGAGCTCATCCATTTTGTGCGAGATGTAGATGATCCCAACGCCGCGCTCTTTCAACTGGTGAATGATGCGGAAAAGCTCGGCGATTTCTGCGTCGTTGAGCGCGGAAGTCGGCTCGTCCATGATGAGCACGCGCGAATCGAACGACAGGGCCTTGGCGATCTCGACCATCTGCTGGCTTGCGACCGTGAGCGAGCCGACCACGGTGCGCGGGTCGAGCTGCACGTGCATGCGGGCGAGAATCGCGCGTGCCTGCGCATTGAGTTTGTCTTCGTCGAGAAAGAGCCCGAGACGCCCGCGCGGTTCGCGGCCGATGAACATGTTCTGCGCGACGGTCAGATGATTCATCAGCTGGAGTTCCTGATGAATGATGCCGACGCCCACGGCCTGGGCCTCGCCCGGACTCGCGAACGCTACGGGTTGGCCATCGTAGAGAATGTCACCCGAGTCGCGCGTATACACGCCCGCGAGAATCTTCATCAAGGTCGACTTGCCCGCGCCGTTCTCTCCCATCAGCGCGTGCACCTCGCCTGCCATGAGCTCGAATTGCACTTCGTGAAGCGCTCTCACACCGGGGAAACTCTTGCTCAGCTTGTTGACGGAGATGAGCGGCGTCATGGCGCTGATCCGCGAAGAAAAGCCAGACACATTACCGGGGCCCCTTGATTGCGTGCGCGGCGTGGCTTGCAGCGCTGCACGGAGGTGGTTGGAGTACGGGCGTTGCTCGACGTAAGACGAAAGCGCTTAAGGTGCAAAGAGATCCGGCCGCTCTTTCGCGGACCGGCGCAATTCCTCGATCACCTGATCGAGATGGTCGTGCATCGCTTTTGCCGCTGCGTCGGCACGGCCGGCGCGAATGGCCTCGAAAATCCGTTCGTGCTCGTCGAGCGTGTGCACGAGACGCTCGGGACTTGCCAGCAATTGCCTCGCGCGATCCAGCGCGTTGCGCGACACCGCGACGATCTCTTTCACACGCGGCAGGTTCACCGCGTCGAGCAGGATTTCATGAAACGCCAGATCGAGCTCATGAAACACGAGACGCTGGCCATTCCCGGCGACCTTGCGCTGCTCGTCGAGATTGGCCGCCAGTGCGTCGATCGTGGCGCTGTCCTTCATGCGCGCGACACCGCGCACAGTTTCGACTTCGAGCGCGCTGCGAATGAACAGATGCTGGCGGATATCGTCGAGCGCGATCGGTTTGACGCGCGTGCCGCGCTGCGGCAAAACCTCGACGAGCCCCGCATGCGCGAGCTTCGCCAGCGCGGCGGAAACCGGAAAACGCGACACGCCCATGCGTTCGCAGACCGCCATCTTGTCGATCATCATTCCGGGTTCCAGCGCGAGCGTCACGATCGCTTCTCTCAGCGCGTGCTCGACGGCATCGGTCAGGCTGCCGCGCTCGCCGCCCCTAATCTTTTGCAGTGCGACATAAGGATTGCCGGCGACACTCGCCACTTCGGATGAAGAGTTCACGGCGCGCTTGATTTTGAGAAGACATGCTAGCATGCTAGGTAGCAGATTCAGCGTTGTCAACGCGTGCAAACGCCTGGTTTTCCCCTACCCGAAAGCCGTCCCTTCCAGAGGGAGTTCGAATGACCACGATCAGCAGGCTGTCCGTTCGCGATATCCGCTTTCCCACTTCGCGTTCGCTCGACGGTTCCGACGCCATGAACGCCGCGCCGGACTATTCCGCGACTTACGTGACGCTCGAAACCGATTCCCCAGACAAATTCACAGGGCACGGCCTCACGTTCACCATCGGGCGTGGCAATGAAATCTGCGTGACGGCGGTCAATGCGCTGGCGCCACTCATCGTCGGCAAGCGGCTCGAAGACATAACCGCGAACATGGGCGCATTCTGGCGCGCATTTACTTCGGATAGCCAATTACGCTGGATCGGCCCGGACAAGGGTGCGATTCATCTGGCTACGGCGGCAGTCGTCAATGCGGTGTGGGATCTGTGGGCCAAATCGGTTGGCAAGCCCGTATGGAAACTGCTTGCGGACATGAGCCCCGAAGAACTCGTGCGCTGCCTCGATTTTCGCTACGTGACCGATGCGATCACACCGTATGAAGCGTTGGCCATCCTGCACCGCCACGCGAAGACCAAGGGCGCGCGCGAAGCGGAAATGCTCGCGCAGGGCTATCCCGCCTATACGACCTCGGCTGGCTGGCTGGGCTACGACGACGACAAGATCCGGCGCCTCGCGCGGGAAGGCGTCGCGCTGGGCTGGACGCATTTCAAGCAGAAAGTGGGCGGAAATCTCGACGAAGACGTGCGGCGCGCACGCATACTGCGCGAGGAAATCGGCGAGAACCTGAAGCTGATGATGGACGCCAACCAGGTGTGGGACGTGGACGAAGCGGTGGTGAACATGCGGCGGCTCGCGGAGTTCGATCCGTGGTGGATCGAGGAGCCGACGAGCCCAGACGATGTTCTCGGCCACGCGGAGATTCGCCGGCGTTTGGGGTCGATTGGGGTGGCCACGGGCGAGCACTGTCACAATCGTGTGATGTTCAAACAGTTGCTGCAGGCGCAGGCGATCGATTTCTGTCAGGTCGATGCCTGTCGGTTAGGTGGGCTCAACGAAGTGATCGTCGTGTTGCTGATGGCGGCGAAGTTCGGTGTGCCAGTTTGTCCGCATGCGGGTGGCGTTGGGCTTTGCGAGTATGTGCAGCATATTTCGCTGTTCGATTATTTGTGTGTTTCGGCTTCGCTCGAGAATCGCGTGCTCGAGTATGTCGATCATTTGCATGAGCATTTTGTTGATCCTGTTGTGATTCGGAATGGGCGGTATATGCCGCCTCAGTGGCCTGGTTATAGCATTGAGATGATTGCGGAATCTCTGGATAAGTATCATTTCCCTGCGGGGGAGGCCTGGCGGGGTTAGTGGTCGCTTTGGCCTTTCCTTGTTTTCGTGTCGGTCTGCCTGGGTTGCCCCTGTGCGGGGCGGCACCTACTTTCTTTGCAGCGGCAAAGAAAGTAGGCAAAGAAAGCCGCTTAAACCGCTAGTGTCTGCCACGGTTCACATCTCGCCGTAAATGGTGAATGGCTCCGGAGCGTCTGTCACCTCGCGCCTTTAAAGTGAGTGACAAGGCGCTCATCCCTCCGGCGGCGCTGCGCGCGCCGTGGGGCATAACCCAAAACAGTTGGTGCGCGTGCATTCTCGCGAATCCTGATTCCTCCCATTGGGTTTCCCTTGCAGACCCGACCGCAGCGCGCGTAGCGAGCAGCGGGATGCATGACTGCCTTGTCACTCACTTTGGTGGTGCGAGGTGACAGACGCTCCGGAGCCATTAACCATTTACGGCGAGATGTGAACCGTGGCAGGCATTAGCGGTGTGAGCGGCTTTCTTTGCCTCCTTTCTTTGCCGCGGCAAAGAAAGGAGGTGCCGCCCCGCACAGGGGCAACACTGGCAGACCGACACGAAAACAAGCATGCCCAGTCGGTGTTAACAGGAGCCCAAAAGAACCACTACACATCCCCGCGCTCGGGCAGCAACCCAAGCGCCGCCCCCAACGCCCTGCCCCGTTCACCGGCCATCAGCTCAGCGAGCAGTTCGGGCAACGGCTTCCCACCCCAGTCAAGCGCCCGCTTGAGCATATAAGGCACAGGACTATGCGGCTCATAGCGCATGAGGTACTCCGCAACAATAGCGAGCAACCGATACGCCTCATCGCGCGACTGAGGTGCATCCAGTCTCCTCGGCCCAGCGGGCTCCAGCACCGCGCCAGCCGCAGCAACCTGACCCGCTGCCGGTTCGACCACCGCCTGTTCCTGAATCGATGCAGCCTCAACCATCGGTACATCCTCCCACTCGGGATGCGTCGTGAGCCAGTCGCGCAACACGCTCTCCATGCGCTCCAGCGTCTCCAGTAGCGCTCCGAACGACGGCGCCTCCGCGCCGAGCCGCTGCGTGCACCACGAATCGAGTTTCGCGATGGGCGCGCGAGCCGCGCGCAGCGCCTGCAACTCGTCGCGCAACGCGGCAGGCTCCGCCGCATGCGCGGCCTGTGCCAATGCCTGCGCGACGCGTGCAGCCTCCTCGCGCTTCGCGGCCGGCACATCTTTGCGGTCTTTCAGCGCAACCGCTTCGCGCTGCGCGCCCTGCCAGCGCGCAAGCGTCAGCGCTGATCCGTCAGGCCCCGCGCACAACGCAATCCGGCCGCCGAGCAAGGTCGGATACTGCTGGGCCACCCACGCGAGCGGCGCAGCACGAAAGCCCAGGTCGCCGTCGCGCGGCAACGGATGAATGTCGTCCCAATAGCGCGCACACAATTCGCTCAGCAAGACGAAGCAATCCGGCAATGCAACACATCCATATCGATACAGCCAGCTCTCGCCCAGCCATGCGGCAAGCGTCAAATCCTTGCTACGGCGGGCCAGGAGGTCCTCGCAGCCCGCTTCGACGGCGGCCCAGTCGGCGACCTTGAGCGTGGTTTGCCAAATGCCCGCGGGCAATGCCGGATCGTCCTCGCGTCGCGCCGCCTTGATCGCGTCGAACGCGGCGTCATGCAGGAGCGAGACACCGGCTGGCGCGCCGCCCGGTATCGGTTGAACGAGTGCTTCGATGTCGAATGCCGGGTTCATCCGCGCCCCGCCTGTGTGCTCGACGGATACGGTCCATAGGTGACCGCAGGGGTGCCGTATGCGCTGTAGCCCGGCGCCGCGTACGGCAGGTCGGGCCACGCGAGCGCCGTTTTCGATGCACCCGTCATGCCCACACGCATGAACATCCGCGCGGTTTGGGTGCCGCCGTTACGATCGCGCACCGGCACGCTCAGCACCATACGCGCGTTGCCCGCCCCCGCGCCGGTATCCACGCCGTCGTCGGGCACCGCGTGCAGGCGCACGAGGCGCAATAGCGACCACGTGTCGTTTGCCGCCCATGTGGCCGCTTCGCCGTCGACCGAGAGCGTCGGCTGCGAGGCGTCCTGCATGGGCCGCCACGGACCGTCCTTCGCCCAGCGCAGGCTCAGCGCGGCGGGCTGGCCCGGCGCCCAGCGCAGCGGCGTGCCCGCCGTGGCGGGCCAGGCGAGCGTCTGGCTGCCGCTCGCGAGCGACCACTGGATGACCTGGTCCGCACCGGCTTCGTCGGCGCGATCGATGCGCCAATCCACCGCCACGTCCACGCCCACGAGCGCCCCGTCCGCACCGCGCGCCACCAGCGCGTCGAGCCAGGGCTTCGCGCGCGCGAGCTTCGCCAGAAACTGCTGCGCGCCCGCTTGCGGGCCGCCGCTCGCGGCCGCGGCGCTCATGCCGCGTTGCGCGTCCGCGAGCTTCGCGTCGAGCAGCGCGACGAAGGCCGCCGTCTGCCGCAGGTCGGCGGCCTGCGCGTTCGCATCCGCGGAAAACGGGAAGCGGCCCGCCAGGTAGCGAGCAAAATAGTTGCGCAGCTGTTCGTAGGCCTCCCCACCAGTGCCAATCTGCAGCCGGTAGCAGCGCTCGCGCGCGGACGAGACGAGCCGCATGCCCGCGCTCGCGACGATGTCGCCCGAGCCCGGCACGTCCACCTGCGCAAGCGAGGCGCTACACGTGTCGAGGTCCATCTTGTCGAGCTGATTGGAGATGATCGACGGCACTGCCACCAGCGCGCTCGCCGGGCTGCGCGCGCGGTATTGCGCGAGGTCCGCGAAGAGCGCCTTCCAGCGCGCCACGAGCCGTGCGTCCGCGGTGGAGAGAGGCGGGTTCTGCGTGGTCAGCCAGTCCAGTGCGCTCGACGCGAGCGTGGCCGTGTCCGCCACCGCACTCGACTGCGCGGCAAGGTAAGTTTGCAGCGCTTCGGGCGTGGCGGCGCCGAATGCGCGCATCGATCCGCCGGCGTTGCCGTTCCACGCCGAGAAGTCGCCGCGCAGCGGTCGAAACGGTTCGAGCGATTGCAGCTGGACATCGGTCGAGCGCAGCACGTCCAGCGCGGCGTCGCTCACGCGCAGGGCGACCGCTTGCGCGAGATCGGCGCGGCCGAGCGAGTCGAACGCTTCCACGAGATCGGTCGCGTTCTTGCGCAGCGTGTCGAAGGACGCGCCCTGCGTTGGCGGCGCGTAGGCGACGTTGCGCGCCCCGCCCGCCGATGTTGCCGCCGTTGCAACTGGTGCCGAAAGCGCGGCCACCATGCTGTGCACGGTCGCGTTGCCCGCCGCGGCGAGCAGCGCGCCGCGCCACGCTTCCGGCGCCTGCGCGAGAAGGCCGGCGGAGTATTGCTTGTAGGCGGGCAGGATCGCCAGCGCGCGCTGCGCCGAGTCGGCATCCACGCCGCGGATTTCGGCCGTCGCGTTGCCCTCGCCCGCGACGAACGACTGGCCGAGCAGCGTGCGCAACGCGTCGCGCAGCGGCAGCAGGTCCGAAGCCAGTTGCAGCCCTGTGGTGGGATTGGAGGCCAGCACGCCAGGCAGGTTGCCGCTCGCGAGCCAGCGCGCCGCGAACGCGCTTTGTTCGCTCTGTTCGTGCTCCAGCACGCTCGCCACGGGCGTCGCGCCGATCAGGCGCAGCCCCTTTGCGGTGTCGAAGGTCGCCGTGAGTCCCGGCACGAGTTCCTGGCCGTGCGTGCCCGCCCAGCCGTGGTCCGCGGTGTCGACCTGGATCGCGAGCGTGTCGATGCGCGTGGCCAGCTCGGAGAGCGAAGCGGTGGTGGGCACAGCGCCGGGCGCCTTGAGATCGGCGAGCATGGCCTGGATCTGCGCCGCGTTCGTCGTGAGCGAGGAGTCCTGATAAATGTCGTCGAACCAGCGGTCGAAGGTCTCCTCGAAGCACACGCTCGCACGCGCTTGCGCGGCGCGCGCCTCGGTGCCGTCGAACGACAGTTGGCCGCCTTCCACCGCGGTCGCGCGCACGGCGTCGTCCAGCCCCGCGCGGTCGGCCACATGATCGGGCGAAAAGCTCACGCCCACCGCGCCGCGCATGAGCTGAGCGAGCATCACGGTGTTGCCCGAATCGCGTTCCACCAGTTCGTTGTAGTTCGTGATCAGCCGCTCGGTCTGCGCCGCGTTCGTGACGAGCCGTGTGCCCTGTGTGTATTCGGGCAGGTCCTGGGGACGCCGCGCGGCGGCCGCGAGGCTCGCGTTGTCGCCCGACCCGGCGGCGCCGTCACAGTTCAGATCGGCGAGACGGCTGACGAGCCGCGCGCGCAGCGGCGTGAACACGAGCCCGCTCAGCACGTGGTATTGCGCGTCGTCGAGCCGGCGCCGCAGGCCGAAATACGAAAGCGGCATGAACGGCGTAGCGAGCTGCCAGCGCGGCACCTTGACGAAGGCGTTCGCGGCGCTGCCCAGCGCGTTCGCCGCCGCCGTTTCGCTCGTGCTCGCGCCCGCTTCGTGCCAGGCGACGCTGGCGAGAGCGAGCGCGTCGTAGCTGCTCGCGAGCGAGCGTGCGTCGCTGCGCACGTGCCAGGTGGTGATGCCCAGGCCCACGCACCAGCACACGCCCAGCGCGATCGCGCCGAACGTGGCGATACGGTAGCGCCGCATGCGCAGCGCGAGCACGCGCGGAATGGCGAGCGCGAGTCCCTGCCCCGGCATCAGCAGGTCGTGCCAGAGACGCGACGCGAACGCCGGCGCCGCCGCCGCGCGCGCCTCCCTGCGCGCCGCGGTCGTGATGGCGGGCTCCTCGCGCTCCTGCGCCTGCGGCATCGCACCTACGCACCAGATGCCGCGCAGGAGCGGCGCGGTGCCGTCCGCAGCGCCGCGCAAGGTGGGCTCGATGTGCTCGCGCAACGGTTCGCGCAGGGTGTCGATCCGCTGCGGCAGCAGGAATACGTCGCCGTCCAGCGCGCCGTCCAGCGTGCCCATTTCGGTGACCGTCGCCGCGAGCGCGCGGCTCATGTCGGCGAAGGCTTCATCCACCCACGCGGGTTCGAAGGCGCGCCGCGGCGCATACGGCGAGGCCCAGCCCAGCGGCGTTTCGATGCGCTCGCGGCGCAGCCTGGCCGCGAGCGCATCGAAGCCCGGCAGCGCGTCGCAGCCCGTGACCACCACGTAGAGCGGCAGCATCTGACCCAGTTGACGCTGCAGTGCGAGCACCGTGCGCGAGGCTTCGAGCGCCGCGTCGGTGTCCGCGCGCGCGGTCCCGTTTTCGTCGATGAGCGTATCGAGCGCGATCACCCACACGAGCGCGTCGAGCGGTCGGCCCGGCCGGTTGCGCAGCAGGCCGCGCAGCAAACGCCCGCCGGTCGAGCCGCGCCGGCGCTCGGCGGCCGCACGCGCGCCGAGCGACTCGCCTGGCTCCGCGATCAGAATGCCTTCGGCGTCGTGCCAGAGCCTGCCGAACCACGCCGGCTCGCCAACGGGCGTGAGGCGCCAGCTGAGCGCCAGCGCGTCGAGCGCAGCGGGTGCTCCGGTTGCCAGCACGCGCGGCACCGAGTACGGATCGCGCACGCCCATCGCGTTGTGCGCCGTGCGCATCATCGCGGAGAAGTTGCGCAGCGGTCTGCGTTCGTCGCGCCCGCGCACCCAGCGCACGACGAGCCCGGCCGCGAGCCCCACGATCAACAGCGCGATGAGGACGATCAGGACGACTATGAGTGTGGTCGTCATGGCCGTGCTCCGCGTGGCGTGGCGTCCGGGCTGTCTTCGCTGGCTTCGTCGGCGTTCTGTGCGCTCACCGTGACGATGCGCCGTGCCGCGAGCGCGAGCGTGGCACGAGGCGTCGTCGAGACCGTCGGCGCCGCGGGTGTGTCCTGAGTTTGCGCCATGGCCTGAACGTCGGTGGGCGGAGCCAGTGGCCGCAGTCTGCGCACCGCCCGTGCGCGCGGCAGCACCATGCCCGTGGTGCTCGTATGGTTCACCTGCGCCGGACGCCCTTGCGCCAACGACACCGTTTCGAACTGTTCGAGCGATGGCCGCACGGGCGCCGTCGCATAGAGCCACAGCAGCTGCGACATGCCGAGCAGCGCCGCGAATCCGCCACCCACGAACAGGGCGAGGCGTGCGCGGTCTGGAAACATCTGCGTGAGCGGACGAGTTTCGCGCGGCGCCAGCGCGGCGCGTTCGAGCGGCGCGCCAAGCCGGTCCGGCTCGGGGTCGCGCTGCATGGCGAACGCGAACAGCGCGTGGCGCAACTGGTCGTGACGCAAGGCGCCCGCCTCGCCGCGCAGGCGGCCGCGAAAGCCTAACGTGAGGCAGGCGAGATAGACGTTGGCAAGATCGCGCTGCGCCGGATCGCGTTGCGCGAGCAAGGTTTCGATGGCGGCCGGAATGCGCTCGCCCGCCGCACGCGTGCCGAAAATGCGTGCTTCGAGCGGATACGTTTCCCACGCGCTCGCGCCATTCCACGCCGAAAACAGCAGCAATTCGTCGAGCAGCGCGACATAGGCGTACTGCGCGGCGGCAATGTCCGCTTCGCCTGCCGCGCCGGTCCAGGCCATCGCGTCGCGCGCGAGCTTACGTGTGGCGGACTGCAACTGCGTGGCGAGCGCGTCGGCATCGCGCTGGGGATCGGCGGGCGTCTCTGTGCTCGCGGCGTTCGCCGCGCTGGCTGCATTCGCCGCCTGTGCGACCGCGCGCAGGCGCGCGTTCTCCGCGAACGCGAACGCCACGACGAACGCGCGCATGAGCGGCAGGCGCTCGTCGCTCGGGTCGCTGGCATCAAACATGATCGGCTCCCGCCTGGCGTGCGTCGTCGGCGGCGTCGCCAGTGGGCGTGAAGAGTTGCACAGCCCAGGGCGCGCGCCCCGGCACGGTCGTGCGGACCTCGATGCACAACGGCTGCGCGCGGTCGAACCACGCGTCCTCCACGGCCACCGCGAAGAGCGTCGTGTCGTCGCCCGTGGCGTACGCTGCGCGCTCTTCGCGCGCGAGCCGCCGCCGCGCGAGGCCGCGCATGCGTTGCCGCGCGAGCGTGGGCACATAGGGCCGTGATGCGACGACGGCATGATCGAGCCACATGCTCGCGTCGTGCTCGCCCGCGTCGGGCGGCATGCGCAAGCCGATCACGAGCTCGCGCGCCACGTTGCCGCCGCTTTCGAACGGCGGCGCGATCCAGAAGCTGCCGCCCTCCTCGGTGAACGCGCGCACGCGATATCCCTGGCGGATCGTCGCGAGCGCTTCGTCGGCCCATTGGAGCAGCGGATCGAACGACGCGAGCAGCGCCATGTAATCGAACGTCGCGAATGCGGGCACGCCGCGCGCGGGACGCAGCGCCGCGAGCGCGCCCGTCATGCCGGCAACGACGCGATACAGTTCGGTGGGATGCGCGATGCCGGTGACGAGCGTCGCCTCCACTTCGGGCAGCCGGCTCCAGAGCGCGCAAAGCTGGCGCTCGATCTGGGCCGCGTCGTCGCGCTCTTCCGCGCGTTGCGCCGCCTGCAAACGCCCGGCGAGGAACACGCATTTTTCGCGCACGCGCAGCAGCAGTTGCATCACGCGTTGACCGAGCACCGAGTCGGCGCGCACGAACGGACACGGCGGCGCGTAGTCCGCAATCGCGACGCCGCCGCCCTGCTGCCTCACGCGCATGAGCGGCAAGCGGTCGAATTCGTGACGGCCGAGATCCGTCATGAGGTGCAGGCGCGGCGTCCAGGTCGTGATCGAAGCCGGCTCGCCGCCCGAGACAAGATCGGGAACGTCCGGACTCTCGCGCTGGGTGTAGCGCCCGGCCTGCGGATCGAGTTGCCCGCCGCGATACAGGGGCGGCACCGCGAGATAGATCGTGACCTCCTCGTCCGGTGCGCTGAATGCGTGGCTCACGTCGATCTCCAGCACGGGATCGTGCGGCGTATGGCGAATGGCGAGGCCATCGGCCAGAATCGCCTCCAGCGCGCTGATGCGCACGAGCCCCTGGGCGAGCCCCGCGGCGTCGTGCTCCAGCGCGAGCACGCCCCAGTAATGCGCGCGCGCGGCGCCGGCGAGCAAGGCCGCGTGCCCCGCCGCGTGCAGCGCCTGGGTCTGGAAGTGCTGCGGCAGCAAGGGCATGCCGTCGAACCAGCAGACCGGATCGGGAAACGAAGTTCGCATGATGTGTTTGCTTTCTATTGCTAAACGTTTCGTCGTTCAGTGTTGCCGCGGCGTCGTGCGACACCGTCGTGCGACACCGTTGCGTCACACAGTCTCGTTGCTCAATGCGCGGCCTGCACGCTCAGATCCTGGTCGCCGAGCAGCAGCAGCGCGTGAGCGGGCCCCGTGTCGAGCCTCACGCGGTGCGCGCCCGGTGTCTGGTAGTCAGCAAATACCACCACGCCTGCGCCCCGCTTGCCGCCGAACGGAAACGGCGCCGCCGCGATCTGCTGGCCCGGCACGACTTCGAACGACACGACCGTGATGTCCTCGGGATGATCGCGGCGCCATTGATCGCGCTGCGCGAACCACTTCGCCGAAGGCAGGCCGAGCAATGCGTCGAGCAGTTGCGGGTTGCGCACGAGCACGGCGTCCACGGCAATGGGCGTGTCCTGATTCGCTTGAGTGGAAACGGCAATCGCCAGGGTATCTACCTGTACCTTGGGCAGCGACGAGCACGCCGCGAGCCCCTGCGCGAGCGCGAACGCCAGCGTGGCGGCACGCCAGCCGTACGGCTTCGCGGCGCGCGACGCGCCGGCGAATAACGTGGTGATCACTGCGCAATCCCCATTGTGTGCGCCGCCTCTTGTCCGCGATGCCTCCTGCCCGCGCGCAGGAGAATTCATGCTAGTTCGTATTTCTAATCAAGACGCATGTTCCGCTGCGCAAGCTGTTTCGCGCGTAGTCTACAAGCGCCCCGCGCGTCATTGCAATAACGATTTTTTAATCGATCAATTCAAAAACAATGCGTAAATAAACTTGAAAGGAAATAAGTCTATGCGCCGTAAATATACTTTGAAATTCCGCGTTTACTGTCCTAAAGTCCTGACCGTCTATCTTCACGACGTGCGCGACGAAGGAAAAGGTGAAGCCGCACGCAGCGCGAACGCTTGACGCCGTGAATGCTCTCGTCTGACGAATCCGGGGCATGCTTTAGCTGTGTTTTTTCTGAAGGACCGGGAATGCACCTGGCAATCGTTTAATTACGTTTTGCGGGGCATTGTCGTCTTAAAGAAAACGCATCGTGAAAAGGGCAGATTGACGACAAACGCGCATCTCTCCCGTTACACAATGCAATAGAAGAACGACCGCCACCGAGGTGACCATGGCCGACAGTACCCAGCACTGGTTCGAACGGAACCGACCGCCGCGTGTTCAGATCACGTACGACGTCGAAACAGGCAATGCCATCGAAAAGCGCGAGCTGCCGCTCGTCGTGGGCATTCTTGCCGACCTGTCCGGCAAGCCTGTCGAGCCGTTGCCGAAAATGACGGAGCGCCGCTTCGTCGACATCGACCGCGACAATTTCAACGACGTGATGAAGTCGATCGGGCCGCGCGTGACGCTGCAGGTCGACAACACGCTCGCCGCCGACGGCAGCAAGGTCAACGTCGAGCTGAAGTTCGAGCATATCGACGACTTCGATCCCGTGAGCATCGTTCAGCAGATCGGTCCGCTCAAGCAGCTCTACGACGCGCGGCTGCGCCTGCGCGACCTCCTCACCAAGCTCGACGGCAACGACGAGCTGGACAAGCTCCTCCAGGAAGTGGTGCATGACCCGAAGGGGTTGAGCGAAATCCGTTCGGCGCACCCGCAGGACACGCCGACTGCGCAGCTGCCGCCGCCAGTGGGCGACGCCGCTGCACCCGCCAGCCCTTCCAGTGACACGCCGGCCAGCTAAGCCCAACGCGAGGAGACGATCATGTCCGACATTCAGGCCGCCGCGACCGCGCAGGCGGGTACGGTCACGCTGCTCGACCGCATCGTGCACGAAGGACGCATGGCGCAATACGAGGAGCAGCAGCAGCATGCGCGCGAGCTGCTCGCCGAGTTCGCGCTGCAGGTGCTCGACAAGAACATGACCATCAGCCGCGACACGGTGGCGATGATCAACGATCACATCCGCAAGATCGACGAGCTGATCAGCGAGCAGCTCAACGAGGTACTGCACCATCCCGACATGCAGGCGCTGGAGTCGTCGTGGCGCGGGCTGCACTTTCTGGTGAAAGGCTCTGAAACGGGCACGCGCCTGAAACTGCGCCTCCTGAACGCTTCGAAGAAAGACCTGCAGAACGATCTGGAGAAGGCCATCGACGTCGACACGAGCGCGCTCTTCAAGAAGATCTACGAAGAGGAATACGGCACGTTCGGCGGTTTTCCGTTCAGCGTGCTGGTGGGCGACTACTACTTCACGCGCCAGACGCCCGACGTGAGCCTGCTCGAAAAGCTCGCCTCGGTGGCCGCCGCCGCACACGCGCCGTTCATTTCGGCCGCGCACCCGCAGCTGTTCGACATGTCGAGCTTCACGGAGCTAGGCGTGCCGCGCGATCTCTCCAAGGTCTTCGAGACGATCGACATGGCCCGCTGGCGCGAATTCCGCAAGAGCGAAGACTCGCGCTATGTCGCGCTCACACTCCCGCACATCCTGATGCGTCGTCCTTATCATCCGGACAGCAATCCGGTGGAGGGCATGAACTTCTTCGAGGACGTCGACGGCACCGACCACTCGAAGTATCTCTGGGGCAACTCCGCCTTCGCCCTGGCGCAACGCATCACCAACGCGTTCGCGCAGTACAGCTGGTGCGCCGCAATTCGCGGCGTGGAAGGCGGTGGCGCGGTCGAGCGCTTGCCGGATCACATTTTCCAGACGGCTTCGGGCGACAAGGCGATGAAGTGCCCCACGGAAGTGGCGATCACCGACCGCCGCGAAAAGGAGCTCGACTCGCTCGGCTTCATTGCGCTCGTGCACAAGAAGAACGAAGGGTTCGCGGTGTTCTTCGGCGGCCAGACCGCCTGCAAGCCAGCGCTCTACAACACGCCCGAGGCCACGGCGAACGCGCGCATTTCGGCCATGCTGCCGTATATCCTCGCGGCGTCGCGCTTTGCGCACTACATCAAGGCGATCATGCGCGACAAGGTCGGCAGCTTCATGACGCGCGAAAACGTGCGCAGCTATCTCAACACGTGGATTGCCGACTACGTGCTCGTGAACGACAACGCGCCGCAGGAAATCAAGGCCCAGTATCCGCTGCGCGAGGCGCGCGTGGACGTGACCGATGTGCCGGGCAAACCCGGCGCGTACCGCGCGACGGTGTTCCTGCGGCCGCACTTCCAGCTCGAGGAACTCACTGCCTCGATCCGGCTCGTGGCGACGCTGCCGCCGCCGGCGGCCGCCTGATCCACCGGCAAAGAAAGCGATTCGATGAAGAGACGACGGCCAGGCGGCGCATGAGCGCCCCTGGTCCCTGAACGCGCCCGGCGCCGCGCACGCGGCCCGCGTAGTTCTTTACTGCTTCGGGAGCAGCAAATCATGGATTCGATCATTCTCGACCTGGGCGGCGACATCAAAGGCGAGTGCACGCTGGAAGGCTATACCGACAAGATCGAGTTGATGTCGTACAGCCACAACGTGGCGATGCAGGTCACCAACGACGTCAGCAACTCGGAGCGCACGTCGGGCAAGCCCCATCTCGGCGAATTCACCGTGACGAAGTTCGTTGACGTCGCCACGCCCACGCTCAACGAATATTGCTGCTCCGGCAAAGCCATCGCGAGCGCGACCGTCGTGGTGGGCCGCAACGCCGCCGAAAGCGACGGCAAGATCATGCCGTTCATCACCTATACGCTGAACAACGTCGTGCTGAGCAACGTGAGCGTGTCGGGCGGCGCGGGTGGCAAGCCCGTGGAAACGCTCTCGCTGAACTTCACGAAGATCAAGTGGGAACTCACCGCGCAGAAGGACGACGCCACCAAGGAAGGCACGGCGGCCACGACGTGGGACCTGGCCGCGAACAAGGTCGTGAAGGCGGCAAGCTAGCGCGCACCGCCTATGGCGAACGTCCGCGCCTTCATCGCCATCGCGCCCATGCCGCTCTTCGAGCGGCTGGCCGACGACGCGCCTTTCGACGCGCATGAGTCCGTTGACGAGCTCGCCGCGCGCACGCTGGACGCGGCCGGCTTGCGCGCGTCGGTCCGCGCGGAGTTACTGCGCCTTCTCAACACGCGCCGCGGCGCGCCGCGCATGCCGCGCGCGCCGGACGTCCTGCTCTACGGCCTGCCCGACTGGAGCGGTCAAAGCGCGGCTCGCGCGGAAGACCGGGCGGTGATTGAGCGTGAGGTGGCCGAAGCCATCCGCGCGTTCGAGCCGCGCCTTCGCGACCCGCGCGTGAAAATCGAAGCGGACGCTGCCGCGCCATGGCGGCTGTGCCTGCGCATTCAGGGAACGCTGCGCGGCAGCGACGGCGTGGAGCACGTCGTCACCTACGTCGCCGGGCAGGACGGCGAAACGCAGTCCATCGGGATCATCGATGAACGACTCGCTTGATGCGCAACTGCTCGACTACTACCAGCGGGAGCTGACTTATCTGCGCCGCGCGAGCGAAGGCTTTGCGCAGCGGTATCCGAAGATCGCCCGGCGGCTCGAACTCGGCCCCGGCGAGAGCGCCGACCCAAACGTCGAACGTCTGATCGAAAGCTTCGCGGTGCTGACCGCTCGCATCCAGCGCACGCTCGACGACGAATACACCACGCTCACGGACGGACTGCTCGAACAGTTCTATCCCTACGCGTCGCGACCCGTGCCTTCCATGACGATCGTGCAGTTCGAGCCGGACCCTACGCAAGGTAGCATCGCCGCAGGGTATCGCGTGCCGCGCGACACGCCTCTCATGCACGTGGATGCGAGCGGCGCGACGGTCTACTGGCGCACGAGCAGCGACGTCACGCTCTGGCCGATCACCCTCGCCGCGGCCCAGTTGCTCGACGCCGAGGAAGCCCAGGCGCTCACCGGCAATGCGTCGCTGCAATCGGCGCTGCGGCTCACGTTGCGGGGCATCGGGCCGCACAAGCTGGGCACGTTGCCGATCGAGCGCTTGCGCGTGCGCCTCACGGGGTCGCCCGTCACCTCCGCCGCGCTCTACGACCTGCTCGGCGCGCACAGCGCCGCCACCTGGCTGCAGACGCCAGAGGGTACCTTGCACGCGCAACGCGGGCTGCCGTCCCCGGTCGGCTTCGATGAAGAAAACGCGCTCCTGCCGCTCGAAGACGGCGCGCATCCGGCCTGCCGTCTGCTGGTCGAGTACTTCGCATTCCCCGAGAAGTTCGCGTTCTTCGATCTGCCGTTCAAGCCGCCCGCCAATGCACTCGACAGCGTCGATCTCGTGATCGGCTTCACGGCGGCTCCGCGCGGGCGCTTCACGTTGCATACGCACGATATCCAGCTCGGCTGCGCACCCGCGCTCAATTTGTTCGCGCGCACTTCCGAACCCTTGCGGCCCGACGGCACGGCGCGCGAAATGCGCGTGAGTCCCGACGCGCACCGCGAATCGAGCACCGAGATCTACGCCGTGCGCAACGTGCGCGCCGTGGCGGGCCGCACGGTGACGGACGTGCCGCCCTGGTACGGCTCGATGCACGGCGCGGATTCGGCTGTCTACTGGTACGCGCGGCGCGTGAGCGGCCTGCATCCGTCGCGCCCCGGCAGCGACGTCATGCTCACGTTCGTCGATACGCGCTTCAATCCCGCCGCGCCCGCGACGCGCACGCTCACCGCGGACCTGCTGTGCACCAATCGCCATCTGGCGCACCGGCTCGCGCCGGGCGCCGCGCTGTCGTTCGAAGTGCCGGGCCCGGTGGCGAGCGTGCGCATTGCACATCGGCCCACGCCGCAGATCGTGGCCGCACTCGACGGCACGTCGCGCTGGCGCCTCGTGTCGCAGCTCGTCCTCAATCACACGTCGATCGTGGAAGGCCCGCAGGCGCTGCAGTCGCTGCGCGAAATGCTCATGCTCCACAATCTCGGCGCACATGCCCCCTCGCAGCGCCAGATCGCGGGACTTCTGGCCGTGTCGAGCGAACCCATCGTCGCGCATGTCGGGACGGACCGCTGGCGCGGGTGGCGCAACGGACTCGGCGTGCGTATCGAACTCGACGAAGCGAGCTTTGTGGGCGCGAGCACCGTGCTCTTTTCCGGCGTGCTTGCGCAATTCTTCTCGCTCTATGCGAGCGTCAACCGTTTCGTACAGACCTCGCTCGTGCGCGACGGTCGGGAGATCCGCACATGGCGGCCGACGATGGGCAGCCCGCTCGTTCTCTGACGCAGCGGCTGTTCGACGAACCGCACGCGTTCGAATTCACGCAGGCGGTGCGTCTGCTCGAGTTGTTGCAGCCGCACGCGCAGCCGCTCGGCACCGGGCTCGACCCCGGCCAGGAAGCACTCGCGTTGAGCGGCAATCTTTCTCCCGCGTTTCCGGCGAGCGCGCTCGGGCCATTGCGGCGCGGCTTGCCGCGCTCGCTCGCTTTTGCGCCCCAGCCGGGCGAAGAACCATCCGCAGCATCCGTCCATGCGGGACCGCCCCAGCTGCAGGTCAACGCGTTCGCGCTGGGCGGCCCGAACGGCCCGCTGCCCGGTGCATGGCAGGAATGGCTGCAGGACCGTCTGCGCCGCAAGGACCGCTCGGCAGCGGCGTTTCTCGACATCTTCCAGCACCGGCTGCTGGCGCTGCTGTATCGTGCGCAGCGCAAGTACCGCAGCGCCGAGCCGCTGCCCGCCACGGCGCAGCGTTCAGCCGACGTCGTGCTGCGCGCGCTGACGGGCAACGCCTCGCTGAATTCGCGCGCCTCGTACAACCGCGTGGCGCAAGAAGCGCCAGCGCCGCCCGAGCCGCTCGACCTGCGCGCCGTGCTGGCGCGCGCGGGGCTCTTCGCGAACCGCCGGCGTTCGCTTGCGGGCTTCGACGTCATGGTGCTCCATCATTTCCGCGTGCACGTGCGCTCCACGCCATTCGCGGGCGGCTGGCGCACGCTGCCCCCGGCGAGCCGCACGGCGATCGGCTCCGGCGGGCGCAACCGGCGGCTCGGCCAGGATGCCGTTGCGGGCACGAGGATCTGGGACGAACACCAGGGCATACGCGTGCGGCTCGGTCCGCTCAGGCGTGAGCAGTACGAAGCATTCCTGCCGGGCGCGCCTGCCCACGAAGCGCTGCATTCGCTGGCCGCCGAGTGGTTCGGCGCCGAACTGAAGGTGCATCTCGAACTGCAGCTCGCCGCAGGCGAATTGCCGCGCGCGCGCCTCTCGCGGCGCGCGCCGCTGAGGCTCGGCTGGACCGCCTGGGCCGGCGCGGCGGAATCGGCGCCCGCGCGCCTCACGCGCCTTGCGCCCGACGACATACAGGGGCGTACCGGGCCGTGACGCTCGATCTCAAGACGCTCGTTGCGCGCCTCGAGCGCGAGCCGCGCGAAGCCCTCGAACGCGCCGCGCAGCAATGCCTGCGCGAAACGCATTTCGTGGTCGAACTCGAGCACTGGCTGCTCGCGCTCGCCGAACCCGAGGGCGGCGATTTCGCGTGCGTGCTGCCGCACTTCGGCGTGGACCGCGCCGCGCTCAGCGCCGAGATCCGCATGGCGATCGCGCGCTTCAAGCGCGGCAACACGGGCATGCCGTCGTTCTCGCCTGACCTGCTCGTGTGGCTCCAGGACGCCCTCGTACAATCCACCGTCGTGCTCCAGCAGCCGCGCGTGCGCGCGGCGACGCTGCTCATCGCCCTGCTCGAGAACGACGCGCTGCGCGCACGCGCCGTGCATGGGGCACCCACGCTGCTGCGCGTGGCGAGCGCCGCGCTGCGTGCCAATTTCTCCGATTGGCTCGCACCGATCGAAGCGGGCGCATCGCTTGCGCCGCTGACTCCGGTCGCCCCCCTCGAACCGGCCATAGACGACGCGACCCTTCCCGCGTTCGCGAGTGCGCTTGAGTCCGCTACGCCATCACCCGCCCTGCTCGACCAATACACGCTCGATCTCACCGCCGAAGCACGGGCCGGCCGCATCGACCCGATCGTCGGACGCAATGCGGAGATTCGCCAGACGCTCGACATCCTGTTGCGGCGGCGGCAGAACAACCCCTTGCTCGTGGGCGCGCCGGGCGTGGGCAAAACGGCCGTGGTCGAAGGTCTCGCGCTGCGCATCGCGGCGGGCGACGTGCCGCCGCCGCTTGCCGAGGTCTCGCTGCGCATGCTCGACCTCGCGCTGCTGCAGGCGGGCGCGGGCTTGAAAGGCGAGTTCGAGCGGCGCCTGCGCGCGGTGATCGACGAGGCGCGGCATTCGCCACGGCCCGTGGTGCTCTTCATCGACGAGGCGCATACGATGATCGGCGCAGGCGGCGCGGAAGGCGGCAGCGACGCCGCAAACCTGCTCAAGCCTGCGCTTGCGCGCGGCGAGCTGCGCACCATCGCGGCCACGACGTGGCTCGAATACAAGAAGTACTTCGAGCGCGACCCCGCACTCGCGCGGCGCTTCCAGCTCGTGCAGATCGAAGCGCCCGACGAGCCCACGGCCATCGCCATGCTGCGCGCGCTCGCGCAAAAGTTCGAGGCGCATCACAACGTGACGATCCTCGACGCCGCCATCGTCGACGCGGTGAAACTCTCGCATCGGTACATCTCCGCGCGCCAGTTGCCCGACAAGGCGATCGCCGTGCTCGACACCGCGTGCGCGCGCGTGGCGCTCGCGCAGCACGACACGCCGCCACAACTCGAAGCCGCCAGGCACCGGCAGCGCGCGCTCGACGACGAACTGCTGCGCCTGCGCACGGAAACGGTGCTCGGCGCGAACCACACGCAGCGCCTTGCCACGCTCGAAGCCGAACATGCGCACAACGCCACGCTCGTCGAGACGCTGGAGGCGCGCTGGCGTGACGAGGCGGCTGCCGTGCGCGAGATTCTCGCGGTACGCGCGCGCCTGGCCGCGCTCGACGCAGCGCCTCTCGATGCATTCAACCGCGGCGCGCAAGAGCCGCCAGATAGCGCGGACGCGAGCGAGAACGAAAACGAGAACAGCGAGGTCGCCGATCCGCGCGAAGACCTCGCCGCCGAGCTGGCGCGCCTCGAAAGCGGCCTCGAAGCGATTCGCGACGACGATCCCATGGTGCCGGTTTGCGTGGACTCGAAAACCATCGCCGCCGTGATCGCGAGCTGGACCGGCATTCCCGTGGGCAAGATGCTCGCCGACGAAGCCCACGCCGTGCGCACGCTCAAGGGCCGTCTCGCGCAGCGCATCGTCGGGCAAGACGCAGCGCTCGACCGCATCGCCATGCGCATCCAGGCGTGGCGCGCGGGACTCGCCGACCCGTTGCGCCCGGTAGGCGTCTTCCTGCTCGTGGGCCCGACGGGCGTGGGCAAGACCGAGACGGCCTATGCCCTTGCGGATGCGCTCTACGGCGGCGAGCGCAATCTCATCGTGATCGACCTCGCCGCGTATCAGGAAGCACACGCCGTCTCGCAGCTGCGCGGCGCGCCTCCGGGCTACGTGGGCTATGCGAGTGGCGGCCAGCTCACAGAAGCGGTGCGTAGGCGTCCTTATAGCGTGGTCCTGCTCGACGAAATCGAAAAAGCGCATGTCGACGTGCTCGAAGCGTTCTACAACGTCTTCGACAAGGGTGTAATGGAAGACGGCACCGGGCTTGTGGTGGATTTTCGCAACACGGTGATCCTCGCCACCAGCAACGTGGGCGCCGAGCTGCTGCTCAATACGCCCGCCGCAACGCTTGCCACCGACGCCTTTGCGCGGCGGCTGCACGATGAACTGCTGCACGCGTTTCGTCCGGCGTTCCTCGCGCGCATGACCGCCGTGCCTTATGCCGCGCTCGACGACACGGTGCTGCGCGCCATCATCGAAAAGAAGCTCGAACAACTGCGCATGCGCTACCGCGACGCGACGGGCAAACAGTTCGCCTTCGACAGCAGAATCATCGACGCCGTGCTTGCGCGCTGCCGCGCCGCGGGCGGTGCGCGCGAGATCGACAATGTGCTCATGAACGAGCTGGTCGGCACGCTCGCGCAGTGGGCGCTCGAATGACGACGCGCGGGACCCGCCACACCGCATTTCACTCAACATACTCCTCGCGATGAACCGCCCCATTTCCGCCGACACCGATGCGCGCATCAGCCTCACCGGCGACGCGTTCAGCACGCTCTTTCCCGCCCGCTTCGATGCGCGCGAGGCGCTGGATGCACCCACCACGCTGACGCTGCACGCCCACGGCGGATTGCCGCCGCCCGCCCCCTCGGGCATGACGGGCAACCATGCAACGCTCTCGCTCGCGTGGGGCGAGTCGCCTCGGCTCATCGACGCCGTTTGCACGCGCGCCGCGCAGTTGCCCTCGACGATAGACGCCAGCCACTTCACCCTGGAGCTGCGTTCGTGGTTGTGGCTGCTCACGCTCTCGCGAAACAACCGGATATTTCAGGGCAAAAACGCCCAGGAGATCATCCAGGCCGTATTCGGGGGGCACAGCTTGACGGACTACTCCTTCTCCATCACGGGCACGCCGGCTACGCGCGAATGGTGCGTGCAGTACGCGGAGTCCGACCTCGCGTTCGTGAGCCGCCTTTGCGAAGAGGAAGGCTGGTTCTATTTCTTCCGGCACGATACGGGCAGCCACACGCTCGTCATTGCCGACAGTAACGACGCCTTCACGCCCCTGCCCGGCGACGCGACACTGCATTACACGGGCGGCACGAGCGGCGCGCGAGAATCGACGCAGATCGTCCACTGCGAGGTCGTCGAAGAGACGGCCACCGGTCTCTTCTCGCATACCGACTACGCGTGGGAGACGCCGACCGCGCAACTTTATTCGCAGGCACAGGCGGCATCGAACGGACACAGCGTCTACGAATATCCGGGGCGCTACGCCACCAGCGGCGATGGCTCCACGCTCTCCAAGCACCGTGTGGACGCGCTGCGTGCGCCTACACGGATCCTCATTGGCGAAAGCGATTGCCGCGCGCTCGCGCCGGGCTGCCGCTTTACGCTGGCAGATCACGAATCGAGCGACGCCAATATCGAATGGGTCGTGCGCAGCGTGATTCACGAAGCCGATCACAACCGCTATCGCAACCGTTTCGAAGCGTTTCCGTTCGCGACGACCTGGCGGCCCGCGCGGACGACGCCGCGCACTTTCATGCCGACGCAGACCGCGACGGTGGTGGGCAAGAGCGGCGAGGAATTGTGGACGGATCAGTACGGCCGCGTAAAGGTTCAGTTTCACTGGGACCGCGATGGCCAGAACGACGAACAGAGTTCGTGCTGGATTCGCGTGGCGCAGCCCTGGGCGAGCAAGCGCTTTGGCATGCAGTTCATGCCGCGTGTCGGTGACGAGGTCGTGGTGACCTTCATCGACGGCGATCCGGACCGGCCGCTCATCACGGGCAGCGTCTACAACGGCGCGAATCTGCCGCCCTATACGTTGCCCGACAACCAGACGCAGTCCGGCATCAAGACGAATACCTCCAAAGGCGGCAACGGCTTCAACGAACTGCGCTTCGAAGACAAGCAGGACAGCGAGGAAATCTTCCTGCAGGCGCAAAAGGACCTCAACGCCAAGGTGCTCAACGACGCCACGTGGACCATAGACCACAACGAAACGAGCACGATCAAGAACGACCGCGCGCATACGATCAAGGAAGGCAACGATACCCTCACGGTCGAACAGGGCAACCGCAGCACGACGGTCAAGACCGGCGACGAAACCGTCGACATCAAAGGCGCACGCACCGTGAAAGCCGGCGGCAACGAGACGCGCACGGTGGGCGGCAATCTCGATCAAACAGTGACCGGTAACATGACGCTGACCGTGGACGGCAACCTCACCATCAAGGTGAGCGGCACGCTAACGCTGCAAAGCACGGGAAATCTCACGGCGAAGAGCGACGCGTCGCTTACCAATCAGGCCGGCGTGTCGCTCACGAATCAGGCCGGGACGTCGCTGACCAACAAGTCGGATGGCACGCTTTCGAACGAGGCGCAGAGCGTGACGAACAAGGGCGCCGTGCAGCAGACGGTGGACGGCGGCGGCATGCTGGTGGTCAAGGGCGGCATAGTGAAGATCAATTGAGGCGAGCATGGAGACGATTCAGCCGGTCACGATAGAACGCGACGACACGCGCATTGAAGGGGCGACGCTGGGCGGCGCGCTACACGGACCCGTGCGCATCGAGACGGAAGGACGTCCCGTTGCGATGATTCGTTATACGAATGGCGTGCTCAGCGGCCCGGCCACCTATTTCTATCCAGAGGGTAACCTCTCGGCGCAGGTGCAGTATGCGAGCGGCAAGCTCGACGGCAAGGCGCTTTTTTACTACCCCGATGGGAAGATCCAGCGCGAGGCGCACTACGCCAACGGCGTGCTGCACGGCGTTTCGCGCACCTGGTTGGCCGACGGCACGCTGCTCGAAGAAGCGCATTACCGCAACGGCAAGCTCCATGGTGTCCTGCAGCGCTTCCATCCAAATGGCTGCCTGGCGCTGCGGCAACCGTTCAACGCTGGAAAGCCGCTCGAAGCTGCGAAACGCTATACCGATGACCGCCGCCCGCTAGCGGCGGACGGCAAACCGCTGCCGCGCTGGAAGCAATGGTGGCAATCGCTCGCGAATCCGTCTTCCGCTTGATTCGGGCGCACGCAACACATAAGGAGACACACGATGACCAGTCCGCAAGTCTGCGCCGGCGCCACACTGCAATGCTCGTTTGGCGGCGCGCCGGGCACGCTCAACGTTCTCCCCGTCAATCGCGTGCTCGTGAGCGGTGTGCCCGCCGCGACGATTGCGGACTCGATTCCGATCGCCAATGTCACGCCGTTCGCGCTGTGCCAAAGCCCGGCGAACCCTACGGTGATCGCCGCGACTGCTGCGGCACTGGGCGTGTTCACGCCCATGCCCTGCGTTCCGGCTACACCGTCGCCCTGGATTCCCGGCGGTGCGCCAACTGTGACGCTCGGTGCGATGCCCGCTCTGGATGCTCAGGCAACGCTCGTTTGTATTTGGGGCGGCGTGATCAAGGTGGTTCAGCCGGGGCAGGTAACTACGCTTGTGCCGTAGCCATTGCTACTTTTTTTTGAAATGCTGCAACGAATAGCGTGGAGCTTGCAGATGTTTAATTACATAAGCTCACAACACTCTGGCAAGCGCCAGTGCGAATTCTTCATAAAGCGCTTCACTGGAAAATTGTTCCCACAACCAGTAGCAAACGCCGAATTCGTTTACCTATACTCGTTTGACTCTGCAAGGCAGCCCCATTTTCCGGACACCAACAAAAACGGAGCGTGAAATGCGAGGAGCGATGCTTAAGACGGGTTTGGTACTGCTGACTTTCCTTTTGTCGAGTGCCAGTGTCGTCGTGCAGGCGGGATCGACATGCAGCGGGTTGAGCTGCTTTTTCCGCGGCCAGCTAGTCGAGCAGAGAACGAGCTTGCGCCTGAGCGCAGGTGACTTCACCAAGCTGCTGGGGACGAACGCAACCGGTCAGCAATTGCTGCAGATTGCCGGCACGCCGCGCTGCGACATCGAAATCAAGTACTTCCGCTACCTCACGATAGGCGGCGCGGGCGAACCCACGATGTCCAGCGCCGCGCTGATGATCCCTGGCGGCGGCGCGTCCTGTACGGGGCCGCGCCCCCTCATGCTGTACGCACACGGCACCACGACCTACCGCAACTACAACATCGCCGACATCACGCAAACGGACCCGGCCAACGGTGACGGCGCAGGCGAAGGCATTGCCGTGGCGGCGATCTACGCGGCTCAAGGGTATCTCGTCGTGGCGAGCAACTATGCCGGCTATTCGGGCTCCCCCTTGCCGTACCACCCTTATCTGAACGGCGACCAGCAATCGGCCGATGTGATCGATTCGTTGCGCGCGGCTCGCTTCGCCATGACGCTTCCCGACCCGGCAAACAAGACGCGTGAGAACGGCAAGCTGTTCGTCACTGGTTACTCGCAGGGCGGTTACGTGGCGCTCGCCACACACCGCGCGCTGCAGGCAGCCGGCATCAACGTCACCGCCTCCGCGCCCGGCTCGGGTCCCTATGCGCTCGGCGCCATGGCCGACGCACTGGTCCAGGGCGAGGTCGACCTCGGCTCGACGATCTTTACCGTGCTGGTGACCACGAGCTACCAGCATGCGTATGGCAACATCTATCGCAAACCAGGCGACTTTTTCGAAGCGGCCTACGCCCCTGGCATAGAGAACCTGCTGCCGAGCGTCACGTCCATGGACACGTTGTTCGCTAAAGGCAAACTGCCCGCAACGCAGCTCTTCAGCAGCACGCCGCCTGCGCCACAGTTCGCCTCATTGACGCCGCCTCTTGCGCCGCCGCTGGCGCCCGCCGAATTGACGCCGCTATTTGCGTTGGGATTCGGCACCGCGAATCTCGTGCGCAACACTTATCGTTTGAGCATGCTCGAAGACGCCATCGCCAATCCGGATGGCGCCTTTCCCACGCCGACCGCCGCGATGGCCACCGCTGCCAGTCCGGCCCAGCCGCTACGGCAGGCGTTCAGGCGCAACGATCTGCGTAACTGGGTGCCGCGCTCGCCCGTGCTGCTATGCGGCGGCCACCTCGACCCGACCGTGTTCTTTTTCAATGCGGCGATCGAGCAGGCCTACTGGAAGAACGCCAACGTCGCGCCGGGCCTGACGAGCGTGCTCGACGTCGATTCCGCGCGGGGCGCGAACGATCCGTTTGCCGCGGTGAAGACGGGTTTCGCCCAGACCAAGGCGGCGGTCGCCGCGCAGGCGGTTCAGGCGGGTGCAACGGATGGTGGCATGTCTGCCGTCCTTCAGGCCTACCACGCCGACATCGTCGCGCCGTTCTGCATGGTCGCGGCGCGCGGGTTCTTCGGCAATTTTTGATTGGCGGCCGCGATCGAGCCCGCAAGTCAGCAATCGCAGCGGAGATTTTCAAATGCCATTACACGTCACCACGAAAGCCACGTTAATTGTAGCGCGCAAATTGATCGAGAACGCGATCAAGGGCAATCCGGCGTTCAAGCCTTATAAGGGCGAGCATGGCCAGGCATCCTGGTTTCTGATTGAGGGCAACCCGCATACCGGTGTAGCAAATCAGGGTAAAGACGTTGTCATCCATGCGGAAATCGATGAGGCGTTTGTCCAGAAAGATGAGACGCTGGTTCAAGATCAAATCGCCGAGATCAATCGTAACAATGAAGGCATGGTAAATTCGCGTCCAAAGGAATTCGATCTTGCCGTATGGAATGCAATTGGAAGAATCTGTTCCGCGCGCACCAAGGCCACCAATTTGAAGGTGCCTAAATGTAAGCTTTCAGCCAATCCAGGCCGGTTTCTCGTCTTGCCACCGGCTGTTTCACATGCGTTGCATATCGACTTCTCAAGATTCGATAGTGACAATCTGACTTTGTTTTCCGCCGAGAGATTCTCTTACGAAGCCTATAAAAGGGAACGTGAAGAATACGAAAGCCAAAAGGATGCGCGTCTCGACCGGGTAATCACGCTTTGGATTGGACCGTACCGGGGGCCAGCAGATCAGGCAGCCAAACACATCGATCCCGTCTATGCAGCAGTCAAGAAAGACGTGGGAAGCCCGGAGATCGAGGAAAAATTTTACTATCGAATTTTCAATTTCAAGAAAAGCGGCTGGGGTGAGCAGCCCACCGAACAGATAGACGGCTACTACCGTGCTGTTAGCCTTACCTATCCGAGTTACCGTGAAGCTAGAAACGCTTTCAAGCGCATCCTGTCGAACCATAGTCAAAACGCCAAGGTCCATTGCTTTGCGGGTACGAATTGGCATGACTCGAAAAAGCACGAAACCGTTTCAGTCTCCGGCGTTAAATATAGTGGTGCCGTTGAGGCCGACATTCTTGGCGAGACCTATACCAACTTTTAGTCGAGAGCTGCTTGACATATTTCTTCATCGGTCCCTCAGACCAGACATAGGGCGCTTGCAGCCGACAAGCCGCCATGCGCCCCTTTCCATGGGCTAGACGGCCTTGCACGCCTCATGCAGCACATTGAGCCTGAGCGTTCGACGGCACCAGCGACCCGAAGCGGCACGAAGGCGCTTGACCCGACTACCGTAGTCACCTTCACGATCGATACCGTGTTCAACAAACAGGGTATCGATCGAGATGGAAACGACCCGCGATCTCAGTGACGACGCCTTCCTCGAAGCCTTTCTCGCCTGCCGGTTGCCACCGGCTGCGTTCAATCATCGCAATCATCTGCGCGTGGCGTGGATACACTTGCAGCGTTTCCCTCTGGACGAGGCGATCGAGCGCACCTGTGCCGGTATCGCGCGATACGCCACGCATCTCGGCGCGCCGGGCCGGTTCCACCGTACAATCACGGAGGCGCTGATCCGGCTCATGGCGCATGCGGGCGCATCGGATCCATTGCACTCGTTCGATGAGTTTCTCGCACACGCACCGGCCTTTTCCAGCGATTGCCGCGCGCTTGTCGCCGCGTACTATTCGCCCGACAAGCTGAGCCGGCCCGAAGCGCGCGTGTTCTTTCTCTCACCCGATAGACTTCCTTTGCCGTCATGACACGTCTCACTCGTCTCACTTTAGGGCGACTGGCACGCGAGGCGGGACTTTCGCGTTCCTCGCTGCTGCACTACGAAGCGCTAGGCTTGCTCGTGCCGGTCGCACGCAGCACCGCGGGGTACCGGCTCTACGATGAGACGCAACGCGAGCGTCTACGCACAATCTGTGCGTACCGGGCCGCCGGGTTGCCACTAGCCGCAATACGCGACGTCCTCGCGAACGAAGCAGACGCAGCCGCCCAGATCCTTGAAACGCATTTGATGGTGTTGACGGAGGAAATCGCGCGTCTCAAGCAGCGTCAGAATGCGATCGCCACGTTGCTCGCGCAACCATTGTTTCGTCGGCGAGGAAAGAAGCGCGGCAAAGGCTCATGGGTTGCGTTGCTGCGCAGCGCCGGCTTCGACGAAGCGGAGATGGACAGGTGGCATGCAGAGTTCGAGGCTGAAAACCCCGACTCGCACGCAGCGTTTCTGGCTTCGCTTGGACTCGAACGGGAAGAGGTGAAGGCAATCCGCCGACGCGCGAAACTCACAGGCAACCCACCCTCCCGGCATGTGGCCTCGTGAAGGTCATTGAGCGTCAAAGCCCCGAATGTGCGCCACCGCACGTTCTCGCGCGACTCTGGCGCACGTCTTTATGTTTGCCCACCTACTCTGCAGCAACCGGCCTCACTTCCCAACCTCGCCAGCCAGGAGACGTCCATTCCATGCACGAAACAAGCGATATTGTTCGCGCGTTTATCGAGGAAGTCCTGAATCAAGGGCAGATCGACGCCGCGGAGCGGTTTTTCTGGGAGGACATGGTCGAGCAGGTGCCGTTCCCCGGCCAGGGTCCCGGTATCGAGGGCCTCAAGGATGTCGTGCGAGGGATGCGAGCCGCGTTCCCTGACATGCACTGGCGCGTCGAGGAACAACTCACCGAGGGAGACCGCGTGCTGACCCGCTTCGAGTGGACGGGCACGCACAGGGGAACGTTCCTCGGCGTGGACGCAACGGGGCGCTCCGTCAAGGTATGGGGTATGGTCATCGACCGCTTTCAGGACGCCAGGATCAAGGAAACCCGCCTCATCATGGACACGCTCGGGCTGATGATCCAGCTAGGCGCGGTTCCTCCACCGGGCCAGTGAAACCGCGAAAACCGGGTTGGTCCTGCGACCCGCCGCAGGCGCCAACCCAACATGCGGCCCTCACCGCTCGCTACAGGGACAGCTTGCACGCCTCATGCAGCGAAGTGAGCCTGCGTACCGGCTCCGCCACGTACGGGTTGCTCTCGTCCCATGCGTAGCCCGCCAGAACCGAGCTAATCATCCGACGGATCAAGGGCGTCTGGCGCGGGTAGTAAATGATGTCCTGCAGCTCGCCGGTGTACCAGCGCTCGACGAATGCGCGGAACGTATCGATACCCTTGCGCAGCGGCACGTCGTATTCAGCGTGCCAGTCCACGGCCGCGCCGCCGAGCGCGCGCTCGAGCACCTTCACGGCCAGGTGCGCCGAACGCAGCGCAATGGTGACACCCGAAGAAAACACCGGATCGAGAAACTCGCCTGCGTTGCCGAGCAACGCGAACCCGGGCCCATGCAATCGTTCGACGTTGGCCGAATAGCCGCCGATCTGGTTCACGGGCATGAGAAATGGCGCGTCGCCGATCAGGCAGTTCAACGTCGGCTCCTCGCGAATGAGCGCGCGCAGCCGCGCCTCGCGTTCCGCTTGCGGCACGTCCAGGAAAGCGGCATCGGCAACACAGCCCACCGACGAGCGGCCGCCCGCGAGCGGGATCATCCAGAACCACACGTCGCGGTGCTCGGGGTGCGTCGCGATGCAAATCTTGTTGCGATCGAAGGCGTCCAGCGGCAGCCCGTCACGCACATGACTGAAGATCGCGGCACGCGTCGGCAGACCGGTTGGCGCCTCCAGCTTCAGGAGGCGCGGCAGCACGCGGCCGAAGCCGCTCGCGTCGAGCACGAAACGCGCGTGCACTTCATAGCGCGCCTGGTGTTCGTCGATCACCTCCAGCACCGGCGCGTCGCCCGTGCGCATGCCCGTCACCGTGTGGCCGAAGCGCACTTCGGCGCCCTGCTGCGCGGCGCAGCCGATCAATAGCTCGTCGAACTTCGCGCGCTCCACCTGGTACGTCGTGCCCCAGCCCGCCGTATGCTTGTCGCGGAAGTCGTACGACGATACCTCGTCGCGCCACACGAAATGCGCGCCATTCTTGTACTGAAAGCCGGCCTCCACCACGGCCTGCAGCATGCCGGCCTCTTCGAGATACGCCATGCTTTGCGGCAAGAGGCTCTCGCCGATCGAGAAGCGCGGGAAATGCTGGCGCTCCAGCACGAGCACCGAGCGGCCGGCCTTGCGCAACAAGGCGGCAGCGACCGCGCCCGAGGGGCCCGCGCCGATGATCGCCACGTCGACGGCTTCGCGTCGCGCGGCTGGGGTCGTAACGGCTTCTCCAATGCTCTTTTCCATAGTCCTATTCCTTCTCTTTCTGACGCGCTCTGTTACGTCCTGTCACGTCCTGTTACGTCTTGTAGGCCCAATGCAAGCGCACTGCGCTGCGCGAAACCGTGATTCTGACACCCCTCGCCCCGCCCTTGCATTTACAATGCCCATTCTCGTCCACGACCGCATTCGCAACGGATAAAAAAAATATGTCGGTTTCCGAATCAAATTACGTCCCGTTCGTACCGGAAACGGCCTTCGGCATCTGGTTTCTCCGCACCCATACGTGGGAGCACCACGTGCTGCGCGTGGCGATCAACGACCTCAAGCACCTCGTGGACGTGCCTTTGCCCGACGCGCCCGAAATCGTCGATGTCGGATGCGGCCAGGGCAAGTCGTTCCGCCTGCTGGCCGAGGCTTTCCGCCCGCGCCGCATCGTCGGGATCGACTATCACGAGGCGTCGCTCGAACTGGCGGCGCGCGCCGCGCGCACCTGCCAGGACAAATTGCAGACGTCAACCGCGTTCGAGCTGCTGCACGGCGACTGCGCGAGCCTGCCGCTACCCACGGCCAGCGCGGACATCGTCTTCTGCCACCAGACGTTCCATCATCTCGTCGAGCAGGAACGCGCGCTCGCGGAGTTCCACCGCGTGCTCAAGCCGGGCGGCGTGCTGCTGTTCGCCGAATCCACCGAGGCTTACATCCGCTCGTGGGTCATCCGCCTGCTATTCCGCCATCCGATGCACGTGCAAAAGAGCGCCAATGGCTACCTCGAGATGATCCGCACGGCGGGTTTCCGCTTTTCGGAGCGCAATGTTTCGCTGCCCTATCTGTGGTGGAGCCGTGCAGCGGATTTCGGTCTCTTCGAGCGCCTCGGCATGCATCATCCCAAGCCTGGGAAGCGGCGCGAAACCCTGGTCAACGTAGCCGCCGTCAAGCCGGCATGAAGGCGGCGTGAGGCGGGTCGCCCGACGCCGCCTGCTGCGGGTTACTTGCCGCCCTTGAGCGTCACCACGTCGCCGACGAGCGCCACGCCGGCGATCATTGCGCCCGCGCCACACGTGAATTCGGTGGCGCTCTCGCGCAGTTCGTTCTTGTAGTTGCTCTTGATGTTGATGATCGCGTTGCCGCCTTCCTTGCGCGCGCGTTCCTGCAACTCGGCCACGGCCGAAAGGAACACGTGCTGGCACGCCGCTTCGTCGCTCTTGCCGAGTGCATTCGTCTTCTTGTTCGTGGAGAACTGGCCCAGCGTTTTCTTCACCGCCGGATGCGGTTGGCCCGCAAAGTACAACGCGATGTCGTCGCTCACCTTGCCGGGCTCGCTCTGGAGCGCCACATCCACGGAATAGGTGTCGACGGTATTGCGTGCGTAGGCTTGCGACGTCGCAAAGGCCGCGCACAGCGCGGCAAACATCCACAGTTTCTTCATTGCCTTTCTCCGTTGGTTCAGTTCGTTTGCAGCACCACGAGGTCACCCGTGACGGCGATGGCCGCCGCGCTCGGACTCACGCCGCAGGTGTATTCGGTGGCCGACCCGGTTTCGGTGCCGTGAAAGCGCGTGGTCACGTTGATGACGGCGTTGGCGCCCTTGTTGTGGGCATCCGCGCGCAGCTTGTCGAGCGCGGTCGCGAGCGCCTTGTTGCAGGTAGCCTCGGCGCCGTCGGTCGCGCGGGCGACACGCAGGGAATGCGAGGCGTCACCCACGTGACGCACCACTTCCGGATGCGGTTGCGCACCGAAATACACGGCGATTTTCGCGGCGGGGTCCGCGCTGGACGCGGCCTTGGCCGTCGAGAGGGAAGCCGCGGGCTGGATCGGCAGCGTGAGGCGCTCCGATCCGCAAGCGGCCAACGTCAGGCTGACGATCGCGGCCGTGCTCAGCGTGAGGTAAGTCTTTTTCATTGGAATCCTCATTATCTTCAGGGTTGCCCGAAACCTCAGACCGCATTCCAGGCGCGAAACACCAGGCTCGCGCAACTGCCGCCGAACCCGAATGAAACCGACATCGCCGTCTCGATGCGCGCATCGCGCGTTTCCCGCACGAGCGGCATGCCGGCCGCCGCCGCATCGAGCGCTTCGATGCCCACGGCGCCGGCAATCCGGCGATCGCGCATCATCAGCAAGGTGTAGATGGCTTCGTGCGCACCGCATGCGCCGAGCGGATGGCCGCTGAGCGCCTTCGTCGAGGAGAAAGCAGGGATCTCGCCGCCAAACACGGCGCGCAGCGCGAGCAGTTCCTCGATATCGCCCGAGGGCGTCGAAGGCGCATGGGTGTTGATGTAGTCCGGGCGGCAGCCGGCCTCACCGAGCGCCTCGCGCATCGCACGCGCAATGCCGCCCGCCTGCGGCGCGACCATATGCGCGCCGTCGGTGCCTTGGCCGTAGCCGGTCAGCTCGGCGTAGGTGCGCGCGTTGCGTGCCTGCGCATGGGCGAGCGATTCGAGCACGAGGATGCCTGCGCCCGAGCCGATCACAAAGCCGTCACGCCGCGCGTCATAGGGCCTCGACGCCCGTTCCGGCGTGTCGTTGAAGCCGCGCGAAAGTGCGCCCATCGCGTCGAACATCAGCGTCATGTTGTCGTGCAAGCCTTCGGCGCCGCCCGCGAGCACGATGTCCTGGCGGCCCGTCTGGATCAGCTGCATGGCCTGGCCGATTGCGAGTGCCGAAGTCGTGCACGCCGACGAAGGCGAATACGTGACGCCTTCCAATCCGAACACGTGCGCAAGATTCGCCGATGTCGTGCTGCTCATCGCCTGCGGCACCGTATAGGGCGGCACGCGGTCGATGCCGCGCGCGTTCGCGCTTGCCATGGCCGTGTCGTAGGCGGACATCGTGCCGACGCCCGAGCCCACCACCGCGCCGGCCCGAGGCGTGCGCAGCGCGTGCGCGTCGAGCTGCGCATCGGCGATCGCGCTGCGCGCGGCGTGGCAGGCAAAGCGCGCCGTGTCGCCCATGAAGCGTTCGGCTTTGCGCCCGAACGGCGCTTCGCCGTCCACCGAAGCCACGCCCGCCACCTGGCTCGCGAAGCCGCGTTCGCGCCACGCCTGAACGCGCGTGATGCCGCCCCGCCCGTCGCGCAATCGCGAGGAAACGCCGTCGAGCGTATTGCCGAGGCACGAGACGATGCCCATACCCGTCACGACGACGCGCTGCAACCCGCCCGCTGATAACGATGTCGGCATGCTCAACGCGCGCGCCGGAAGATTAGCGACGTGTTCACGCCGCCAAACGCGAAGTTGTTGCTCATCACGTATTCGGCGTCTATCGTGCGCGGCTCGCCCAGGATGTAGTCGAGCGGCGCGCAGGCCGGATCGACCTCGGTCAGGTTGAGCGTGGGCGCGTACCAGTTGCGTTTCATCATCTCGATCGTCCACCAGGCCTCGATCGCGCCACAAGCACCGAGCGTATGGCCGATATAGCTCTTGAGTGAGCTGATCGGCATGCGCGCGCCGAAGGTCGCCGCCGTGGCCTGGCTTTCGGCCACGTCGCCGCGATCCGTGGAGGTGCCGTGCGCATTCACATACGCGATCGCCTCGGGGGCCAACCGCGCGTCGGCGAGCGCCTGGCGCATCGCGACCGCCATCGTCGCCGCCGTGGGCTGCGTGATATGGGCGCCGTCCGAATTGCAGCCGAAGCCGACCACTTCCGCATGAATGCGCGCGCCGCGCGCCACGGCATGCTCGTATTCCTCGAGTACGAGCGTAGCCGCGCCCTCGCCCACCACGAGGCCGTCGCGTGCGGCATCGAACGGACGCGGCGTGAGTTGCGGCTCGTCGTTGCGCGTGCTCGTGGCGTAGAGCATGTCGAACACGGCCACGCCGGGCCCCGAGAGCTCCTCGGCACCGCCCGCGAGCATCAGCGTCTGCTTGCCATTCGCGATCATCTCGTAGGCGTAGCCAATGGCCTGGCTGCCCGACGCACACGCGCACGACGTCGGCACGATGCGCCCCTTGAGGTCCCAGAAGAGGCTCACGTTCACGGCCGTGGTGTGCGGCATCATCTGCACGTAGCTGTTCGACGTCACGTCGCTCATCGAGCCCGTTTCGAGCATCTTGCCGAACGCGCGCACCGGCTCGACCGATCCGGCCGATGAGCCGTACGCCACGCCCATGCGGCCGTCCTTGATCGACGCGTCGTCGAGCAGGCCCGCGTCCGCCAGCGCGTGTTCGCTCGCGCGCACCGCGTAGAGCGAGACCGGGCCCATCGAACGCGTTTTCTTGCGCGGGTAATGTTCAGGTGTATTGAACGCCGGCAGCGGGCACGCAAGGCGTGTATGCAGCGACTCGATATAGTCCCAGTCGTGCACGCGCTTGACGGCGTTGACGCCGCCCTTGAGCGCGGCTTCGACCTGCTCCCACTGATCGCCGAGCGCGGTCACGCCGCCCATGCCGGTAATGACGACGCGTTTCATCAGACCATCCCGCCGTTGACGCCGATGACCTGGCGCGTGACATAAGACGCCGCGTCGGACATCAGGAAGCCGACCACGGCCGCAACTTCGGCGGGCTGTCCCACGCGATTCATCGGCACGGCCTTGAGCGCGTGCTCGAGCCGCACGTCGTCGAGCATGCCCGTATCGACGAGCCCGGGCGCGACGCTGTTGACCGTGATGTTGCGCGTGGCCAGCTCCACCGCGAGCGCTTTCGTCGCACCGATCAGTCCGGCCTTGGCGGCGCTGTAATTGACCTGACCGCGATTGCCCGTCACGCCCGACACCGAGGCCACCGTCACGATCCGGCCGCCCTTGCGCGCACGTACCATCGGCATGACGAGCGGATGCACGACGTTGTAGAACGCGTCGAGGCCCGTTTCGAGCACGATGTCCCAGTCTTCGTCGGTCAGTGCGGGGAACGCTGCGTCGCGCGTCACGCCCGCGCAGCAGACGATGCCGTAGTAGGCGCCGTGCGCCGCCACGTCTTCTTCGAGCGCCGCGCGGCATGCGGTGCGGTCGCGCACGTCGAACTGCAGCACGCTGGCCGCGCCGCCCTGTGCGACGATGCCAGCCGTGACGGCATCCGCTTCGTTGCGGCCCGTGCGGCAATGCACGGTGACGGCAAAGCCGTCCGCGGCGAGATGATAGGCGATCGCGCGACCAATGCCGCGGCTCGCGCCGGTGACGAGAACACGACGGCTCATGATCTGGAATTTTCCTCGATGAAAGTCTGAAAATCGCGCGGCTGATACACCTTAATGGTTGCCTCAGCCAATAGTTTGCCATCCTGACTGACGGTGCAGCCGTACGCGCCGTGGCCTTCCTCGCTGCGCAGCACTTCGTTGACCGTAATGCTGAGCGGCGTGCCGCTTGCGAACGCGCCTTGCGCCGCCTCATAGCGGCGCGTGCCGAGCAGCACGCCCGGGCGGGCAGGCTTGCCATCGCGCATCGACAACAGGCCGACGTGGGCCGCGATCGCCTGCGCCATCAGTTCGATGCCGATCCACGCGGGCATCGCGCCCTGCTCGTCGGCATACCAGGCATCGGCGCGCACGCTGGCAAGCGCCGTGAGCGATTCGTCGCTGCAGGCGGCGACCGAGTCGAGCAGCAGCATCGTGCCACGGTGCGGGATGATCGCCTCGATCGGCGGGAATGTGTCCGTCGATGAGGAAAGAAGGGAATTCATGGCCTCGATCACCGTCCGAGTATGAGTGAAACGTTGCTGCCGCCAAACGCGAATGAGTTACTCATCACGTATTGGCGCACGCCGTTGCGCGGCAAATACCGCACGTCTTCAACCAGGTCGAGCGAGGGCAGCGCCGGGTCGGCTTCGCCGTCCCACAGATGGCGCGGCAGCGCGACGTCGTCGCGAGCGAGCGTGAGCCACGCGAGTCCCAGTTCGCTCGCGCCCGCCGCGCCGAGGGTATGCCCCGTGAGCGGCTTCGTGCCGCTCGCGGCCACGCCGTCGGGAAACACGCGCGCCATGAGATGCGCTTCCATCTGGTCGTTCTTGATCGTGGCGGTTGCGTGCAGGTTGACGTAGCCGATCGCGGCCGCACCGATGCCCGCGTCGGCGAGCGCGGCACGCAATGCGAGTTCGCCGCCCGCGCCCTGTGGGTCGGGTGCGGAAATATGATGGGCGTCGCTCGACTCGCCCGCGCCCGCGAGCATCACCGGCCCTTCCTCGCGGCTCATCAGGAACACCGCCGCGCCCTCGCCGATGTTGATGCCGCGACGCTGCGCGCTCATCGGGTTGGTTCGTACGGGGCTCGTCGATTCGAGCGAGGCGAAACCTTGCAGCGTGAGTTCGCAAAGCGAATCGACGCCGCCCACGACGACGGCATCGCACAGGTTCGCGCACAGCAGACGGCGCGCGGCGACGAACGCCTTGGCGCTCGAGGTGCATGCCGTGGAGATCGTGTACGCCGGGCCGCGTAGGTCGAGCGCCGCGGCGGCGAACGGCGCAGCCGTGCCGATCTCCATCTGGCGGTAGTCGAACGTCGAAGCGGCTTCTTGCTGCGCAGGCTGGGTGAACGTCATTTCCGCGGCGCTGATGCCCGACGTGCTCGTACCGAGCACGACGCCGATACGGCCCGCGCCAAAGCGTTCGCGTGCGGCTTCGATCGCGGCCCGGATCTGCGCCAGCGCGGCAAGCAGAAGCCGGTTGTTGCGGCAGTCGTAGCAGGCGAGCGATGCGGGCGGCGCAACGTCGAGCGGCGCGTTCACGCTCCCCACGAACGCCGTGCCGGTGCAGGTCGCGATCGGCCCCATGCCGGGCGCTTCGCCGCGCCCGAGCGCTGCGACGATCGCAGCCACGTCGTCGCCGAGCGCGTTGACCATGCCGAGCGCGTGCAAATAGACAGGGGGCGCCATTAGGCCTTTCTCCGTTGATTCGTGGGCATGCCGATCGGCGCGAGCATGACGGACACCATGATGCCGAGCGACAGTGTGGCGCCGAAGCTCTTGAGCGCGGGCATGGAACTCATGCCGAGCATGCCGAACGAGAGCAACGTGGTCGCGGCGGATAGCAGCACACCCGTCCATACCGCGCCGCGATCGGTGGCAGCGCGCATCGCGCCTTCGCGCAGAAAGACGGCATAGTTCGCACCCACGCCGAGCACGAGCATCAGCGCCAGCATGTTGAAGAGATTGATGCGCACGTGCGCATAGCCGAAAGCGGCGAGCGTGACGCCGATGGCGAGCCACACCGGCAGTGCAACCGAGATGGCGCCGCGCCAGCCGTAGCGGAACATCAGCAGCGCGAGCACGAGCGTAAGCGCGCCCGCGAGCCAGATCGCACCGTCCTGCCGATACACGCCGAACAGCCGCGATACGCTCGCCGCCTTGTCGACGAAGCTCACACCGCGCAGCGCATGCGCGACGTCGAGAAGCGCGGGCGCGTTCGCAGCGGACACGCTCTGCGGAATCACGATCGCGGCGAATGCACCGGGCGTGCTCACGGAACGCCCGAGCCACAGGTGGCGGAACGGCTGCGACCAGGGTTCGGCAAGCCAGTCGTCCACGTGCAGCACGGAAGCGCCCGAATGCGCCCAGGCATCGAGCCACGTTTGCGCCACCTCGTCACGAAAGCCCGCGGCGCCCAGCAGCGTGCGCAAGGCGGTGGGATCGGCGAACACATGCGCGCCGAGCAACGCGCGATCGGCCCGCTGCCGCGCTTCGGAGGGCACGAACGACGTCACCGACTGCCAGCCGCTCAGCGCAGACGCGCCCGTGAGCGTGCCGAGCCGCGCGCACAACGCCTCGGTGCGCTCGAGCACGGCCTCGGGCGACGTGCCGCGCACGACGAAGAACTGCGCGCTGTTGTCCGCCCCCACCGCGCTCGACACCACGCGCTCCTGCGCAACGAGCGCCGGGTCCCGCTGGATCAGCAGATGAATGTCGTCGTCGCTTCGCAGTTGCAGCCAGCCCGGCACGGCGATGACCACCAGTGCAAGCGCGACGCCCCATGCGCGCCGCCCGCCGATCAGCGCCTGCCATTTCGCGAGCGAGGCCGCGGCCACCGCGAAAAGCGTTCGGGGACTGCGGCGCGCGGGCTGCGTCATGAGGCTCGGCAGCAGCCAGATGACGGAAGCGAAAGCGGTGAAGATGCCGACGATGGCGAAGCAGGCGATCTGCCTGAGCGCCGGAAACGGCGCAAACGTCAGAATGGCGTAGCCAAGCAGGCTCGTACTGAGCGCCACCGTGAGCGCGGGCAGCACTTCGCGCGCGCCGCGCCGCGAATCCCATCCGTGCCGCGCGCCGAGGTAGACGACGAAGTACTGAATGGAGTAATCGACCGCCTCGCCGATCAGGCTCGCGCCGAACACGAGCGTCAGCAGATGCAGCTTGCCGAAGACGAGCATGGTGGCCGCGAGCGCGCACACGATGCCGAGTGCCGTGGAAACGAAACCCAGCAGGATCAGCCGCGGCGAGCGGAAGATCCAGAGCATGAGCAGCGCGATGCCTACCGCCGAAACGATGCCGATCAGATGCACGTCGCGCTCCGAGGCGCGGCGCGCAGACTCGGCATAGAACACGGCGCCCGTGCGCGCGACGGTCACATCGGGCCATGAAGCCTTGAGCGCGGCCTCGCCGTGTGCGACGGCAAGCAGCACGCCTCGCTGAACATCGGATTCGTAGGCTGATCCAGGCAGCGTGCCGATAACGAGCACGCTCGTGGTGTTACCGCGGTGCGCAACGAGGAGACTGTCTTCGATGGTGAGATTCGATGCCGCGAGCGGCAGCCCCGCGAGCCAGTGCTGAAGCCAGCCGAAGGGATCGTCGGCAAGCGACGTTGCGAGACCCGCGTCCGGCAGTCCATAGAGGCGCTCGGCGAGCGCGCCGCGCAGCGTTTCGGTGCTCCCGGAGGCAATCACACGGTCTTGCGCCGTGAGCAGGCCAAAGCGGTACGGCAGGTAGAAGCGCGTAATGCGGCCGAGGTCGAACGGCGGGACTTGCGCCGTCACCGAAGCGAACGCGTGACTCGCGCCCAGCACCGCGCCCAGTCGCTGCGCCGCGGCTTTCGCGTGCGCCGCGTCGCTGCTCGACACCAGCAGCACGGCGCGGTTGCCGAGCGCGCTCGCAAGCTGGTCCACGGCCTCTTCGGCCACGGGGTCGGCCTCGGTTGCCGGCAGCAGCGCGAGCAGGTTCGTCTGCAGGGGCGTCGGTCCCGCAAAGCGCCAGGCGCAATACAGCGCCGCCGCGAGGGCCAGCAGCAGCCACGCGGCGCGCAGCGTCCACTGCCGCCACGGCTGGGTTGCGGTGCGAAGCTCAGAGGAACTCACTACGGCGTTCCGAAAAGCTTCTGGTCGGTGGGCGCCAGTTCGGACACCTGCGCGCTGCCGCTAAAGTCGTACTGCGTGACGTCGCCGTTGGCGAACGTGATGCGCAAGCTGTGCAGGAAGTCGCCGCCTTCCATCTCGATGCCGCGCAGCGCCTGTGCGATCTGCGGCTGGCGCGGCACGAGGTGCATCTGCCATTGCGAAGGCGTCCCGCGCGCCGCCACGTCGAATTGCGAGTACAGCCCGCTCAGGTCGCCGCCGAGCATCGCCCGCATCATCTTCGCGATCTCCGCCGCACCGCGCGCGCCCTGTGCAGCGCTGCTCTGGATGCGCTGGCCGGTCGCATCGATCACGGTGACACCGCTGTCGCGCATGATCCACGTTTTCCTGTACGGCGTCTCGACCTGCCAGATCACGCCGCGCTCGCGAAAGAACAGCAGCGAGCCCGTGCTGACGAGCGGGGCTTTCATCGCGGCAAGCGTCTGCGTTTGCGTGAAATGCGCACGCACGCCATTCGCGCGCGCGAGACGCGACGCGATCTGCGAGACGAGTGCCGCGTCGCCGGCGTTCGCGCTTGTACTCACGTTCACAAGCGCCGTCGCGGCCAGCGCCGGAGTCCACATCGACTGAAGCGCAATCAGTGCGGCAACGGCCGCGCATCGTTTCAACGCGCCCATGCACGCTCCAGCTTTTCGAGCACGACAGGCGGCGAGACGAACTGCAGTTCCTGCGTGGCGGCATTCACGGCGACCTGGATCGTGTAGCCCTTCGTGAGCCGCGTGCGCGAATCGCGATCGTAGATTTCGTAGCTGATTTTCAGGCGATTTTCGTACTCGAGCAGGTGTGCGCAGACCTCGAGCTGCTGCCCGTAAACGGCGGGCCGCACATACTTCAAATGCGCTTCGACCACGGGCCACACGTAGCCCGAGGCCTGCATCTCGCGATAGTCGTAGTCGAACTTGCGCAGCAGCGCCGCGCGGCCGAATTCGAAGTACTTCAGATAGTGGCCGTGCCAGCAGACGTTCATCGCGTCCACGTCATGGAACGGCACTTCCACGTTCGCGCTCGCGCTCAACACCGGCACGAGCTTGCGTGATTCGCTCATGGCCTGACCTCCGCGTTCTGCGCCAGGAAGTCGCCTGTTGCGATTCGCTCCGTCATGGCGCGCAGTTCGCGTTCGAGCGCGCGGTCCTCGTCGACGAATGGCGACGTCGCGGCCACGTCTTCCATGAACGCGGCAAGCGGCTCGGGAATCACGATCGCGGCGTTGCCGCGCAGCCGCAGGCGCGCGGCCTGCACGGTGGCGAGCGCGTGGGCGGCCGCGACCTGCTCGGTGAGTTGCAGCACGCGCAAACAGTCGCGCGCCGCGATCGTCCCCATGCTCACCTTGTCCTGGTTGTGCGCCTCCGTCGAGCGGGAGAACACGCTCGCGGGCATCGTGTGCTTGAGCGCCTCCGCCGTCCACGCCGACGACGAAATCTGCACGGCCTTGAAGCCGTGATTGATCGGCGCACGCGCACTCGTCGCGCCCGTGAGATTGCGCGGCAGGCCGTTGTTGAACTTATCGTCGACGAGTAAGGCGAGTTGCCGGTCCATCAGATCGGCAAGATTCGCCACGGCCGTCTTGAGGCCGTCCATGGCGAACGCGATATGGCCGCCGTAGAAGTTGCCGCCGTGCAGCACGCGCTCGCCGTCGGGATCGATCAGCGGATTGTCGTTGGCGCTGTTCAGCTCGTTCTCTATGTCGCGGCGCATCCACGCGAGCGCGTCGTTCGCCACGCCGATCACGTGCGGCGCGCAGCGGATCGAATAGCGGTCCTGCAAGCGGTGTCCCGGCGTGTCCGGACGGCCGGCCAGATCGGCGCGGATCCATGCCGCCGCTTCGCCCTGCCCGGCGTGCGGCTTGGCCTCGAAAATGAACGCGTCGAAATGCGCGGCGCGCCCGTCGAGCGCCACCGTGGCGAGCGCGGTGAGCCGCGCGGCCAGGCGCGCGAGCTGCGCCGCCCGCGTGAACGCGAGACAGGCGAGGCCCGTCATGACCGCCGTGCCGTTCATCAGCGCGAGGCCTTCCTTGGGCGCGAGCGTGAGCGGTTCGCGGCCTAGCGCGAGCCACGCGTCGCGCGCCTCGCACGGCGCGCCGCGAAACTGCACGGCGCGCTCGCCGACCAGCGCCGCCGCGACATACGAAAGCGGCGTGAGGTCGCCGCTTGCGCCCACCGAGCCTTCGGCGGGAATACGCGGCAACACGCGATGATTGATGAGATCGGCAAGGCGTTCGAGCAGCACCGGGCGCACGCCCGAAAGCCCGAACGCCAGCGAATTCAGACGCGCGGCGATCACGGCGAGCGCCGAGGCGTCGTCGAGATACTCGCCCATACCGCAACCGTGATAGCGCGTGAGCTGCAGCGGCAGGGCCTCGACGAGCGCCATCGGCACGTCGACGACGCAGGCGTCGCCGTAGCCCGTATTGACGCCGTACACGGTCGCACCGGCTTCGAGATGGCGGCGCAGAAACGCCGCCCCGCGCGCGATGCGTTCGCGCCAGGCCGGGTCGTCGTTGAGCCGCACGGCGGCGCCGCCGCGCGCTACCGCCACGACGTCCTCGATCGTCAAATGGCGGCCGCCGAATACCACGGCATCCGCTTTGACGTCGGCATCCTTCAGGTCAGTTTCGGCCATCCGCACCCCCACTGGGGCGCGCCCAGAAATCGTAGAAGTTGAACCATTGGTAAGGCGCCTTGCGGCAATAGTGTTCGAGGCGCGACGCAAAGCGCTGCGCCCATGCCGCTATATGCTCGGCGCGGCCCCGCCGCGGCAGATCGATGCGCTCGGCAAACGGCTCGAAGTAGAGCCGATAGCCCGCGCGCTCTTTCAGGCAGAACAGCAGATAAACGGGGCACGCGAGCGCATGCGCCAATACATAGGGCCCCTGAGCAAACGCGGCTGTCTCGCCGAGGAATCGCGCTTCGGTGGTACGGCCGGTTTCGCGCGCGGGCGTGCGGTCGCCGACGATGACGAGCAGCTCGCCGCGCTCGATGCGCTCCTGCATCATCAGCGCCGTTTGCGGGCCGAAGTCGCTCACCGGCACGAGATGCTGCGCGAAATCGTGATGTGCGGAAGCCAGCACGCTGTTGAAGCGTTTCGCGTGCTCCGTGTAGACGATGGCCGTCACCTTGGTTTGCGCGCCGCGCACGGCCAACGCGCGCGCCATTTCGAGGTTGCCGTGGTGCGAGCCGATCACGAGCGCGCCGCGGCCGCTCGCGATCAACGCGTCGAACGCGCGCGGGTCGTCGATCTCCACGTCGGTCTGATCGACGCGGCCTGTCCAGGCAGCCAGCTTGTCGAAGCCCGATTGCGCGAACGAGAGCATATGGCGGTAGGCCGTGAACCAGCCGGGGCGCGGCGTCTCGCGTTCCGGCGAACACTGCTGCAGCCGGTCGAAATAGCGCCGCGAGGCGTCGCGCGCCGAGCGGCCCGTGACCAGGAAGTAAGCGACGATAGGGTGCAGCCAGAGTGCGGTGAAGCGCCGCCCGAACAGGCCGCAGCTCCAGGCGAGCAACGCCATGCCGAGCCGGCTGCCGCGTTCGGCGGTGCGCCACCACGGGTCGTTGCCATCGCCCGCAGCCGCGCGCCGCGGCAGGACCTTGTGCGCGAGCAGCAGCGGCAGACGTGCGAGCATGCCCGCGACGAGCCGCGTATGGCTGCGGCTGATGCGCACGTTGTCCCACAGCACGTCGAAATGCGAGACGCCATCGGCCGCGTAGGTGACGGCGGTCGGAATCGAGACGAACGTCACGCGCCGCCAGTGCAGGCGCACGAGAATCTCGATGTCGAAGTCCATGCGTTCGGGCAGCTTCACGCTGTCGATCAGCGCACACGCGAGGCCGAGCGGATAGAGGCGGAAGCCGCACATCGAATCGCGAATCGTGAACGAGAGCGTCTCGATCCAGACCCACACATGGGTCAGATAGCGCCCGTAGAGACGCGCTTTCGGCACGCTCTCGTCGTAGACGGGCTGGCCGATCACGACCGCGCGCGGATTCGCCTGCGCGGCGGCGAGAAAGCGCGGGACGTCCGCGGCGTCGTGCTGCCCGTCCGCGTCGATCTGCAGCGCGTGCGTATAGCCCGCGTCGCGCGCGGCGCGCAGCCCCGCCATCACCGCCGCGCCCTTGCCGCCGTTCACGGGCAGGCGCCGCAGCGTGAGCTTGCCGGCGTAGCGCCGCGCGAGGTCCGCCAGCACCTGCTGCGTGGCGTCGTCGCTGCCGTCGTCCACGACGATGAGCGGCAGGCCGTGGACGATCAGGTTCGCCACGGTGCCGCCGATCGCGTCCTTGTGGTTGTAGATCGGAATGACGATACAGGCCGCGAGGCTCATGCGGGCTCCCTGTATACGAAGGCGCCGGACGCGCAGTCGCGTTCGCCGACGCGCCACGCGAACGCTACGCGCCGGCGCGCGGCGTCGTGCTTGAGCACGAGCTTGAGCAGCGCACCCGGCGCTACCGGCATGGTGAATTTCAGTTGATCGATCGAGGCGAGCGCACGCACGCCGGGCACCCAGTCGCGTGCGAACCGCATCGCCCAGTCGACCTGCACGACACCAGGCAGAATCGGCAGGCCCGGAAAGTGGCCGGCGAAATGAACGAGCGCGTGCGGCACGCGCAGTTCGAATGTCCGCCCTTCCGCGTCGTCCCATTGCGCGAGCAGCTCGAACCCTTCTTCGCTGGCCGCGAACGCGCGGGCGACTGCCTGCGCCTGAATCTTGCCGTGCGAGTCGACTGGCAGCGCGCAGTGAATGCGCCAGTGGCGCGGCAGAACGACTGCGTCGAACCAGGCGGCGAGATGGCGGCGCAACGCCTTGAGGAGCAGAACGCGGCCATCGCGGCGCAGCGTATCGCGGCCCTCTGCGGTGAGCACCACGAGCGCGCCAATGCGCTCGCGCGAGCCGCCTTCGAGCAGCACGTTTCTCACTTCCGCGACGCCGGGATGCAGCAGCAGCTTGCTCTCCATCTCGCTGAGCGACACACGCTTGCCGTCGAGCTTGACCACGCGGTCGAGACGCCCTTGCAGCACGAAGCGGCCGTACTCGTCGAACGCGGCCTTGTCGTCGGTGCGATGCCAGCCGTCGTGGCCGAGGTGCGGCGAGCGCACTTCGAGCGCGCCGCCCTGTTCCGCTGCGCCCGCGCGCGCGGCGATGCCCGGCATGGGCGTCCACGCTTGCATTTCGTTTTGTCTGCGCCAGGCGATGCCGCCCGTCTCCGTGCTGCCGTAGATCTCCAGCGGCGCGGCACCGAACGTGGCGGCGTATTGCTGCGCCGTGTCGAGCGGCAGCGGGCCGCCCGACGAGAAGAACGCGCGCGGCTGCGGACCGAGCGTCGCAAACCCCGGCAGATCGGGCCAGCGCGAGAGCTGCGCAGGCGTCGAGACGACAACGGTCGCGCCGCACTGCGCCGAACATTCGGCAATCCGCGCCTGCAATTGCGCCGGGTCGGCACAGGTCGCGCGGGCGAACGGCCTTCCCGCGGCCAGTGGCCAGAAGACGCGGAACAGCAGCCCGTAGATGTGGTGATGGGGCACGCTCGCGAGCACGGCCGCGTCGCCCAGCAGCGCGCCCCACGCGGCTTCCAGCGTATGCACCTCGGCGTCGAACTGCGCGAGCGTCTTGTGTACGGGCTTCGGCGTGCCGGTGCTGCCGGACGTGAAGAGCGTGAGCATCGCATTCGCGTCGATCGCCATGCCGGGGTCGACGGGCTGAACCGCAGCCGTATCGGCACACCACCCGGCAAGCTCGTTTTCGTCCAGCACCGCGTCGTACGCGTCGCTCAGTTCGGCGAGATAGCCCGGCGTCGCGTTCGCCGGAATCACGGGCACCTTGCCGGCCACAAGCAGTCCGAACAAAGCACAGGCGAACAGATACGGGTCGTCGCTCCATAGCGCGAAGCGCAGGCCCGGCCGCGTGCGCAGGCGCGCGGCCATGCCCAGCGCATGCGCACGGAACGTAGCGAATTCCGTCACGTTCGCGCCATCGACGCAAACCACGCTACGCGGCTCGCGGCGACGCGTCACGAGAAGCTCGTGCAATGCGATCACACCGCCTCCCGTCGCGCAGCACGCGGCAGCATGATCCATTTGCGCCAGGCGAACTCGCCAGCGAGCAGCGCGCCGATGATCCCGTAGGCGAGCGCGCCGTTGTAGAGCGACCAGGCGCGAGCGGACCAGGCGAGCGCCGTCCAGGCGGAAAACAGGCTGTTCAAAGCGAAAAAGCCACACCAGAGCTGCGTGACGCGGCGCGTATAGCGCACGATGTGCGCGGGCGGATCGGCATAGGTCAGACGCGCGAATTTTTCGACCATCGACGGACCCTTCACGAGGGTCGCGCCGAATGCGACGAGCAGGCCGAGATTCACGAGCGAAGGATACAGGCGCATGAGCCCTTCGCTATTGGTGATCACGATGGCCACCGAGGCGACATTGAGCATGACGGCCACGGCCCAGTCCACCGGCGTGAGCTTGCGCAGCGTTGCGGCGAGCGCGCCCGTGCCTGCCACACGCTGCATCCAGAGCAACACGAGCAGCAACAAGCCCACGAAACGCGGCGAATCCCAGCGCCACGCGCACAGGATCACGACCGGGTAGGCGAGACCAGCTAGCAGTTTCCACTTGCTGCGCGCCCGGCTGCCTGCCACGTTGCTTTCACCTGCAGCGGCAGGCTCAGCCGGGCCGTGCCCGCGAAGAACGGTCACGAATGGCCTCAAGCCTGGGTCACGAGCAGCGACTCGACCGCGGCGATCACGTCGCCCACCGTGCGCACCTGCTTGAACTCTTCGGGCTTGATGCGGCGGCCCGTCATTTCCTGGAGTTTGATGGCCAGATCGACGGCGTCGATGCTGTCCAGATCCAGTTCCTCGAACAGGTGCGCCTCCGGCGTGACGCGTGCCGGATCGATATCGAAGTTCTCGTGAAAGATCTCGCGGATACGGTCGAGAATTTCAGCTTCGTTCATGATTCAATCCCCTTTCCCTGCAGTGGCTTCCAGCGCCTCGTTTTCGTTTGCGTGGCCCGCGACGAGCGCCGCGAGCGTGTTGATCGACCGGAAGTAGCCGCGCACGTTTTCGTCGTCGGCGTTGATGGTCAGTTGATAGCGCTGGCGCAGCACGATGCCGATCTCCAGCGCGTCGATCGAGTCGAGCCCCACGCCGTCGGTGTCGAACAGCGGCGCGTCGTCGTCGATATCGGCGGGCGTGAGATGCTCGAGATCGAGCGCCTCGATCAGGAGCCGCTTAATTTCCAGTTTTAAAGTATCCATAGTCAAACAGGTGCTGTGTGATTTGCGCCTCGATGGTGCGCGTGACGTTGCGCGCGGCGAGTGCGGAAGGCATGTCGCGCGGCGCGAGCGGCTGGACGCCGATGGGCGCCAGCACGTTCACGGTCATGCGGAAGGGTCGCTGCGGAACGTGATACCAGCGCATCTGCTTGGTGAAGGCGGGCGGATCGCAGTGCATGAGCACGGGCAGAACCGGCGCGCCGGCCTCGAGCGCCGTATGCGCGAAGCCGCGCGAGAACGCGTGCAGGCGATTCGGCGCGGGGCTGCGCGAGCCTTCGGGAAAAATGATCATGCTGTAGCCGTTCGCCAGCTGGCGCGCGCAGTCCTGCACGAAGCCTGCGGGATCGGCATTGCTCACGTACTCGGCCGCCCGCACGATGCCCCAGAAGCACGGGTTGCGCCAGTGCGCGTTCTTCACGACGCAACAGGCGGAAGGCGTGAGCGCGAGCAGCACGACCACGTCGAGGTAGGTGGGATGGTTCGCGACAACGATGGCAGGGGCGCCCGAGCGCAGCGCCTTCGCGCCGGCCACGTCGAGCTTCATGACGCCGGCGCGCTGCAAGGCGGCCACGAGCGAGCGGAAAAACCAGTGAATGACGGTGGTGACCGCGCGTTGCCGCGAAGCACGATGCGGCCAGACCGACGCGAGCGGAAACACGATCACCGAGAACAGCAGCCCGCATGCGCTGAACAACGCGACGCTGAAGCCGGTAGCGAAGAGCCGCCAGCCGTAATCAAGCCGAGCCGACATGCCAGCTCCATTGCCATGTGCCGCCGCTGCCCTGCCACGCGGCGCTTGCGCCGCCGCTCAGGCAGTGATGCAGCGCTTCGCTTTGCGTAGCGAATGCGCGTGCCGGCGCGGCCGAGGCCTGCTTGTTTTCCGTGATGGAGCACGCGAGCCGGCCTTGCGCAGCCTCGCTCGCATCGAGCAGCAGCGCGAAGGCGCCGCGCTGCACTTCCTGCTCGACCGCGCCGTAGCGGGCGTCAGCAGGTTCGTCGGCGTAGACGACCAATACCGGGCTGCCGGGGTCTTCGGCATGCAGCGCATGGCCTTCGAGCAGCGCGTAGCCCAGCGTTTGCGCGCCTGCCGAGAGGGCCGTAGCCGGCGAACGGTCGCCCCGCACGATACCGAATAGCCCCGTCATCGCATTGAGCACGGAAAGGCTGAACGCGTTCGGCGAAACGGGCTTGTGTGCCTCGATGTCGCGCAGAATGTCCGTCGTGCGGCGCAACTCGCCGTGCCGCGATGCGAAAACCACGCGTGTCCGGGTTTGCGCATCGACGCAGTCGCCCGCCACCTTCAGCGCCATCCGCGAAAGCGCGCTCAGCCGGCGGCGCATCATCGGATCGACGAACGCAACCTCAGGCAGACTTTCCGATGCGGAAGACCAGAAGGACCAACGCGCCACGGGCATGGTCCACGACAAATCAGGCATAGGGGTTGACGATAACGGCGGCCGCAGCGTGCGGGCTCTCGGCCCCGAACGGCGTATGTTTATTCTTCCTCGGCCCGCAAATATTCTGGACAGAGTTCTCGTGCGTACTTTAACGGCGTGATTCGCGGATTATTTAGGGCGAACCATGAAATATTTCGAAATGATTTGTTACGCATCAATAGATGCATTGAAATCAATAATTTAAGCGTGCGACGCAAGCGCGCATCTGCCAAAGCAAATGCCGCTCTCAATGTGACGAATATGGGCCGATGGTTTAGCGCTCCGGACCCGGATGAAATAGGCATATACCGGCGTAAGCCGTAGAATGCGGGCGCCGCGGGGCAGTTTTAGTCACTGGCTGCCATAACGCCCTACAGTCTGCTTTCAATAATCCGAACCCCTATTCCCCGGCCACCCTCATGCTTTCCATTTCCACCATCGGGCTGATGGTCTCGGGCTGTGCGATCGTGCTGCTCATGCCGGGGCCGACCAACACGCTGCTCGCCGCCGCCGGTTTGCGGCAGGGTCTGCGGCGCTCCGCGCATCTGACCGTCGCCGAACTGGCCGGCTACCTGGTGTCGATTACCGTCTGGGGGCTGTGCTTCACTCATGCGTCGAATTCACTGAGCTGGCTGCCGAAGGTGCTGCGAGTGGCCAGCAGCCTCTATCTGGCGTGGCTCGCCTTGCGCCTTTGGCTCACGGCAAACTCGATCGAAACGTCGGCCAGGGGCGTGGTCAGCACGCGCACGCTGTTCAGCGCCACGGTGCTCAATCCCAAGGCCATTTTGTTCGCCGGCTCGATTTTTCCGCCCGCGGCGTTCGCGAGCGTCATCACGTGGCTCCAGGCCATGGCGATCTTCGCGGTCTTGCTGATTCCCATTGGCCTCACATGGATCGCCATCGGCGCCGCGCCGCGCAACGGCCGGGCGCCGTTCATTCGTCCCGCGTTCTTCCAGCGCTGCGCGTCCGTCGTGGTGGGTGCCTTCTCCGTGTCGCTCATGTGGGCGCTCGCGCACTGACGCTAGCGGGTCATTCCCGGGCTCGCGCGACTTGCGGCGGAACGAGTTCGGCAACGCTGAACCAGCGGCTGCCAGCCGCTCCGGCCAGGCGCTGCAGCGTCTCGGCGTCGTTCACACAGCATTCCACCGGAAAGGACTTCGCCGCGTAGGCGGCTAGCCAGAGGGTCCGCATCACGCCATCCGTGAATGCAACGTGCGGCACAGCGGCGCTCGCCGGGCAACTGACTTCGGCAAGCGGCACGGGGTCTTCTTCGCCGAAACTGAAACCCTCGGCCGCCAGTTCGAAGCGCGGGTCGGCACGCCACGTCTGCGGATTGCCGTTTGCGAGCCCGGCGTGCTCGCCGCACGGGTCGTCCCGCCAGAGCCTCAAGAAGCGCGCGCAGTCCACTTCGACCACGGCCCGTTCCTCGTTGCCGTAATTCGAGCGGCTCACCGACAGATACACGTCGGCGACCGATGTACGCACGCGAAAAAGCGCGGCACGCTGCCCGTTCAACGCCCACGCCTGCAGACCCAGGTAACTCTCCATCTCCGCTCCAGATTAGCCGCAGCCCCATGCTTGCCGGAGAAAAAAGCGGCGGATAGCAGGAATGCGACAGCCATCGGGGCAAAGGTGACCTTCTTCATGTTGGCGTCGCGTGGGCGCCAGGTTGGCGTATTCATTCTCGCGAAACAGCGCGTGGGTTCTATGTGCCGCACGCGGATTGGTGGCTTACTTGCGCCATCAAGCCAGCGCCCCGGCACGAACCGCAAGCTGCAGCGGGCGCATTACGACACGAGGAGAACGCGCATGCCCACCGAAGACCCGCAGCACCGCTACGTGCTCACGCTGTCCTGCCCCGCCGCTGCCGGGCAGGTTGCCGCGGTCGCCGGCTTTCTCGACGCCCACCGCGGCTATATCGATGAGCTCACGGTCTTCGACGACGACATCAGCACGCGCTTCTTCCTGCGCTGCGTCTTTCACGAGGTCGTGCAGGCCGGCGCGGGCGAGCGCTTCGATCTGGCGGATCTGCGGGACGAGTTCGCGAGCGTCGCGCGCAAGCACGAAATGACCTGGGCCATTCACGACCTGCGGGTGCGTCCCAAAGTGCTCATCATGGTGTCGAAGCTCGAGCACTGCCTTGCCGACCTGCTGTTTCGCTGGCGCATGGGCGAGCTGCAGATGGACATTGCGGGCATTGCCTCGAATCACCGCGATTTCGAACCGCTCGCCAGGCAGCACGACCTGCCGTTTCACTACCTCCCCGTCACACCTGAAACGCGACGTGAACAGGAAGCCGCCATCCTCGACCTGTTCGATTCGACCGGTTCGGAACTGCTGATTCTCGCGCGCTACATGCAGATTCTTTCCGACGAAACGAGCCGGAAGCTGGCCGGCCGCGCCATCAACATCCACCATTCCTTCCTGCCCGGCTTCAAGGGCGCGCGCCCCTATCATCAGGCGCACGTGCGCGGGGTCAAGCTGATCGGCGCAACCGCGCACTTCGTCACCGACGATCTCGACGAAGGCCCGATCATCGAGCAGGAAGTGCAGCGCGTCGACCACTCGCTGAACCCCGAGCGTCTGCTGGCTGTGGGGCGCGACGTCGAATGCGTGACGCTCGCGCGCGCCGTGCGGGTATTTCTCGAGCGCCGGGTCTTCATCAACGACGGCCGCACCGTCGTGCTGTGAGCAAGCGTATGGGCGTTCACGCCGCCATGCTGTAGCGGCGCTGCGCCTGCGCCACCAGCGCCGCGAACGCGTCCTCGCTCATCCTGCTCGCCACGCGCTCTGCATAGTCGTGATGCCGACGCGCGAGCGCCGCGCCCACGCAACGCGCCTGCAGATAACGCAGCAGCCCGATACGCCCGTGTCCGCGCGCCATGCTCTGCTCCAGCAGGGCGAGCGCGGCTTCGGCGTCGCCGTGACAGGCGCGTTTGTTGAGTTCGACGGTTTCGGTGCGCGGCATGAAAACAGGCCTCGTGGATGGGTGCGGCGTGGGCCGTGTGCCCGCTAAAGAGTTGACCAAAGCGGCGGCGGCGCCGCTAGAACGAACGCGCCAGGGCGGCGGAACCGCCCCGCCATGCGGCGTGTATTCCGTGAAATTTTCGCTTTTGCGAAGATCGATGGCGGAAAACGACAAGCGCCTCGGGGCCATATCGGGGAAGCTTGGCTGAAACCGCATCGCCGCTATCCTGAGCCTCCATGTCCGACACACTCGCCACCGCCGTTTCCTTCGACGCCGCTCCCAAGGAGCGCATCCGTTTCGGCATCGTGCTGCTGCCGAACTTCACGCTGACCGCGTTCTCGGGTTTCGTCGACATGCTGCGTCTGTCCGCCGACGAAGGCGACTACAGCAAGCCGGTGCGCTGCTCGTGGCGCGTGATCGGCGAAACGCTTGCGCCCGTGCGTGCGAGTTGCGGCATTCAGATCGCGCCTTGGGAGACCTTTGCCGACGCCGAACCGGTCGACTATCTCGTGGTCGTGGGCGGACTGCTGCACTCCGGCCCGCACGCAAGCGAAGCCACGTTGCAGTCCATCCGCCGCGCGGCCAGCGGCGAGACGACGGTCGTCGGGATCTGCACGGGCGTTTTCGCGCTGATGCGCGCCGGCGTGCTCGACGGTCATCGCATTTGCGTGAGCTGGTTCCACTATTGGGACTTCATCGAGCGCTTCCCCAACGTCAATGCCGACGCCATCGTCGCCGACCGCCTGTTCGCGATCGACCGGCGCCGCATTACCTGCTCGGGCGGCCGCGCGTCGATCGACGTCGCCGCCGCCATCTTGCTGCGCCACTTCGATCACGCGACCGTGCAGAAGGCCCTGCGCATTTTGTTGGTCGGCGAAATGCAAAAGGGCAATGCGCCGCAGCCTCACCCGCCCGGCCTCGAGCCCGCCACGCACCCGAAGGTCAAGCGTGCCGTACTGTTGATGGAGCAGCAGGTTGGCCGCAACGTGCCGCTGGAAGAACTGGCCTGCAAGCTGAACCTCTCGCCACGGCAGCTCGAACGCCTCTTCAAGGCGGAAACGGGGAAGAGTCCGCGTGCATTCGCCAATGCGTTGCGTCTGCGGACAGCCGCCTGGCTACTCACGAGCTCGGATCGCACCGTTGCCGATATTGCTTCGAGTTGTGGGTTTTCGGATGCTTCGCATCTGGGGCGTGAGTTTCGTAAGCAGTTCGGGGTGCCGCCTGTTATGTTTCGTGCGCAACGCAGTGGGCAGGATGCCGTGCAGTTGGCGGATCTCGATGCGCTATTGCGGAGTGGTGCTGCGCTTGCTGAGGGGGAGGTTGCTGTTGGCGGTTCGTTGCATTGATGTTTGGTGGCCGGTTGGCCGGTTGGCTGGTTTGGCCTTTCCTTGTTTTCGCGTCGGTATGCAGGTGTTGCCCCTGTGCGGGGCGGCACCTCCATACCGATGCGAAAACAAGAAAACCCCAAAAAAACGGCCAAAAGCCATAACCAAAAACCAAACCCTCACTCCACTCCACGCCGCTCATGGCTAGGCGCATGCCCAAACTGCACCCGATACGCCTTACTAAAATGGCAAGGTGAATTAAACCCACAAACAGCCGTCACACGAGAAATCGAAGTATCAGTGGTCCGCAACAGCTCCCGCGCCCGCTTAAGCCGCAACGTCAGGTAATAATGCGTCGGCGAAACGTTCAAATAAGCCTTGAACATCCGCTGCAAATGCCGCTGCGAAAGCCGAACGAGCCGCGCGAGTTCCTCAAGCGACAGCGGCTCCTTGATATTCGCCTCCATCAACCGCACGACCTCCACCAGCTCCGCACGCGAAAATCCCACACGCGCATCCACGGGTATAGGCTGCAGATCGGTCGAGCCGCGAATCCGTTCGAGAATGAACTGTTCGGATACCTTGGCAGCCAGACTTTGCCCAAGGCGCGCACCAACGAGTTCGAGCATCAAATCGAGCGGCGCGGTGCCACCCGTGCAAGTAAGGCGGTCGCGATCGACCACAAACAGCTCGTCGGCGAAACGCACGCGCGGAAACTCTTCGTGCAGGACCGTGAGATCCTCCCAATGCACGGCGCAGCGATAGCCGTCCAGCAGCCCGCTCGCCATCAGCGCGTAAGCACCGGTGCAGATGCCGCCCAGCGGCACGCCCTGCTGCGCCACCATGCCGAGCGTCGCGCGCACGCCTTCGCTCATGATCTCGCGTATGCGTATGCCGCCACACACGATCAGCACGTCGGGCAGGCACGCCGGGTCGAGCGCCTGCGCGGGGCGCACCGCGATGCCGTTGCTTGCGCGGGCCGGTGCACCGTCGAGCGAGTAGATCGACCAGCGGTAATGCTCCGCGCGCCCCACGTAGTTCGCCATGCGCAGAACCTCGACCGCACTGGAAAACGCGATCATCGAAAAATTCTGCAACGTCAGGAAACCGAAATGTCTGAGAGACGATGCCGTGCGCGTCTCGGGCTCGGGCTCGGGCTCGGCGATGTCGATCGTCACATTGCGCTCCTCGGGTACCGCGGTTGATCGTGTTATTTCAACGCTTACGCCTCTACGACCGCGGGACGCACGCGCATCAGTTGCTTGAGTCCCGAGAACAGCGGCGCTTTCACGGCGCCCGGCGCCCGGCCAAAGCTTTCAGTGATGCGGTCGAGGATGATGGCGAGCAGCACGACGGAAAGTCCGCTTTCGAAACCAAGGCCAATATCCAGCCGCTGAATACTCGCGAGCACGTCGTTGCCGAGTCCGCCTGCGCCCACCATCGAAGCGATGATGACCATCGAAAGCGCCATCATGATGGTCTGGTTCACGCCTTGCATGATCGACGGCAGCGCATTGGGAAATTGCACCTTGTACAGCAACTGCCACGGCGTGCAGCCGAACGCCTGCCCTGCTTCGACGATCTCGCGGTTCACGTGCTTGATGCCGAGGCTCGTAAGGCGAACGGCGGGCGGCATGGCGAAGATCACGGTGGAGAGAATGCCGGGCACGCGGCCGAGACCAAACAGCATCGCGGCAGGGATCAGATAGACGAAGGCGGGCATGGTCTGCATCAGGTCGAGAATGGGCCGCACGATGGTGTGCACGACCTTGCTCTTCGCCGTCCAGATGCCAAGCGGAATGCCGATCACGAGGCTGATCACCGTTGACGAGAGTGTGAGGCCGAGCGTCACGACGGTTTGATCCCAGAAGCCCGTAGCGTAGATCAGCAATAGCGAGCAAGTTGCGAAGATCGCGAAGCGCCAGCCCACGCGCCACAAGCCGATTGCGATGAAGAGCGCCATGAGCGCCCACATGGGGATGGCCTGCAAGCCGTGTTCGACAAGGGCGGCGAAACTCTCGATTGCCTTGCCCACGGCGTCGAAGCTATTGGCGTCGTGGTCGAGCAAATAGTGAACCGACTGATCGACCCACTGGCCGACGGGAATGATCTCAGACATGGGCACCTCGATTACGCGTAATGACCTTCAGAACGGCGGCCTGATCGATGGAGCCGCAATAACGGCCCTCGTCGTCGACCACGGGCAGCGCCGTCGTGTTCGCGCACACGCGCGAGACCACCTGCTCCAGCGGCGTGCCAAGCGTGATGCATTCGACTTTCTTCAGCGCTGGCTGCGCGGCGCCGATCGCATCGCGCATGACACAGCCGCTGACGCGGCGCTGCGCGTCCAGCACGAACGCGTAATCGGCGCTGCCGTTGAGCGACGAGGCCACGCTCTTCGCGTCGAGCGAGCGAATGAGCGGCACGGCTTCGCACTGCATGAGGTCGCCTGCGGTGAGATAGCGGCTCGTGTCCACTCCATCGAAGAACGCACGCACGTAGTCATCGGCAGGATTGCTGATGATTTCCTGTGGCGTGCCGATCTGCACGATGCGTCCGCCTTCCATGATCGCGATTCGGCTGCCGATGCGCAGCGCCTCTTCGAGGTCGTGCGAAACGAACATGATCGTGCGGCGCTGCTCCTTTTGCAGTTGCAGCAGCACGTTCTGCATTTCCTTGCGCTTGAGCGGATCGAGCGCGGAGAACGCTTCGTCCATGATCATGAGCGAGGGATTCACCGCGAGCGCGCGAGCGAGGCCCACGCGTTGCTGCATGCCGCCCGAAAGCTCGGCGGGCAGCTTCTGTGCAAACGGCGCGAGGCCGACCTGCTCGAGCACGGCCAGTGCGCGCCGCTCGCGCTCCTTGCGGCCCAGGCCCGCCACTTCGAGGCCGAACGCGGCATTCGCAAGCACGCTGCGCTGCGGCATGAGCGCGAACGACTGGAACACCATGCTCATGTCGGTGCGGCGCAGCGAGACCAGTTCCGAGCGCCGCACGGCCGCGATATCACGCCCGTCGATGATGACCTTGCCGGCCGTGGGCTCCACGAGCCGGTTGATAAGCCGGATCAGCGTGGACTTGCCTGAGCCGGACAGGCCCATCAGCACGAAAATCTCGCCCTCGTGCACCTCGAACGAGGCATTGTTCACACCAAGCACATAGCCGGTCCTGGCGAACAGCTCGTCTTTCGTCGCGCCCTTCGCGAGCAGCTCACGTGCAAGCTTCGGGTTGGGCCCGAACACCTTGCATAATCCATCGACCACGATCTTGGGGGATTTCATCGACTCCGTCTCCTCGAACGGCAGGCGCCGGCCCGCACGGTATGTCTACATGGTTGCCAGAAAAAACCCTGTCGGGATGGCGAATTGCGACAGACGCTTACGCAAAAGCGACACGGCGCCGCATCGGAAACGTCACATGCTGCATATGCACAATCGCGCCGCGCGCGGCCCGTCATGGGCACTGATCTGACGGTGCCGCGGCGGGCCCCTGCCGTTTTTTTACCTGCGATTACTGCGTGGCCGCCCACGCGTTCACCCGGTCACCATGCGCGGCGATCCACGTGTCGGCGGCGGCGTCGGGCTTCTCACCGTTCTGGATCGCGAGCATCACGCTGTCGATCTCACCCGGCTTCCACTGAAAGTTCTTCAGGAACGTCACCACCTGCGGGGCCTTCTTTTCGAGCTCGGGGTTAGCCACGTTGTCCACGTGCTCGGCCGCACCGTACACGTTCTTCGGATCGTCGAGGAAGCGCAGCTTGTACTTGGCGAACATCCAGTGCGGCGTCCAGCCCGTGACGATCACAGGTTTCTTCGAACCCACCGAGCGCGCCAGCTCGGCCGTCATCGCGCTACCCGAACTCGGCATCACGCTGTAGTTGAGGTCGTATTGCTTGACGGCCTCGTCGGTCTTGCGCATCACGCCCGCACCGGCGTCGATGCCGACGATGCGTCCGCCGAACGCCGACTTGTCCGCGTTGAGATCGGTGATGCTCTTCGCGCTCACGTAGTCGGGCACCACGAGGCCGATCTTCGCGCCGGTGAAGTTAGTGCCGAGGTCGACCACCTTGTCCTTGAATTGCGCCCAGTACGCGCCCTGCGTCACCGGCAGCCAGGCGGAAAGCGTCGCGTCGAGGTCGCCGCGCGCTACGCCCTGCCACATGATGCCCGCGGCCACGGGCACGAGCTGCACCGGATAACCATAGCGTTTCTCGATGATGCGCGCGGCCACGTTGGACGTCGCGACGCTGTCGTCCCAGCCTTCGACATAACCGATCTTCAAGGTCGGCTTGCCGTCGGCAAACGCCGGGGCACTCAAGCTCACCACCGCCGATAACACACCGGTCCAAAAGAGTTTTCCAGCCTGCTTCATGGTCGATCTCCTGTGATATGGGCAAGCGCCCCGTGCCTATGCAGATTCGCCCGCCACAATCTGCCGCTAACGTCGATTTACGACGTGTTCTTGTCGTTGCGCGACGCGCGCGCTATTTGTCGACGACGAGGTCGGACAGCGGCTTCGAGCAGCACAGCAGCGCCATGCCCTGATCGATCTCGCGCTGGCGTATACCGCCGCTGTGTTTCATCTCCACCTGCCCGGAAACGAGCTTGACCTTGCAGGTTCCGCACATGCCCTGGCTGCACGAAGAAGCCAGGCGCACGCCGGCCTGGCGCGCGGCATCGAGCACGGTTTGTTGTGCACCGCATTGAATCTCGCGGCGGCTCTTCGCGAAGGTGATCTTGAAGCTGGCGGTTTCGACCGACGAATCCGCCGGGGGCTGTTCCACCGGCGCCTCGGCTTCCGCCGTAAGCGTTTCGAATGAAAAACTCTCTTCGTGGTAGCGTTCGCGCGCGAAGCCCGCTTCGTCGAGCAGATCGCGCACGGCTTTCATATAGGGGGCGGGCCCGCAGGTGAAGATTTCGCGCTCCATGAAGTCCGGGGCAATCAACTTCAGGAGCGGCAGCGAGAGAAAACCGGTCACGCCGGACCAGTCGGTGCGCGCGCCCACCCTTTCACACACGAACGACGTGCGGAAATTCGCGCGGCTCGAAGCGATCAGTTCCAGCTCGCGCGCGAAGATGATGTCGTCGGGCGTGCGGGCGCTGTGCACGAAAACAATATCGCGGTCCTCCGCGAGATCGTGATGCGCGCGGCTCATCGACATCAGTGGCGTAACGCCGGAGCCTGCGGAAAGAAACAGATACTTCGGCGCGGGGTGGCGCGCACACGTGAATTCGCCGGCCGGCCCGAGCACGCGCAGCGATACGCCCGGCCGCAGGTTGTCGTGCAGCCAGTTCGACACCTTGCCGCCCGGCACGCGCTTGACGGTAATGGAAAGGGTATGCGGCCGTGCGGGCGACGACGAAATCGTATAGCACCGGTTGATGGCCTCTCCGTCGATCTCGAGTTCGAGCGTGAGGAACTGCCCCGGCTCGAACGAGAACGTGCGGCCCTGCGGCGAGCGCAGGAAAAAGCTCTTCACATCGTGCGTTTCCTGCCATACGTGGCAGCACACGAGGGTTTCCTCGACCTCGCTCGTCCACCGCTCGGGCAGCGCGCCCCAGAACGCCGGGCGCGTCACCCGGCTGTCGCTGGCGTCGAGTGGATTGAATTGGGCCGCGTCTCGCATCATGTCAAACTCCGCTCTCATTGCTTTACGCGTGTGTGTTATGCGCCAATCTGCCGGGCGAGGCGGCCGATATACCAGGCCGAGAACTTTTCGACGAGTCCTTCCGTGTACGGCGAATACGGACCCGGTTCATACGCGCTGCTCGCCGCGCCGCGCTGCGAATACTCCACGAGCGTGCGGTCCTGATTGTTGGTCGCGTTCCACACGGCGGTGAGGTTCTCCACGTCGTAATCGATGCCTTCGCGCGCGTCCTTGTGAACGAGCCAGCGCGTGCGCACGAGCGTTTCGCCGGCGGAAAGCGGAATCACGGAAAACGACACGATGTGATCGCTCATGAAGTGATGCCACGAATTCGGCTGCGTCCAGAACGAGAGGCCGCCGAGATCGGCCGTGCGAAACTCGCCGAGCAGCTTCTTCGAGGCGACCTTCGCGTCCAGCGTTTGCGACTCGCCGCCGCGGTCGAGCGGCAGGCGCTGCGTGCGAAAACCCGTAACGTCCAGCAGTTTTTCGATTTCGACCGACGGCAGGTCCATCGCTTCCCACTGCCTCGCGCGCTCGTTGCAGGTGCGCTCGAACGCGTCCATGCCTTCCGCGTTGGCGTCCGTGCGCGCGTAGCCAAAGCCGTATTCGTAGAGCGAAATCGTCAGCTCAGGATGATTCGCCACGCAGTGGTAGCACTCGCGATTGTTTTCCATCACGAGCTTCCAGTTGCCCTTCTCGATGATGTCGACCTGGGCGGCGACCTTGCAGCCCGCCAGGTCGTGCGGCAGCAAATAAGGCTCCATCTCGGCGCGCATGAGCGCGAAGTCGGCGGGCGGTTCTTCGGCGAGACACACGAAGATCAGGCCCGCGAGATTTTCCACATGCACGTTCTTGAGACTGTGCTTGCAGCGGTCGAACTGCTCGCCCATGTGCTCGGCGAACATCAGCGCGCCAGTCAGGTTGTAGGTCCAGCTGTGATACGGGCAAACGATATTGCCCACCGATCCCTTCTCTTCGTTGCACAGGCGCGCGCCGCGGTGGCGGCAGACGTTGTGGAACGCGCGCACCTGCATGTCGTCGTCGCGCACGATCAGGATCGAGTCGCCCGCCAGATTGACGGTCACGTAGTCGCCCGGCTCGGGAATTTCCGCTTCCGTGGCGACCTCGATCCAGTGTTGCCGGAAAATCGTCTCCATATCGAGCGCGAAAATCTCCTCGCTCAGGTAGAAAGGCGCCTCCAGGCTGTAACCCGCTTGGCGGCGCTCGATCAGCGCGCGAATCTCTGCCGTTACTTTCATGTGTGCTCCGGATTTTTCATCCCAGTTCGTTGCCGACAGGCCAGCAAAATCAGTAATCGATGAGTTGATGCTCCCGCAAATACGCAAGGATCACTTGTGCTTTTTCGACCGAACTCCCTTCAATTACGACGTTGCCGCCCCGGCTTTCGGTCGTGGTCGCCGAAAGCATGCGCGCGTGGCCTGAGCGCTTCTCCGCAGCGGCGAGCCGCACGGGTTTACGCTCGATCGGGCCGACCGTCCATGCGGCCGCTTCGGTGGATTCGGCGGCGCTCACGCGTGTTGCGCTCGCGGGCCGCACCGCGCCTGCGCGCAGCCGCGCATAGGCGTAACGGGGCTGGGCGTTCGCGAGCGGATGCACGGCGATCACCGCGGGCAGCGCCGTCTGCGCGCGACGGCGCAGACCCTTGGGCAGAAACTGCCGCACCACGGCGGCGCGCGTGGCGCCGTCCACGTCGATATCCACCGCGCCGCCCACGATCGGCACGCCCAGCGCAGCCGCCACACGGTACGGCAGCATGCCGCTGTCGTGCGCGCCCTCGGCGCGCGTGCCGGTCAGCACGAGGTCGTAGCCACGCACGCGCTCGGCGAGCACGCGCGCCGCGTCACTGGATGGCGCGCAGCCCAGCACCTCCACTTCGTGCGCGCCTAGCGCGAGGTATTCGGCGAGCGCGGGATCGGCGGCGTCGCCTGCGTGCAGCACGTCCAGACGCGCGTGATGCCGCTCGGCCAGCGTGCGCGCGAGGTCGAGCGCTAGCGCGTCGTTGCGGCTATAACGCGGCGCGCCGCTCACGGGGTGACGCCCCACCGAAACGAGCACCGCAATGCGCTCGATGCCACCTTGAGGATCATGGCGTGCGTTCATGCGGCGACTCCTGCGGAATGCGTTTCGTCACGGACGGCGCTCGCCCCGCCACGCTTTGCGCGTGCGGTTTGCACCTGCTCGATCAGCGCGGCGATCGTGCCTTGCGCGTCGCCGACCACGGTTAAATTGGCGCGCTTCGCAATCGGCGCGCTGCCGTCGAGATTCACGGCAATCACATGGCGGCAGTCCTTGATGCCCTGCAAGTGCTGCACGGCGCCCGAAATGCCGAACGCGATATACACGCTAGCCTCGACCGTCTTGCCCGTTGCGCCCACCTGCTTGTCACGCGTGAAGTGACCGTTGTCCACCGCCACGCGGCTCGCGCCGATTGCCGCGCCGAATGCGCCTGCGAGCCGTCCGAACGCGGCAATGTCCGTTACACCGTTGCCCGCCGAGACGATGAAATCGGCTTCTTCTAGCGCGACCTGGGCGGCGTCGATGGATTCAAGGCCGAGGTCCTTGTATGGCGACGCGAGGTCGGTAGCCGGCCGGATGAAATCGCCCGCGAGGCGGTCGCCCGCGCCGACGAAAGGCAGCTTCGCCTCGACAGCGCCCGGCGCGAGCAGGATCACGTCGGGCAGCGAGCGCGCGGCCCACGCACGCTTCGCCTGTTCATACACGCCCACATGCTTCGCATCGATCTCGACTACATGGGTCGCCACGCTCGCACCGGCGGCGGCCGCATAGCGGCGGCCGAGGTCGCCGTCGCCGCTGGCGTTGTCGGGCAGGAACACGTGCTTCGGCGAGAGCGCCGCCGCGCAGGCCTGCAGCGCGCGCAACTCGATCTCCGGCGCGAACGTGCGGCGCTCGAATCCCGGCAGTTCGATCAGCTTGTCCACGCCGAGCGCCCCGGCATCGTCCTTCAGCTCACCGAACACGAGCAGCGCGACTTCGGTTTGCGCATCGGCCAGCAGCGCGGCGGCGGCAATGGCCTGGCACGCGTGATCGTCGAGTGCGCCGCGTTCGGCGTGTGCGACCACGAGCAGATGATGATTCGGATGGCTAACCACGCGGCGTGGCTTCGCTGCGCCTTCGTGCGCATGCTGCGTGAGCCATTGCGCATCGCTCGCGTCCGCGCTGCCGGCTTCGCCCAGCGTGATGCGCTTGAGGCCCGCCGCCGTGACGACGAAAGGGCGGCGCGGATCGATTCGTTTGAGGGTATTCATCGATTCACTCCAGCGAAGCGGCCACGAGTTCGGCCACGTCGAGCACGTCGGGGCGCGGGCCCACTACGCCTTCGAGCATCGCCGTGCACTGCGGGCAGGCCACGGCGACCACGTCGGCATTCACTGCGCGCGCGTCGGCGATGCGGATGTCGGGAATGCGCTGTTTGCCGGGGATATCGGTGAGCGGCGCACCGCCGCCACCGCCACAGCAGCGTGCGCGCATGCCGTGGCGATCCATCTCCACGACCTTGATGCCGATGGTCTTGAGCAGCTTGCGTGGCGCTTCGGTCTCGCCGTTGTAGCGGCCCAGATAGCAGGGATCGTGATACGTCGTGCGCTTTTCGGCGAGCGCCTGCACGGCCTTGGGCGCGATGCGTCCGGTCTCGGCGAGTTCCGCGAGATAGGTCGTGTGATGCAGCACTTCGTAACGTCCGCCAAGCGCGCGGTACTCATTGCGCAGGCTGTGCATGACGTGCGGATCGGCGGTGACGATGCGCGCGAAGTTCAGCGTGGCGAGCGTCATCATCATCTGCCTCGCCATGTGCTGGAACGTCGCTTCGTCGCCGAGGCGGCGCGCCACGTCGCCCGTGTCGGTTTCTTGCGCGCCGAGCACCGCGTAGTTCACGCCCGCCTTGTTGAGCACCTTCACGAGCGCGCGCAGCGTGCGCTGATAGCGCATGTCGAACGCGCCCTCGCCCGCCACCACGAGTATGTCCACGCGCTTGCCCGGTTGCGCCACGGGCGCGTTGAGATCGACCGACCAGTCGTAACGCGCCGCCTTGTCGTAGCCGCCCGCCGTGCCAGTTTCGCGCAGGTTTGCCAGCACTTCCGGGCCTTTGCCCGGCACCTCGCCGTGCACCAGCGTCTGGTTGCGACGCATATCGACGATGGCATCCACGTGCTCGATCAGCATCGGGCACTCTTGCACGCAGGCGCGGCAGGTGGTGCAGGACCACAGCGTTTGCGCTTCGATCAGGCTTGACACGATCGGGCCGTTCGGCGCGCCGCCATGCTGGCCGACCTTGATGCCCGGCGTGGGGCTGCCCGCATAGGCCGCATCGGTGCCGCCCGCCATGCCGACGACGAGATCCTGAATCAGCTTCTTGGGGTTGAGCGGCTGGCCCGAAGCGAACGCGGGGCACGCGGCCTCGCATTTGCCGCACTGCACGCAGGCGTCGAAGCTCAGCAGCTGGTTCCAGCGAAACTCGACGGGTTTCGCCACGCCATAGTCCTGCTTCTCTTCGATGTCGGGGAGCTTCAGCGCCGTGGGGGGCGTAGCCGTGCCGTTGCCGGTCCAGCCCTCGCGCGTCGCTGAAAAGCGCTCCTGGCGCGGATGGAACGCGAGGTGCAACAGCCCCGCCACGGCATGCTTCATCGGGCCGCCGCGCGCCGCGCCGAACGTCATTGCGAACGCGCCCACGGCGATCAGCACCGCGCAAAGCACCGCGAAGCCGCCCGACATGGCGCCCGCCGGTACGACCGTGAAGAGCGCCACGCCCAGCGCGAACGAACCGAGCAGCCACGGCAGCGTATTCCAGGGCCCGCGCGAGAGGCGCGCCGGCACCGCTTTCGCGTGACGGCGGCGCCACACGAACACCACGCCGATCAGCATGGCGAGCGCCGCGAGAAAGATCAGTTTGTCGAGCCACGGCGAATAGATCGCGAAACCGTAGTTGATGAACACGAGCGCGAGCGCCGCGATGGCGCCGCCCGCGGTGGCGACGTGCGTTTTGGCGATGTACGGGTCGCGCGCCACCACATGGTGCAGATCGACGAAATAACGCTTCGGGATACTGAACAGCTTGCCGACGCCCACGGAGCCGGGCGCAGCGGCGCGCCCCACCCGCCAGAAGGCGGCCCGCTTCGCGACCGCGAACGCGAGCCCCGCCATCGACACCCACAGCAGCGCGGTAATGAGCCAGGTCGGATTCATGGTTCAGAAGTCCTTGGCGAGCCGCAGCGCGTCGTAAATCGCGCCGTGAATGTTGTGCAAGGAGATGCAGTCGCCCACGCGGAAGAGCAGGAAGCGGCCATTGCCGAGTTCTTCGGCAAGGCACGGCTGCGCCTCGGCTGCGAAGAGCTTGTGCACGTCCACCTGCCCGCGATTGACCGATTCGGGCTTGATCGCCCAGTACAAGGCGTCGTTCGGCGTACTGCCGTTTTCGATCACCACCTGATCGACGGCGCGCTCTTCCTGTTCCTCCGTGTACTCGTTGCGCAGTACGGCGATCTTCTTGCCGTCTTCTTCGTACACCCGGTCGAGCCAGTAATTCGGCGTGTGAATCACCCCTTGCGCATAGAGGCGGCGATAGAAGATCGGGAACGTGGTGCCGCCCACGTCGTCGGCGACCTTCACGTCGGGCGTCACGATCTCGACCTTCGAGCCACGGCTCGAAATGAAATCGGCAACGCCTGCGCCCGCATGCGTGCTCACGCCGTCGTAGACGAGCACGTTCTGCTTCGGCTCGACCTTGCCGCTCAGGATGTCCCACGCGCTTACGGCGAGCCCCTCTTCCACGCCCCAGGCCGGAACCTGCTGCGTGAAGCTCGACCCGCCCGTGGCGAGCACGATGATGTCTGGCTTTTCCGCGAGAATGGTCTTCTCGTCGGCCGTCACGCCAAGGCGACGATCCACGCCAAGGCGCTTCGTCTCCATGTCGAACCAGCGCACGATGCCCGCCATCTGTTCGCGCTGCGGCGCTTTTGCAGCCAGCAGAATCTGGCCGCCCACGGCGTCGTTCTTCTCGAACAGCACGACATCATGGCCGCGCAGCCGCGCCACGCGTGCAGCCTCGAGGCCCGCTGGGCCCGCGCCGACCACCACGACCTTGCGCTTCGGGCCGCGCGATTTTTCGACCACGTGCGGCATAGTCGCTTCGCGCGACGTTGCGGCGTTCTGCACGCACAGCACGTCGAGCCCGTTGTACTGGCGGTCGATGCAATAGTTCGCGCCCACGCACTGTTTGATCTCGTCCTCGCGGCCGTCGCGAATCTTGATGACCATGTGCGGGTCGGCGATCTGCGCGCGCGTCATGCCCACGAGATCGACCATGCCGCTCGCGAGCAGACGCTCGGCCTGGCCCGCGTCGCGAATGCTCTGCGCGTGCATGACCGGCAGCTTGACCACCGACTTGATGCCTGCCGCGAGATGCACGAAGGGCTCCGGCGGCAGCGCCATGGGCGGCATGCAGTTCGCGAGCGTGTTGTGCGTATCCGCGCCGGAGCCGATCACGCCGAGATAGTCGATGAGCCCCGTTTCCGACATCGCCTGCGCGATTTCCTTTAGCTGCTCGTGATCGAGGCCGTCTTCGTGGAATTCGTCGCCGCACATGCGCAGGCCGACGCAAAAGTCCTTGCCCACCGCTTTGCGGACGGCCTTGAGCACTTCCACACCGAAACGCAGGCGGTTTTCGAGCGAGCCGCCCCATTCGTCGGTGCGAAAGTTCGTGCGTGGGCTCCAGAACTGGTCGATCAGATGCTGGTGCGCGGCGGAGATTTCGATGCCATCCATGCCCGCGTCCTTCACGCGCTTTGCAGCCGCCGCAAAGTCGCCGATGATGCGGCGGATCTCCTCCACTTCGATGATCTTCGCGTTGCCGCGGTGCACGGGCTCGCGTACGCCCGAAGGCGACATCAAATGCGGCCAATGCTCGCCGTGAAAGGCGGAGCGGCGGCCCATGTGCGTGGCCTGGATCATGATCTTCGCGCCGTGGCGGTGCATGGCCTCGGCCAGACGCGCGAGCGGATCGATGATCTTGTCCGTGGCGAGATTCACCGACTTCCACCAGCCTTGGGGACTATCGATCGACACCGGGCTCGACCCGCCGCATACGGCCAGGCCCACGCCGCCCTTGGCCTTTTCCTCGTAATAGCGGATATAGCGGTCGCCCGGCAAGCCGCCCGGCTCCGCGTAGACCTCGGCGTGGGCCGTGCTGACGATGCGGTTGCGCAGCGTGAGCTGATTGAGCGTCAAGGGTTTGAACAGATTGGGGTAGCGCATCGCAGACGACCTCTGGCGTTCGTGTCTTTCGGTGTGACCTGTATTGCGGGGGGGCGCGCGGCCGTTCAGGCGGCGATCGGCGAGACTTCGAATACGCAGTGCGCGTGGCCCTCGGCGGCGCATTGCACTTCTTTCGATTGCGAACGCGGCGCGTTTTTTCCGCCTTCCGTGGTGTCGTTCACCCAGTCCATCGCGCCCGCGAACCAGCCCGCGAACATGTAGCAAAGCTTGCCTTCCTTGCCCGGTTGCGCCAGCACGAACGACGAATGACGCAATTCGATCTTCGCGCGCGCGGTGGCCGGGTCGGCCTCGCGTATTGTGAAGAGGCCCCAGCCGCGCTGCGAAAGACGCTTCAGGTAATGTTCGAACACGGCCATACCGGCAATGCCGTGCTTTTCGGCTTCCTTCGCGCACCAGTGATAGGCCGACTTGTAGCCGGCCTTGTAGAGAATCTCGGCGTACACATCACAGCCCAACGCCTCTTCCACGGCGGTGTGATTGTTGGTGAAGAAGTGACGCGGCACGTACAGCATCGGCAGCGCGTCCGTGGTCCAGACGCCGGTGGCGGGGTCGACATCGATCGGCAGTTGCGGTTGCATTTCGTGGGGCTCCAATGACTCAGTTAGCAATTTTATTCAGGGTTTCTAATTACTAGAGTTGGCCTTTCCACGCTGCATGGTCAGGCCTCGCGGTCAACCGCCCCAGACTTCACCGAACACGCGCATCCAGTTCTCGCCCATGACCTTCCTGATGCGCGTCTCGCTCCAGCCGGCTTTTTGCATGGCGGCGGTAAGATTCGGAAATTCGCCGATCGTGCGGATGCCTTCCGGGTTCACGACCTTGCCGAAATTCGTGAGGCGGCGATAACGGCCCTTGTCGTGCGTGATCCAGTCGAAGAACTCGGTGCTGTAGCCTTGCGTGAAATCCGTGCCAATGCCCACGCGGTCCTCGCCGATCAGATCGACAACGTATTCGATCGCTTCGAGATAGTCCTCGACGGTCGAATCCGGGCCTTTCTTGAGGAACGGCGCGAACATCGTCACGCCCACGAAGCCGTTCGCATCGGCAATTTCCTTCAACTGCTCGTCCGTCTTGTTGCGCGGGTGCTCCTTGAGACCCGACGGACAGCAGTGCGAATACGTCACCGGCTTCTTCGAGCAGGCAATCGCATCCGATGAAGTCTTTCCGCCCACATGCGAAAGATCGACCAGAATGCCCACGCGGTTCATTTCCTGGATCACTTCGCGACCGTAGCCGGAGAGGCCGCCGTCCGGCTCATAACAGCCCGTGCCCACGAGGTTCTGCGTGTTGTAGCAAAGCTGCACGACATTCACGCCGAGTTCCTTGAACACCTCGATATAGCCCAGGTTGTCCTCGAAGGCATACGAGTTCTGGAAGCCGAAGATAATGCCCGTCCTGTTCTCTTTCTTCGCCCGCAGAATGTCGTCGGTCGTGCGCACGAGCGTGAGGATTTCGCTGTACTCGCGAATCTGCTGCTTCATCTGCGCAATGTTGTCCACGGTCTTCTGGAAGTCTTCCCACACAGAAACCGTGCAGTTGACGGCGGTGACGCCGCCCTTGCGCATGTCTTCGAACACCGAGCGCTCGAACTTCGAAATGTTCAGGCCGTCGATGATGATGCTGTTGTCATGCAGAGTGCTCATTAGCCGCTCCGAAACGCTCGAATGAAATTGAAAGTCGGTGGTGTGTAGAATCAGGCTTGCGTGTAGATCGGAAAGCGCTCGCACAGCGCGAAGATCTCGCGGCGCACGCGCTGCTCGGTGGCGGCGTCGCCTTCCGGATGCGCGCGCAGCGCGTCGAACACTTCGAGAATCAGGCGGCCGATCTTGCGGAATTCGTCCACGCCGAAGCCGCGCGTCGTGCCCGCGGGCGTGCCGAGGCGAATGCCCGAGGTGACCGTGGGCTTTTCGGCGTCGAACGGAATGCCGTTCTTGTTGCAGGTGATGCCGGCGCGCTCCAGCGCCTGCTCGACCTGATTGCCCTTCAGGCCCTTGGGCCGCAGATCGACGAGCAGCAGATGGTTGTCGGTGCCGCCCGTCACGAGGTCCACGCCGCCCGCCTTCAGCACCTCACCCAGCGCCTTCGCATTAGCGAGCACGCTGTCGATATAGGTCTTGAAGCTGGCTTCGAGCGCTTCGCCGAACGCGACCGCCTTGCCCGCGATCACGTGCATGAGCGGGCCGCCCTGGAGGCCGGGGAACACAGCCGAGTTGATCTTCTTCGCGATCTCCTCGTCGTTGGTCAGCACGAAGCCGCCGCGCGGGCCGCGCAGCGTCTTGTGCGTGGTGGAGGTGACGACGTGCGCGTGCTCGACGGGGTTCTGATGACGCCCCGCCGCGATGATGCCCGCGATATGCGCCATATCCACCATCAGCTTCGCGCCGACCGAGTCGGCGATGGCGCGAAAGCGCGCGAAGTCGAGTGCGCGCGGATACGCGGAAAAGCCCGCGATGATGAGGCTGGGCTTGTGCTGCTGCGCGAGTTCTTCGACCTGATCGTAATCAATCAGCATGGTTTCGCGGTTCACGCCGTACTGCACGGCGTTGAACCACTTGCCGGACAGCGCCGGCTTGGCGCCATGCGTGAGGTGGCCGCCCGCGTCGAGCGACATGCCGAGCACCGTGTCGCCCGGCTTGGCGAGCGCGAGCATGACCGAGCCGTTGGCCTGTGCGCCCGAATGCGGCTGCACGTTGGCGAAACCGGCGTTGAACAGTTGCTTGATGCGGCTGATGGCAAGCGCTTCCACCTCGTCGGCGAACTCGCAGCCGCCGTAATAACGCTTGCCCGGATAACCTTCCGCGTACTTGTTGGTCAGCACCGAGCCTTGGGCTTCGAGCACGGCGCGCGACACGATGTTTTCCGACGCGATCATTTCGACCTGCGACTGCTGCCGCTCGAGTTCTTTCAGGATGCTGCTGCGAACTGCGGAATCGCGCTGCGCCAGCGTTTGCGAAAAGAAAGGTTGAGTGTTCGACATAGGGCTTCCGTGACGATGAATGAAGGACTTCCTGCAATGCTGGAGGCCCCGTCGCGACTGGTTTTGCAGCGGCTGTGAACCCGCTTGACCGGCTTGGGACCGACGCTTCTATTCTTGTCGTTCGAATTGGCGCTCAACGTCGAAATTCAGACGCGTTCTTTTCCTTTTCCGCCATCCGCGTCCATTTTTCACAAGTGGCTCCGCTTGGCGCCCGCTAACGGTGCGCCGTGCCCCATGTTTCCCAATCCGAATTATTTATCGTGCATCGCAGTGCACCAATCCCGCACCCTCGTCCTTTTTCCCGCGTCCGGGCTTTTTTGTCCAGATGACTCAGGGTTTTGCCGCATGGCACACTGGACCCGCCAAACTCGAAAATTGCGGTAGCGTAGCCAGCCCCCCGGCCTCATCGGGCCTCCACTGGGCACCAGGCTACCGATCACAAGGAATCGTCCCCCATGCTGCCGGATCGCACAGCGTCGTTTGCGCACTTCGCGTTCATGCCGCTGCCCGACTTCACGATGATCGCGTTCACGAACGCGATCGAAGTCCTTCGTATGGCTAACTACCTGAGCGGACAGCCGCTTTACAGGTGGTCGATCATCAGCCCGGAGGGCGGCCAGGTCGCGTCGAGCAACGGGCTTTCCATCGACACCGGCCCGGCCGAATGTGTGGGGCAGCCCGATATCGTGTTCGTCTGCGGCGGCATCGATGTGCAGCGGGCCACCACGCCCGCCCATCTCGCCGCGCTGCGCCGCTTCGCGCGTATGGGTGTCGCGCTGGGCAGCCTGTGCACGGGGACCTATGCGCTGGCGAAGTCTGGGCTGCTGGCTGGGTATGCTTGCGCGATCCATTGGGAAAACATGTCGGCGCTGAAGGAGGAGTTTCCTTCGACGCGTTTTCTCAAGGAGCTCTTCGTCATCGACCGCGACCGCGTGACGTGCACCGGCGGCGTCGCGCCGCTTGACATGATGCTGCACCTCATCACAGCGCGTGTGGGCACCGCGCGTGTGACGCAGATCGCCGAGCAGTTCGTTGTCGAGCATGTACGCGATACGTCTGCCCAGCAGCGCATGCCGCTCGTCGCGCGGCTCGGTTCGGCGAACAAGTCACTCTTCGAAGTGATCTCGCTCATGGAGAACAATATCGAAGAGCCGCTTTCGCGCGAAGAACTCGCGCGTCTTGCGAATATGTCACAGCGGCAATTGCAGCGGCTCTTTCATGAGCATCTCGGCATGACGCCGACACATTACTATTTGACGCTGCGCTTGCGTCGTGCGCGTGAGTTGCTGTTGCAGACCGATATGTCGATTATGCAGATTACGATGGCTTGCGGGTTTCAGTCGGCTTGTCACTTTAGCAAGAGCTATCGGGATGCTTTTGGGAGTGCGCCTACTGGGGAACGGCGCAAGCGTGTTGCGCCACTTTCTGGGGTGGATTCGCCTGGTGCGGCTGTTGTTGTGCCTGCACCTGTTCATGTTTGAAACCTGGTTTCGCGCTGGTCTGCTAGCGTTGCCCCTGTGCGGGGCGGCACCTACTTTTCTTTGCCGCGGCAAAGAAAAGTAGGCAAAAGAAAGCCGCTCAAACCGCTAATGCCTGCCACAGTTCACATCTCGCCGTAAATGGTGAATGGCTCCGGAGCGTCTGTCGCCACTCGCTCCCAAACGGAGTGACAAGGCGCTAATCCTTCCGGCGGCGCTCCGCGCGCCGAAGGGCAGAATCCAAAACCGTTGGGCCGCGTGCATTCTCGCGAAGCCTGGCAACGCCCCCTGGTTTTCCATGCAGACCCGACCGCCGCGCGCGTAGCGAGCAGCGGGATGCATGACTGCCTTGTCACTCACTTTGGTGGTGCGAGGTGACAGACGCTCCGGAGCCATTCACCATTAATGGTGCGAGGTGAACGGTGGCAGGCGCTGGCGGTGTGAGCGGCTTTCTTTGCCTCCTTTCTTTGCCGCTGCAAAGAAAGGAGGTGCCGCCCCGCACAGGGGCAACGCCTGCATACCGACGCGAAAACAAGGCAACCCAAAAAAACGGCCAAAAGCCAAAACCAAAAACCAAAAACCAAACCTATGCCGCCAACAACCCATGCGGATCAATCACAAACTTCCGCGGCGCGCCCCCATCAAATTTCTTGTAGCCCTCAGGGGCTTCATCAAGCGAAATAACCGACACATTAACGATCTTGGCGATCGGCAGTCGGTCGAACAAAATCGCCTGCATGAGGTTGCGGTTGTACTTGAGCACGGGCGTCTGCCCCGTATGGAACGTATGCGACTTGGCCCAGCCAAGGCCGAAGCGGATGCTCAAACTGCCGTGCTGCGCGGCCACGTCGCGTGCGCCCGGATCGTCGGTCACGTACAGCCCCGGAATGCCGATCATGCCCGCAGGCCGAGTGATTTCCATCAGCGAATTGAGCACCGTGGCCGGCGCTTCTTCCGAGTGACCTGAAGCGCCATGCCCGTGCGCTTCGAAGCCCACGCAATCCACGGCGCAATCGATTTCCGGCTTGCCGAGTATCTGTTCGATCTGCTCGCCGAGCGTCGCGTCTTTCGAAAGATCGACCACTTCGAAGCCCATTGCCTTCGCATGCGCGAGACGCTCGGCATTGATGTCGCCGACGATCGTGCAGGCCGCGCCGAGCAAGCGCGCCGAAGCCGCAGCCGCCATCCCCACCGGACCCGCGCCCGCGATATAGACGGTCGATCCCGGCTTCACGCCCGCCGTGACCGCGCCGTGATAGCCCGTCGGCAGAATGTCGGAGAGGCACGTGAGATCGCGGATCTTCGACATGGCCTGGTCGCGGTCCGGAAACTTCAGCAGGTTGAAATCGGCATACGGCACGAGCACGTATTCGGCCTGGCCGCCAATCCAGCCGCCCATGTCGACGTAGCCGTAAGCGCCGCCCGCGCGCGACGGATTCACGTTCAGGCAAACGCCGGTGTGCTGCTCGCGGCACATCGCACAGCGCCCGCAAGCCACGTTGAACGGCACGGAAACGAGGTCGCCAATCTTCAGCGTTTCGACGTCGTTGCCCACCTCCACCACTTCGCCGGTGATTTCGTGGCCCAGCACGAGACCGACTTGCGCCGTCGTGCGACCGCGCACCATATGCTGGTCCGAGCCGCAGATATTCGTGCTGACCACCTTCAGAATGACACCATGGCCGATCGAGCGCCCGCTCGGATCGACCATCTTCGGATACGCGATCTTCTGCACCTCGACCTTGCCCGGCCCTTGATACACGACGCCTCGATTTCCGCTCATCTCGCTGTCTCCTGTTCGATGCAGCTCGCAATGCTGCTCACTAGATGGCGCTGCCTCGCGCGGACTCCGCGCAAGTCAACGATGCTTCGAGCGTAGCCTGAGCGCCACATCCGACGATGTGCAAAAAGCGACGCGCCCTTGCTTTGCGCCGACATCGGGCTACGCGTCCTGCCTGCTATGGCTGCCCGCCCCCGTCAGCCCGTATCCATTGCCGATAGTCGGCGCGTGTCCAATCGAGCGCCACGCCCACGCGCCGCGTGCCCGGCCGGATCTTCGGCTTGTGCACCGCGAGCCTGAGCGTTTCCAGCGCGGGCCATTCGCGAAACGAGAACGCCGCCATGTCCGCCACCAGCGTTTCGAGCAGCCGCGTGTGCGGCTTGCGCCCGAGAAAGTCGGCAAGGCGCGTGCAATAGCCGTCGTAGTCGATCCAGTCGCCCGCTTCACCCGTCGCGTTCTTTTCGCGCGGCATGCAGCGGTAACCGAGTTGCGCGTCGATCACGAGTGGCTGCGGGGAGCCGTGCTCGTGCGGATAGATGCCGATGCGCGCCGGCACGCTCAACGCTTCGACGAATACGCTCCAGCCGCGCCCGCGCGACTCGTCGTGAGCGCCGAGCGCACCGATTGCGCCCAGCGCGCCGAGCGCCGGCTCGAACGCTGCATCGACGATCTTCATGGCGCGACCGACGCTGCGGCGTCGACCATGATGCGGCAGAAATAATCGGCGAAACTGCGGCGCACGACGATCTCGAAGCGGTCCTCACCCGTGGGAATCAGCACGATCGAAGCCTTGAAATACACGCTCTGCGCGCATTGACCGGGCTTGAAGAGGCGCGGATGCAGGTCGAGCGGGCAGCCGCGCGAGAGCACGTCGCGTGCTCGCGTGCCTTCGATCTCGATCACCGTGTTGCCGCTGCCGATGTCCACGGCCGCCGCATAGGCGTCGCCGAGCACGGCGGTGAGCTTCGCTTCGAGCATGCCGGTTTGCACAGGCGCGAGTGAGCGCACGAGCCATTCGTCGGGTCCGAGCCAAAGCGTGTCGTAATGGTCGCTGCGCGCGACGGTGTTCGGCGCAGCGGGCGGCTCGCAGCCCACGACGCTGGCGAACGCCGCGACGAACGCCGGATCGCTCAGTTCGCCGCGCACGTTCACGAGGTCGCGGAACGGCAATTCGCGCATGGCGAACGCTTTCGAGGCGCGTCCCTCCTGCGCCTTGACCAGGTCCGCTGCGCCTACGAGCGGCGACTCCAGGCGCACGCCGACGACGCGCTCCGCGACCGGCAGGGGGTCTTTCGTTTCATTCAACATGCTGACGCACTCCTTCCGTGTCGTAGAAAATCGGGCTCGCGATCTGCGCGCTCACGCGCCGGCCATCGGCCATGGGAATCACCACGCGTTCGCCCATCTTGTTCAAGCCGCCCTTCACGACCGCAAGCGCAATGGAACGCTGCAGGATCGGGCTGTAGTAGCTCGACGTCACGTGGCCGATCATCGGCGTCGTGCCGTCGGAGCGCGCCTGCGCATCGGGCGCGATGATCTGGCCGCCTTCGGGCAGAACATACTGGGCTTCATCGGTCAGCAGTCCGACGAACTGCTTGCGGTTCTCCTTGGCCGTGTCCGAGCGCTTGAGCGAGCGGCGGCCGAGGAAGTCCTTCGTCTGCGAGACGAGACCGCCCATGCCGAGGTCGAAAGGCGTGACCGAGCCGTCCGTGTCCTGGCCCACGATGATGTAGCCCTTCTCCGCGCGAAGTACGTGCATCGTTTCCGTGCCGTACGGCGTGATGTCGAACTCGGCGCCGGCTTCCATCAGCGCTTCCCATACGGCGCGGCCTGCATTGGCCGGCACGTTCACTTCATAGGCCAGCTCGCCCGAAAAGCTGATACGCATGACGCGCGACTTCACGCCTGCGACGGTGCCGTTGCGATACGACATGAACGGGAACGCGGCGTTGTCGAAGTCGATGTCCTTGCACACCTTCTGCAGCACCTTGCGACTCTTCGGGCCGACCACGGCGAAGGTCGCCCAGTGATCGGTGACGGAAGCGAGACGCACCTTCATGTCGGGCCACTCGGTCTGCAGCCAGCGTTCGAGCCACGTGAGCACGCGCGCCGCGCCGCCCGTGGTGGTCGTCATCATGTAGTGCTGCTCGCCGAGGCGCACCGTCACGCCGTCGTCGAACACCATGCCGTTTTCGTCGAGCATCAGGCCATAACGGCACTTGCCCACTTCGAGCTTGAGCCACGGGTTCGTATAGACCCAGTTGAGCAGCTTCGCGGCGTCGGGCCCCTGGATGTCGATCTTGCCCAGCGTGGAAGCATCGAGAATGCCGACGCTGTTGCGCACCGCGAGACACTCGCGCTTCACGGCCGCGTGCAGATTCTCCCCGCTCTTCGGGTAGTACCACGGGCGCTTCCAGTTGCCCACGTCCTCGAATTCCGCGCCATGCTGCACGTGCCACTCGTGAATGCAGGTCTTGCGGATCGGGTCGAGCATGTCGCCCAATTCGCGCCCCGCGAACGTGCCGAACGTGACGGGCGTGTAGTTCGGGCGGAACGTCGTCGTGCCCGTTTCGGGAATCGTCTTGCCGAGCGCGCTGGCGAGAATCGCCATGCCGTTGATATTGCCGAGCTTGCCCTGGTCGGTGCCGAAGCCCATGGCCGTGTAGCGCTTCACGTGCTCGACCGACTCGAAGCCTTCGCGCGCGGCGAGCAGAATGTCCGCTGCCGATACGTCGTTCTGGAAGTCGACGAATTGCTTCGGCCCGCGCGCCGCATCCTTGCGGCTGCCCACGAGCCACAGCGCCTGCAGCGGCGTTTCCTCGACCTCGGCGGCCCTGGGCACAGCGGGCCGCTTGATCGGCAAGCCGAGCGACTTCGCCGCGTCGATGCCGCCGTCCACACCCTGCGTGAGCGCGCGGGCAAGGCCGAATTCGCCCACCGCCGCGCCGACGCTCACTTCCTCCTGCACGCGCTTGCCCGGCATGAAGCACGCCTTCGCGTCGCTCCAGTGCGCCTTGCCGCCCGACTGCGCGAAGAGGTGCAGTACCGGGCTGAAGCCGCCCGACACGGCAACGAGATCGCATGCGAGCGTGGCCTGCTGCGCGCCGGCTTGCCCGTTCGTGTAGCCCACCACATCGACTGAACTCACGCGCTGCTTGCCGTGCGCACAGTTGATGGCGGCGTTGTACATCATCTTCACGCCCTGGCGGCGCGCGGCGGCCTGCAATGCGCCATTGCCCTGCGTACGCGCATCGACGACCGTAACGGTCGCGCCGCATGCCTTCAGGTCGAGCGCACAACGGTAGCCCGCGTCGTTGTTCGTGAACACGACCGCATTGCGGCCCGGCAACACGCCATAGCGATGGATATAAGTCGATACCGCCGAGGCCTGCATGATGCCCGGCAGATCGTTGTTGCCGAACACGATGGGACGCTCATGCGCACCCGTCGCGAGAATCACGCGTTTGGCGCGGATTTTCCACAACAGCTCGCGCGTCCCCTGGCGCGTGGACACCGGCAGATGCTCCGTCAAACGCTGCGTAACGGTCACGAGATTGTGATCCTGATAGCCGAAAGCCGTGCTGCGCGACAGGATCTTCACGTCGGGCATCTGCTTGAGTTCGGCTTCGATCTTCTCGACCCAGTGGAGCGCGGGACGGCCATCGATATCGGCCTTGCACGACAGCAGGCTGCCGCCCAGTTCACGCTGGTCGTCCACCAGAATCACGCGTGCGCCGGTTGCGCCCGCCGTATGCGCGGCCGCGAGACCGGCGGGGCCGCCGCCGACCACGAGAACGTCGCAATGCGCGAAGCACTTGTCGTAGCGGTCGGCGTCGCGCACTTCGGGCGCCTTGCCGAGACCCGCGGCGTCGCGAATCTTTTCCTCGTATTTCGGCCACCATTTGCGCGGCCACATGAAGGTCTTGTAGTAGAAGCCCGCCGGCAGAAAGCGCGAAAACTTCTGGTTGATCGCCATGCGATCGTTTTCGAGGCTAGGCTCGGCGTTCACGCTCGTCGCGATGAGCCCCTGATACAACTCGACTTCGGTCGCGCGCGCATTGGGCACCGTATACGCGCCGCGCTCGAGTTGCACGATGGCGTTCGGCTCGGCCACGTCCGCCGTCATGATGCCGCGCGGGCGGTGGTACTTGAAGCTGCGCGCGACGAAATGCACGTCGTTGGCGAGCAGCGCCGAGGCGAGCGTGTCGCCCTGGAAGCCCTGATACGTGCGGCCGTTGAACGTGAAGTTCAGCGGAATCGCGCGGTTCACGCGCCCACCGGCGCCAAGGCGGTTCTTCTGGCTCATCGCTGCGTGCTCCCTTGCTTGTTGCCTTGCGCCTCATCTGCTGCGCCGAAGGTCTCGTAACACTGAATCTCGTAGGTGACGGTGTCGCGCGTCGCCTTGAACCAGCGGCGGCAACCCTGCGCGTGCAGCCACTGCTCCTTGTGCACGCCGCGCGGGTTGTGACGCATGAAGAGGTAGTCGCCCCATTCCTCGTCGGTGAGTTTGTCGGTCTCGAGCGGGCGCGCGATGTCGGCTTCTCCGCCGCACGTGAACTCGACTTCGGCGCGGGGACCGCACCACGGGCATTCGATCAGCAACATGTTGTGGTCTCTCTTTAGTGCGCGACAGCGGCTGCGCCGTGTTCGTCGATCAGATGGCCGGTATAGAAACGGTCCAGCGAGAACGGCGCGTTGAGCGGATGCGGTTCGTCCTTGGCAATGGTGTGCGCGAACACCCAGCCCGAGCCCGGCGTCGCCTTGAAGCCGCCGGTGCCCCAGCCGCAGTTGAAATAGAGACCCTTCACATCGGTCTTGCTGATGATCGGGCAGGCGTCCGGCGAAACGTCGACAATGCCGCCCCACTGCCGGTTCATGCGCACGCGCGAGAACACCGGGAACATTTCGACGATGGCCTGCAGCGTGCCCTCGATGATGTGGAAGCTGCCGCGCTGGCCAAAACCGGTGTACTGGTCCACGCCCGCGCCGATCACGAGATCGCCCTTGTCGGACTGGCTGATATAGGCGTGCACTGCGTTCGACATGATGACGGTGTTCACGACCGGCTTGATCGGCTCCGACACCAGCGCCTGCAGCGGGTGGCTTTCCAGCGGCAGGCGCACGCCGGCCATGTCCGCGAGCGTCGTGGTGTTGCCCGCCGCCACCACGGCGACCTTCTTCGCCTTGATGAAACCCTTCGACGTATCCACACCGGTCACGCGCGCGCCGTCGCGGCGAATGCCCGTCACCTGGCAGTTCTGGATGATGTCCACACCGTGCTGGTCCGCGCCGCGCGCGAAGCCCCATGCCACGGCGTCGTGGCGCGCCACGCCCGCACGGCGCTGGATCGAGGCGCCCAGCACGGGGTAACGGCTGTTCAGGTTGATGGTCGGCTCGATTTCCTTGATCTGCCCGGGCGTGAGGAATTCCGCGTCCACGCCGTTCAGGCGGTTCGCATTCACACGGCGCTCGGTGTCGCGCACGTCCTGCAGCGTGTGCGCGAGATTCATCACGCCGCGCTGGCTGAACATCACGTTGTAGTTGAGGTCCTGCGAGAGCCCTTCCCAGAGCTTCATCGCCTTTTCATAGAGCGCCGCCGACTCGTCCCACAGATAGTTCGAACGCACGATGGTCGTGTTGCGCGCCGTATTGCCGCCGCCGATCCAGCCTTTCTCCAGGATCGCGACGTTCTTCACGCCGTGCTCTTTCGCGAGGTAATAGGCCGTTGCGAGACCATGCCCGCCGCCGCCGACGATCACCACGTCGTACTCCTTCTTCGGCTCCGGGCTTCTCCACTGCCGCTCCCAGTTCTCGTGATACGACAACCCGTTGCGGAACAGACTGAATATCGAATAGCGGCTCATCTCGCAGACCCCTTGTTGCGCGTTACCATTAGCTTCCGTTAGCACTCGATGACGTTCACGGCGAGACCACCGCGCGACGTCTCCTTGTATTTCGTCTTCATATCGGCACCCGTTTCGCGCATCGTCTTGATGACGTTGTCGAGCGTGACGTAATGCTCGCCGTTGCCCTTGAGCGCCATGCGCGCGGCGTTGAGTGCCTTGATCGCGCCCATCGCGTTGCGCTCGATGCAGGGAATCTGCACGAGCCCGCCCACCGGGTCGCAGGTCATGCCGAGGTTGTGCTCCATGCCGATTTCGGCGGCGTTCTCCACCTGGCCCGGCGTGCCGCCCATGACGGCAGCAAGCGCCGCAGCGGCCATCGAGCACGCCACGCCCACTTCGCCCTGACAGCCCACTTCCGCACCCGAGATCGACGCCGTTTCCTTGTAGATGATGCCGATGGCCGCGGCCGTGAGCAGGAAGTTGGCAATGCCGTCTTCGTTTGCGCCCGCCACGAACTTCACGTAGTAGTGCAGCACCGCGGGAATCACGCCCGCCGCGCCGTTCGTGGGCGCCGTGACGACGCGGCCGCCCGCCGCGTTCTCTTCGTTCACGGCCATGGCGTAGAGATTGACCCAGTCGAGCATCGAAAGCGGATCGCGCAGCGACTCCTCGGAGCGCGAACGCAGATGCACCGAGAGATCGGCGGCGCGGCGCTTCACATGCATCGGGCCGGGCAGCTCGCCATGCATCTTGCAGCCGCGCTCCACGCAGGCGGCCATCGCGCGCCAGATCACGAGCAGCCCTTCGCGCACTTCCTCCGGCGAGCGTGCCGCGCACTCGTTCGCGAAGGTGACTTCGGCGATCGAGCGGCCGCTCTCCTTGCACACGCGCAGCAGGTCGTCGCCGGTGCGGAACGGATACGGCACCTCGCGTCCGCTGCGCACGCCGTTCACGCGGTCGCCGTCGCGGTTCACGACAAAACCGCCGCCCACCGAGTAGTACTCTTTTTCGACGAGCAGCTGCCCGTTTTCGTCGAAGGCCTGGAAACGCATGCCGTTCGGGTGGAGCGTGTTCGCGCCGCCCATCGTCTTGCGAAAGAAGCCGATGCACTCCTTTTCGTCGAAGCGGATGGTCTGCTTGCCGAGCAGCACGAGCGACTTCTCGCGGCGCATGGCGGCGAGGCGCGGCTCGATCTGGTCGGGATCGACCGAGTCGGGCAAGTTGCCTTCGAGGCCGAGCAGCACGGCCTTGTCGGTGCCGTGGCCCTTGCCCGTCGCGCCGAGCGAGCCATACAGCTCGACTTTGACGCGGCGCACAAAGGCGAGCAGATTGGCGTCCTCGATATGGGACGCGAAGCGGCACGCGGCAACCATCGGGCCGACCGTATGCGAGCTGGACGGACCGATTCCGATCTTGAACAGGTCGAAAACGCTGACGTTCATCTGACTTCCCTTCGCGCTGAGCGCATGGATGAGCTTGGATGCAAGTAGACCAAAGAGGCCATGGCAGCCGATAGAACAAAAACGCCATCGCCGTTGGACGGCCTCGCCAGCCAGGGTTTCGGGCGACGCCGGCGGACGTTTCGCCAGCGTTTAACCGGGGGTTTTCCCGAAGTTTTGCGGCGGAAAAACACCCGCCTGCCCGCTCAGAACGAATGCCGCAAGCCAACGCGCACGTCGGCCTGCGTCGTGGTGGAAGACGGCGTGAAGCTGTAGCCGATCACCGCGTCCACCCCCTGCGAGGCCTTGAGCCAGTCGCCCGAGAGATAGACGTCCGTGGTCTTCGAAAGCAGGTAATGCAGGCCCGCCGAAAGCTGGTTCCAGTGGTGGCCGTCGAAGTGGGTGTACTGATACCCGCCCGCCACGCTGAACGCGGGCGTCACCTGCCAGTTGGCGCCGCCTTCGCCCACCTGCATGTGCTCGCTCTCGCCGAATGCCTTGATCTGCGTGTACGTGAAAGCGCCCATGAGCGTGACGTCGCCGATGGCGTAGCTCGCGCCCGCGCCGAAGGTGGCCTGCTTGTCCACGGGGAACGGCGTCTCCGAATAGAGCGAACTCACCGCTCCGGTGGCCGGATCGACGCTGACGGTCGGCCTGCCAAAGAACGTGCGCACGCCGATCATGTTGTACGGGTCGAACGCGTAGATGCCCGATGGGTTGTTCAGCTGTGTATAGGCGGTGCCGATCGCGAACGGGCCGTTCTGGTACTGCGCGCCTACGCTCCAGGCGCTGCCGGTGTGGAAGTCGCCGGGCGTGTTGCTGAACGAGTACATGCCGCCGAACTGGAATCCGCCGAACGTGTTCGACATGAACTTCACGGCGTTCGGCAGATGGTCGCCGTTCATGCGGTCGAAGTCGCCCTGGTTGATTGCGTAGCCGCTCGCCCATGCCGTGACGTTGTAGAGGTAGACGAACTCCTGTGTCATATCGGCCTGATTGCCGAACGTGAGCGTTCCCCAATCGTTCTGGAGTCCGACATAAGCGAGGCGGCCGAAAAGCGAGCCGCCGTTGGCGATCTGTCCGTTGCCGAGGTGAAAGCCGCTCTCCAGCTGGAACACGGCCTTCAACCCGCCGCCGAGATCCTCGGTGCCCTTGAGGCCCCAGCGGTTTGCCTGCGCAATGCCATCGTCGAATTTCACTTGATGCGAGCCGCCCGCATTGCTCACGTAGGTCACGCCCGCGTCGATGATCCCGTACAGGGTGACGCTGCTTTGGGCATGGCTCGCGGTCGAGACAGCGCTCAATGTCACCGCGATGCCGCTCAGTGCCACCGCATTCAGTTTTCTCATGGTGTCGGGTCTCTCTGGTCTGGCGATACAGGTTGTCGGGCCGCGCCGGCAACGCGTGACGCCTTGCGCGGTGGATCAAAACGTACAAGTCCAAATCTCGCCCGACTTGCGCAGACACGACACGCGCTGGCGCTAACGCGACACGCCAGCCACAGAAAAACCCCTGCAAAACAGGCGAAATCCGTTATCCGGCGGGCCTCGCGAGGGGTTCCGGCGATGCGATCATCGGTAATCCGACGCGGACTTTGTAAAATCCGCCGATCCCGCCATTTCTACGTTTTTATTGATTGAACATTCAATAAAAAATACCTAGAGTGGAAACCTCCCCGAATCGCCCGGAATGACCATGCCCAAGATCGGAATGCGCGACGTGCGCCGCGCGCAACTCATCGACGCCACCCTGCAATCGATCGACGAGTCGGGTCTCTCCGGCACGACGCTCGCCACCGTCGCGCAGCATGCGAAGATTTCGACTGGCATTGTCAGTCACTATTTCGGCGGTAAGGACGGTCTGCTCGAAGCCACCATGCGCCACGTGCTGCACGACCTCTGGGAGGCCACGCTACGGCGTCGTCTCGCAGCGAAAGACGAGCCGCGCGCGCGCTTGCGCGCCATCGTCGCGGCCAATTTCGACGTCTCGCAGGTGAACGCACCCGTCATGAAGACGTGGCTCGCGTTCTGGGCCGAGAGCATGCATCAGCCCGCGCTGCGCCGGCTGCAGCGCGTCAACACGCGGCGGCTCCATTCGAACCTCTGCGCGGAATTCGAAAAGGTGCTGCCGGGCGCCGCGGCCCGGCGCGCCGCAAGCGGACTCGCCGCCTTGATCGACGGCCTCTGGCTGCGCGGGGCACTCACGGGCGAACCGTTCGACACGAAGGCCGCGCTGCGCGTGGCCAACGACTACATCGACCTGCTGCTCGAAGCGCGCGCCAAGCCGCGCTCAGGCAAGTCGGCCAAATAACCCGGCCTGGAGCCAATCGATGCCCCTCTTTCCCCTGCAACGCCTCTTCATCGACGGCACCTATACCGACGCCACCAGCGGCGAAACATTCGACACCTACGATCCCGCCTCCTGCACGCGGCTCGCCACGGTGCAGCACGCGAGCGCCGCCGATATCGACCGCGCCGTGCAGTCGGCCCGTAACGGCCAGCGCGTCTGGGCCGCCATGACGGCCATGCAGCGCTCGCGCGTGCTGCGGCGCGCGGTCGAGTTGCTGCGTGAGCGCAACGACGAACTCGCGGCGCTCGAAACGAGCGACACGGGCAAGCCCATCGCCGAAACGCGCAGTGTGGACATCGCCACCGGCGCCGACGTGATCGAGTACTACGCGGGACTCGCACCCGCGCTCGAAGGCCAGCAGATTCCGCTGCGCGAAAGCTCGTTCGTCTACACGCGGCGCGAGCCGCTGGGCGTCACGGCGGGCATTGGCGCATGGAACTATCCGCTGCAGATCGCCTGCTGGAAATCGGCGCCCGCGCTTGCCGCCGGCAATGCGATGAACTTCAAGCCGAGCGAGATCACTCCGCTTTCGGCCTCGAAGCTCGCCGAGATCTATATCGAGGCGGGCGTGCCGCCCGGCGTGTTCAACGTGGTCCATGGCGACGGCCGCGTCGGCGCCATGCTGAGCCTGCATCCCGGCATCGAGAAGATTTCGTTTACGGGCGGCGTCGAAACGGGCAAAAAGGTCATGGCGGCCGCGGGCGGCTCCACGCTCAAGGAAGTCACGATGGAACTGGGCGGTAAGTCGCCGCTCATCGTCTTCGAAGACGCCGACCTCGAGCGCGCCGCCGACATCGCAGTGACCGCCAACTTCTTTAGCGCCGGCCAGGTCTGCACCAACGGCACGCGCGTGTTCGTCCATCAATCGGTGATTGCCGCGTTCGAGGCGCGGGTGCTCGAACGCGTGAAGCGCATCCGCGTGGGCAACCCCACCGATCCCGCCACCAACTTCGGCCCTCTCGCCAGCGCCGCGCAGCTCGACAAGGTGCTCGGCTTTATCGAAAGCGGCAAGCGCGAAGGCGCGCGGCTGCTCGCGGGCGGCGCGCGCCTCACGAAGGGCGATTTCGCGCGCGGCCAGTACGTGCAGCCCACTGTGTTCTCCGGTTGCCGCGACGACATGCGCATCGTGCAGGAGGAAATCTTCGGCCCGGTGATGAGCATTCTCGCCTTCGCCAACGAAGCCGAAGTCATCGCACGCGCCAACGAATCGCTTTACGGCCTGGCCGCCGGCGTCGTGACCGAAAATCTCTCGCGCGCGCACCGCGTGATTCATCGGCTCGAAGCCGGCATCTGCTGGATCAACACGTGGGGCGAGTCGCCTGCCGAAATGCCCGTGGGCGGCTACAAGCAGTCGGGCGTCGGCCGCGAAAACGGCATCACCACGCTCGAGCATTACACGCGCATCAAATCCGTCCAGGTGGAACTGGGACCGTATCAGCCCGTTTTCTGAGGGAGTCCTGCATGGCAGCGCAAGAATACGACTACATCATCATCGGCGCGGGATCGGCGGGCAACGTGCTTGCCGCGCGCCTCACCGAAGATCGCGACGCGACCGTGCTGCTACTCGAAGCGGGCGGCCCCGACTACCGCTTCGATTTCCGCACGCAGATGCCCGCGGCGCTCGCCTACCCGTTGCAGGGCCGCCGCTACAACTGGGCCTACGAAACCGATCCCGAGCCGCACATGAACAACCGGCGCATGGAATGCGGCCGCGGCAAGGGGCTGGGCGGGTCGTCGCTCATCAACGGCATGTGCTACATCCGCGGCAATGCGCTCGACTACGACGGCTGGGCCGAGCGCAAGGGGCTTGAAGACTGGAGCTATCTGGACTGCCTGCCCTATTTCCGCAAGGCTGAAACGCGCGACATCGGCGCGAACGACTATCACGGCGGCGAAGGTCCCGTTCATGTGACGACGAGCAAGCCGGGCGTGAACCCGCTGTTCGAGGCCATGATCGAGGCGGGCGTGCAGGCGGGCTATGCGCGCACCGACGACCTCAACGGCTACCGCCAGGAAGGCTTCGGGCCGATGGACCGCACCGTGACGGCCAAAGGCCGGCGCGCGAGCACCGCACGAGGCTATCTGGATCAGGCCAGGCATCGGCCCAACATCGATATCGTCACGCACGCCGTGACGGACCGCATTCTGTTCAGCGGCAAGCGGGCGTGTGGCGTGGTCTTTCTCGACGGGCCCGCACGCGTGACCCGCTACGCGCGCCGCGAAGTGCTGCTGTGTGCGGGCGCGATCGCCTCGCCGCAGATCCTGCAGCGCTCGGGTGTCGGCCCCGGTGCGTGGCTGCGCGAGCTCGACATTCCCGTTTTGCTCGATCTGCCGGGCGTCGGGCAGAATCTTCAGGACCACCTGGAAATGTACATGCAGTACGAGTGCAAGGAGCCGGTCTCGCTTTACCCTGCGCTCCTCATGCGCAATCAACCGGCTATTGGCCTTGAATGGATGCTGCGCGGCACCGGCATTGGCGCAAGCAATCATTTCGAGGCGGGCGGCTTCATTCGCACGCGCGACGACGATCCGTGGCCGAACCTTCAGTATCACTTTCTGCCCGTTGCGATCAATTACAACGGCAGCAATGCGATCAAGATGCACGGCTTTCAGGCGCACGTGGGCTCGATGCGCTCGCCGAGCCGCGGGCGCGTGAAGCTGCGCTCGCGCGATCCGCGCCAGCATCCGTCGATTCTCTTCAACTACATGGCCGAGGCGCTCGACTGGCGCGAGTTCCGCGACGCGATCCGCGTCACCCGAGAAATCCTTGCACAGCCCGCGCTTGACCGGTTTCGCGGACGCGAGTTGAGCCCCGGTGCGGCGCTCAAGACCGACGCCGAGATCGATGCTTTCGTGCGCAACCGCGCGGAAACGGCCTATCACCCGTCGTGTTCGTGTGCGATGGGCTACGACGACATGGCCGTGGTGGACAGCGAAGGCCGCGTGCATGGACTCGATGGCCTGCGCGTGGTGGACGCGTCGATCATGCCGCGCATCACCACCGGCAACCTCAATGCGCCGACCATCATGATCGCGGAGAAGATCGCGGACCGCATACGCGGGCATGAGGCGCTTGCGCGATCGCGGGCGCCGTATTTCGTGGCGAATGGGACGCCGGCGCGGGGGGCGCGTTTTTCCGCGGCGGAAGGTACGTCGCGCAGGGAGAAAGTACGCGCATAGCGTGACGCTTTAAGCAACGCCGACGGGCCAGAGCCGGCGCGCAGGATCTGCGCGCCGGCTCACGTTCTCCACCAGATGATGGACGCGAAAACGCACCGCAATCTTTAGGCTTAGGGAGCGGAGCGTTTATCTGCGGCGCATCAGGAGATCGAGCATGGCCGTCTATAGCTGGGCCCCAGGCGCGGCCGGGGATTTTGCGTCTGCGGCAAACTGGACCGTCAACGGTGTAGCCGCGACGCAGCCGCCTGGGCCGAACGACGTTGCGAGCATCGATGGCGTCGGCGTCGTGGTGACCGGTGGCGGGACCGTACAACGGCTGAAGTTCTACGGGAGCGCCACCGTATCGGGTCTCTTGACGGCGACTTATGGCGTGCAAGCCAACCAGGTGCTGACGCTCGACCCAGGCGCGGTCCTGACCACACCGAGGCTTGGCTTGCCCATAGACGGCAGCCACGGGGGCACCTGCGCGCTAACGGTCGGCAAGCAAGCCGCTGTCGCGATCACGCCGTTCCATTCGGTGGACAATTACGGAATCCTGATCGGTGACGCCGGGCCTCCGTCCGCCGCGTTGGTGGTTCAAGGCGCGGGGGCTGTCGTCGATGGCGGCAATCAGCCGATTGCGGTCGGGCAAGGCAGCTCCGGCACGCTGACCATTGCCGATGGCGGCACCGTCACCGCAGGCAATGGCGACCCACTCGCCTATCCCTGGGCACTCGTCGTCGGCAATCATGCCGAGGGGACCGTGAGCGTCTCGGAGGCGACCCTCACCACGCGCGGCCAGATCATCGTCGGCCGCCAGGCCAACGGCACGCTCACCATCGGAGGCTGCAGCGTCGTTGCCGCCAGCGATCTGTATATCGGCTGGACGCCGCAAACTCACGTGAGCGGCAAAGTGTCGATTTCGGGCCCACGCGCGCGGCTTGTCGTCGAAGGCGCCTTGGGCGTTGGCGCTGCGCTGGGAACAGGTTCCCTCGATGTGGCGGCCCACGCTATCGTATCGGCAGGCTTGGGCGTCAACGTCAGTGCGACCGGCACATTGACGCTCGATCACGGACAAATCGACACGGCCGCGCTCGGCGTGGACAAGGGCGGCACATTGTCCGGCAGTGGCCGGGTGACTGCGCCCATGGGTTTCGAAAACAACGGCGGGACTATCACGGCAAACGGGCCGCTGATTTTGGTGGGAGACCTAAGCAACGACGGTACGATCAACGCCGACGCTGGCAGCGAACTCGTATGTGCGGGTTCGCTGGGGGGCGCTGGGACGATTGCGCTCGACGCGGGCGCCGTCGTATCGGTTGCGGCGGTGGCAAGCTCGCAAACCATCAGGTTCGCCAGCAACACGGGCAAGCTGGTTCTGCTCAACCCCGGGGCCTTCGCTGGCGTGATAGCGGGCTTCGTGAAGGGCGACGTCATCAAGCTGCACGCTCCCGCTACGCAAGGTACGTTCGTATCCGGTCTCGTCAACGGCCTCACCGGCGGGGTGCTGACGCTCGAGGACGCGCACAGCAACCCGGTCGCGCAATTGAGCATGATTGGCTCGTATGCAACCGCCGATTTCACGGTCACGTTGGGCGTCATCAAGCATCATTGATGCAGCGTGCGATCAATTACGCGAAAAGCGCGCCAAAAAAAACGCGGCACCACGCGAGCAACCCGCCCGCTCGATGCCGCCAACACTGAAGCCCACTCAGACCGATGCGGCCAGCCAATGCGAAACCGCAATCGTCAGCGCGGCCGCAACGAGGGCGCCATAAGGCGCAAGACTGAACCACCGGCTGCGCACTGGCACGCTCACTTCCATATCGAGCGCACTGCCCGCCGGAAACCGCCCGCGATCCTGCCAGTAATGCCGGAAAGCAAACACCGGCACGATCAGCAGCATGGCAATGATGCCATCGCGCAGCGTCCCCTCGCCTTGCAGATTGGCGCCCGCGCCCACGAACACGAGATTCGCATAGCCGCATAGTGCACCCAGCGCGAGCAGCCACGTCGGGCAACGAAATGGTCGCGCCCACGCGCCACGATCCATGCGATGAATCCAGCCCGACTGAAGGTTCAGGAAAACGAACAACATGTAGCAGACGTTCGAGATCGACAGCACCGTCATATAGTCCGACATCGCGAGCAGGATGAGATTGAAACCGAGATCGGTCCACATCGCCGCCGTCGGCGCGCCGTGCTCGTTCACGCGCGAGAGGTAACGCGGCAGCCAGCCGTCCACCGAAGCTTGATAGAGCGTGCGCGACGAACCCATCATCGACGTCATCACGATCAGCAAGATGGAGAGCATCAGCATCACCACCACGGCGTTGCCCACCCAGGCGCCGCCGCCCACCATCGCGGCCATCGCGGCGCCCACACCGGTGCCGTCGCCAATGCGCGGATCGAGCATCATCGCCGTGCCCAGTGAGCCCTGAAACGCGAGCGGAACGAGCGTCATCACGACGAGGCAAAGCGCGCCCGACCAGAATATCGCCCGCGCCGTATCGCGCCGCGGGTCGCGAAACTCGCGCGTATAGCACACCGCCGTTTCGAAGCCGTACGATGCCCATCCCGCCATGAACATCGCGCCCAGCGCCATGACCACGCCCTGCCCGTTCCATGTGCCGAAGACCGCCGCGCTGAGATTGCCGTGCGCGTCGTGCCCGAGCGGCAGCAGCGGAAAGAGATGCTTTGCGGGAACATCGCCCGTGATGAAGGGCACGAGGCCGACGATCAAAAGCGGCGTGAGCGAAGCGATACCGAGAATCTTCTGCGTTTTCGCGGCCTTCGAAGCGCCGCTGTGCTGAAGCCGGAATGTGATCAGCAGGAACGCCGCGGCGATCAGGAACGTGGCGTTGATGCGCAGCGTGAGACCCGGCTTGATGAAGTCCAGGTTGGCGAGCGTCCAGTGCCACTGCAGGATCGCCGCTTCGGGCGCGAACAGCGTGGCGAGCGCGTAGTTCGCGGCGAGTCCGCAGCCCAGAGCCAGCATGGGCGACCACGCGAGCCAGTTACACCACACGGAAACCGGCGCGATCATCTTGTTGTAGCGGACCCAGCCGATTGCTCCGTACACCGAAGCACCGCCCGACTTGTGCGGAAAGAGCCCTGAAATCTCAGCATAAGTGGCGCTTTGCACGAGGCCCATCGTGATCGACGCGATCCAGATGGCCCAGGCCGGCTGGCCGATGGTCGCGCAAACGCCGCCGATCGTGAACAGCACGCCCGCGGGCACGCCGCTCGTCACCCAGAACGCATCTTTCCATGTGAGGCCGCGCTGCAGCGCATGGCCATGACCGCCTCGTGCGGCGCTCTCCTCTGCGCCATGGGTACCGATTCCTGCTTGCTCCATCTGCCTCCTCCTCTTTTGAACGCTAATCAACCAAAATTGCCGCGCAAATAGGGATGTACCGCAGGGGTGTCCGCGGCTCTCACCGCGGACAACGGCGCGTCAGTGCACGCCCAGCGAGGCGCGCACGGCAGGCAGGCCCGGCTTGCCGTCCAGCGTGGTCACGCCGGCGAGCCAGTTGTCGAGCACCTGCGGGTTGCTGCGCAGCCAGTCGGCGGCGGCCTTGTTGGGGTCCTGCTTGTTGGCGATCGGCACCATCAAATGGTTCTCGATGGCGGTCGTGAACTGCAGGTTGGACACGAACTTGGCCACGTTCGGGCAGCGCGCCGCATAGTCGGGCGGTTCTGCGGTCAGCACGCGCGCCGCGCCATAGTCAGGCCCGAACACCGCATCGCCGCCGGAGAGATAGTCGATCTTCATCTGCACGTTCATGGGATGCGGCTCCCACCCGAGGAACACGATCCATTGCTTCTCGCGCACGGCGCGGTTCACCTGCACGAGCATCCCCGCCTCGCTCGATTCGACGAGCTTGAATTTGCCGAGCCCATACTGGTTCGCGCCGATCATCTTCTGGATCAGCGCGTTGCCGTCGTTGCCGGGTTCGATGCCGTAGATGCGCCCTTGCAGCTTGTCCGCGTATTTCGCAATGTCCTGGAACGATTTGAGGCCGCCCTGGTAGACGTAATCGGGAACGGCAAGCGTATATTTCGCGCCCGTGAGATTCGGCGTCGAGAGCACCTTGATCGAGCCCGACTTCGCGAAAGGCTCGATGATCGGGTCCATGGTCGGCGACCAGTAGCCGAGGAACACATCGATCTGCTTGCTCTTGAGCCCTGCAAACGTGATCGGCACCGAAGCGATCGTTTTCGTCGGCGCATAGCCAAGCGCGCCGAGAATCGTCGATGCCACGCCCGTGGTCGCCGCGATATCGGTCCAGCCCACGTCGGCAAAGCGCACGTCCTTGCACGCGGCGGGATCGGCCGCATAGGCGCTGGTGCAGAGGATCGCGGCGCACGCGAGCGCGCCTGTCTTAAGCAGGGGGAATCGGCACATCGTCATCTCCTCAGGAATCGAACTGCGTCGCAGGGTCATGAAGTCTCATGACACATGGTTGTCCGGCAAAAAGCGGACTAACGTAGCAATTGCGACGAGCAATTGCGCAGAAGCGACAAGCGATTCCAGCGAGCGCCGATGAACAGCGGCTTTAAGTTAATTGAACGATCAATATACGAACTTGCGCGGCGTTCCTTTCATTTTCAAAACGTAATCAGGCCGGCACACGCGTCCATTGCCGCAAGCTCGCGTGCGCCGGGCGGCGTCAGCCTCGCACACGGGGCTGTTGCCAGACCGGGTCGCGCGCGAAATCAACAAAGGATTTCAGGTAATCGACCACGGCGTCGCCTTCCCGCGTGCCGAGAAAGATCTGCTTCGCGATGCCCTGCTTGCCGAGCTTCGCGATCGCGAGCGGCATGCGGTCTGCGTATTCTTCCGCGAGCCAGCGCGGCAACGCGGCCACGCCGCGATGGCTCGCGACCATCTGCAGCATGATGTCGGTCGTTTCGATCGTCTTGTGACGGCGCGGCGTGATGCTTGCGGGCCGCAGAAACTGGTTGTAGATATCGAGCCGATCGGTATCCACGGGATACGTGATGAGCGTTTCGTCGACGAGCTGCTCGGGCTTCACGTAGCGCACGTTCGCGAGCCGATGGTTTTCCGCGACCACCAGCACCTGTTCGTAGTCGAACACCGGATCGAAACGCAGTCCGGGCCGGTTGAGCGGATCGGGCGTCACCAGCACGTCGATGTCATAGCCGATCAACGCGCCGATGCCGCCAAACTGAAAACGCTGCTTCACGTCCACGTCGACGTCGGGCCAGCGCGCCAGGTACGGCGAGACCACCTTGAGCAGCCACTGGTAGCACGGGGCGCATTCCATGCCGATGCGCAACGTGCCGCGCTCGCCCGCGGCGTACTGCTTCATGCGCTCTTCCGCGAGTTCGAACTGGGGCAAGAGGCGTTCGGCCAACGAGAGCAGATATTGCCCGGCCTGCGTCAGCCGCAGGCTGCGCCCCTCGCGGTCCCAGATTTGCGTACCGAGCTGCTGCTCGATCTTCTTGACCGTATGGCTCAACGCTGATTGCGTGAGGAAAAGCGACTCCGCCGCTGCGGTGAGCGAGCCTTGGCGGGCGACTTCGCGGACGATGACTAGATGAACGCGTTCGAGCATAAAAAAGGAGAACCCCGCGCCAGGCTGGCGACAGATGAAGAAAATTAATGGATGGATGAAATAATGCCATTTTTCTTCATCGTCGGATACCTCTATGATCGCAGCCACCCTGGATCGTTTTCAGAACTTTCATTTCGGACGGCACCGCACATGGTCACCACGCACAATCTCGGCTTTCCGCGCATCGGCGCGAAACGCGAACTCAAATTCGGTCTGGAACGCTACTGGAAGGGCGAATCCTCGCGCGACGAACTGAAGGCGCTCGGCGCGCAACTGCGCGCGCGCCACTGGGAAAACCAGAAGGATCTCGACCTCGTGCCCGCCGGCGACTTCGCGTTCTACGACCAGGTGCTCGACATGAGCTTCACGCTCGGCAACCTGCCCGAGCGCATGCAGGGCTTCCACGGCGACAAGCTCGACAACTACTTCCGCGTGGCGCGTGGCCGCTCGGCGGCAGGCGCCGAGGACCATGCCGCTTGCTGCGGCGGCGTCGCGGCCGGCGAAATGACGAAGTGGTTCGACACGAACTATCACTACATCGTCCCCGAATTCACGGCCGACACGCAGTTCAACCTCGACACCTCGCGTCTTTCCGAGCAACTGCGCGAAGCCCGCGAACTGGGCGTGAAGGCCAAGCCGGTGATCATCGGGCCGCTCACTTACCTGTGGCTCGGCAAGGCCAAGGACGACTCGGACAAGCTGGCGCTGCTGCCGCGCATCATGCCCGTGTACCGCGCGCTGCTCGACTACTTCCGCGTGATGGACGTCGAGTGGGTGCAGATCGACGAGCCGATTCTCGTGACGGAACTCGATCCGGCATGGCGCGCCGCGTTTGCAACGGCGTATGAAGGGTTCGAGCTACGCAGCGTCAAGCTGCTGCTGGCCACTTACTTCGGCCAACTGCAGGACAATCTCGACCTCGCGTGCTCGCTGTCCGTCGACGGTCTGCATGTCGACGCGATCAACGCTCGCGCAGAAGTCGCGCTGGCCGCGCAAAAGCTGCCGGCCCAGAGCGTGCTTTCGGTGGGCGCGATCAACGGCCGCAACATCTGGAAGACGGACCTGAACGCCACGCTCGACTGGCTCGAGCCGCTCGCGAAGCAACTGGGCGAGCGCCTCTGGATCGCGCCGTCGTGCTCACTGCTGCACGTGCCGGTGGATCTCGCGAGCGAAGAGAAGCTCGACGCTGAAATCCGTTCGTGGCTCGCGTTCGCGCTGCAAAAGCTCGACGAAGTGAAGGTGCTCGCCACGGCGCTGAATGCCGGTCGCGACAAGGTCGCAGCCGTTCTCGCGGCGAACGCCGCCGCCGTTCAGGCGCGCCGCCAGTCGCCGCGTGTGAACAACTCCGCAGTGAAGGCCGCGATCGCCCGCATCGACGCGCAGCTCGGCAATCGTCAGCACGCCTACGCCGAGCGCGCCGCGAAGCAGGCCGCACGCCTGAAGCTGCCCGCGTTCCCGACCACCACGATCGGCTCGTTCCCGCAAACGGCGGAAATCCGCCAGGCGCGCAGTCAGTTCAAGAGCGGCGCGCTCGACAACGCGGGCTACCATGCCGCCATGCGCGCCGAAATCGAGCGCAGCGTGCGTGAGCAGGAGCAACTGGGTCTCGACGTGCTCGTGCACGGCGAAGCCGAGCGCAACGACATGGTCGAATACTTCGGCGAGCAGCTCGACGGCTACGCGTTCAGCCAGTTCGGCTGGGTGCAGTCGTACGGCTCGCGCTGCGTGAAGCCGCCCATTCTGTTCGGCGACATCAGCCGCCCGAAGGCGATGACGGTGGAGTGGATCACCTATGCGCAGTCGCTCACGAACAAGCCCATGAAGGGCATGCTCACCGGCCCCGTGACGATTCTCAACTGGTCCTTCGTGCGTGACGACCAGCCGCGTTCGGTCTCGTGCTACCAGCTCGCGCTCGCCATTCGCGAAGAAGTGCTCGACCTGGAAAAGACCGGCGTGGGCGTGATCCAGATCGACGAGGCCGCGCTGCGCGAAGGTCTGCCGCTGCGCCGCGCGCAGTGGGGCGAGTATCTGCGCTGGGCCGTCGAGTCGTTCCGCATCACGGCGAACGGCGTGGAAGACGAAACGCAGATCCACACCCACATGTGCTATTCGGAGTTCAACGACATCATCGCGTCGATCGCCGATATGGATGCGGACGTCATTACGATCGAGACCTCGCGCTCGGACATGGAACTGCTCGACGCGTTCGACAACTTCAAGTATCCGAACGAAATCGGGCCCGGCGTATACGACATTCACTCGCCGAACATCCCGACCGAAGCGCACATCGTGCAGCTGATGCAGAAGGCCGCCGGGCGCATTCCGGCAGAACGCCTGTGGGTCAACCCGGACTGCGGTCTGAAGACGCGTCAGTGGGCCGAGGTGATTCCGGCGCTGACCAACATGGTCGCTGCCGCCAAGGCGTTGCGCAGCCAGGTGCAATAAGGCGCCGAAGCGCACGCCCGTTAGCCCGCTAGCCCGTTAGCGAGTCGTGTCATGCGCCCCGAGCCTGTCTCGGGGCGCGTCAGTTTTCAACCCAATCAAGTTGCTTACGCAACCATTACCGCAAATCGCGCCGCAAGATCTTCCCCGTGGCCGTCTTCGGTAATTCGTCGCGGAACTCGACGACGCGCGGGTATTTGTACGCAGCCATGCGCGCCTTGCAGAACGCGATCAGTTCCGCTGCGTCGGCCACCTCACCCGCACGCAGGCTCACCACCGCTTTCACGGTCTCGCCGCGCAACGCATCGACCGTCGCCGCCACGTTATTCCAGTAGCCGGGCACGACCATCGGTCCGCGGCAGACGATCTCACCCGTTTCACCGGGCGCGAGCATGTGCCCATCATCGTCGACGATCGCCGCTTCGGCGCCCGGCACGGGCACGCCCATGGCCAGCGCGCCGCTGCGCGGATCGACGGGCGCCGTCCGCGCGAGCGGCACCATGTGCGCGGGCGAATTCGTTTCAGTGAGCCCATACGCGCCGTGGATCACGTGGCCGAACTTCGTGCTAAACGCCTCCACCACACTGGGCGCGATGGGCGCGCCGCCCGAATAGATCTTCGTGAGCGTCGCGAGTTGCTCGCGGGTCGCATCGGCGTGATGCAGCAGCGCGATGAACACGGTGATCGCGCCAATCGTGAATTCCGCGCGGTGTTCCTCGATGGCGTCGAGCGTGGCCGCCGGGTCGAAGCGATAAGTGAGGATGAGCGGTGCCCGCGCAATCCACGCCGCGCCGATGTGGCCAACCAGGCCGGTAATGTGAAAGAGCGGCGCCACGCCGAGTATCGGGCCGCCTTCGCGCAGGCCGCAGAAATCGCGGTAGGTCTGCGAGTTGAACGCGAAGTTGCCGTGCGTGCAGATCGCGCCTTTCGGGCGGCCGCTCGTGCCCGAGGTATAGACGAGCATGGCGGCGTCGCTCGCCGCCAGCGCGACCGGCGGCGGCTTGCGCCCTGGCTGCACGGCCTGCGCTGCCTGCAAAAGATCGCGTGCGTCCTCGCCTGCCCCGCTTGGCTCGCGCTGTGCACCGAACACGCGTGGATCGTCGCGTGTTTGCAGCGCACGCGCGCGCGTCGTGAGTACGCGCGGCGCGGCTTTGCCTTCGGCTTCGATACTCGCCATCACTTCGCGAACGACTTCGCCTTCGAGCGCGGCGTCGCAGATCAGCACGCGCGTTTGCGAATCGTCGAGCAACAGTCTCAGTTCGCGCGCGCGGTTCATCGGATTGACCGGCACCATCACGGCGCCCGCCTTCCAGATGCCGAGCAAGGCCATCACGAACTGCGGCACGTTCTGCAGATAGAGCGCCACACGGTCGCCGCGCTGCACGCCTTCGTCCAGCAGCAAGCAGGCGATGCGGTCGCTCCATGCGTCGAGCGCCTGCCAGTCGAGCCTGCCGTCGAAGTAAAGCAGCGCGCTTTCGTGCGGCGCGCGAGCGAGCGCCGCCGCGAACATGTCGAGACCGTTCGTATAGTCCTGGCGAGGATTCGGCTCGATCCCGGCGTCGTATAGCGCGCGCCAGGGAAAGCGTTCGTAGGCGTTCACGTTGGTCTCCTCAAGCTGCGTCCGCGGACTGGCCCACCGTACTGCGCGCCATGAACCAGTAGAACAGCGCCGCGCAGGCTGCGATCGCGCCGCCCATGATGAACGCCAGCGAATACGATCCCGTGCGGTCGACGATAAAGCCCGCCACGACCGGCGAGAACGCCCCGCCGAAATAGCCGCCGAAGTTCTGGATCGCGCTCACGGAAGCGACCATCGAAGACGGGGCGATGTCCGCCGCGAGCGCCCACGCGTTGCCGATGGTGGCGGCGATGAACGCCAGCCCCAGCGTCATCAGCGCGACGCTCGCGCCTATCGTGCCGGCGAGTGGCAGCGCCGCCGCGCACACGCCCGCGCCAATGGCGCCCACCACGATCAGCATGCGCTTGGCGACCATGGGCGAAGCCACGCGGCGATCCACGAGTTTCTTCGCGATCCAGCCCGCGACGATCTCGCCCACCGCGCCGCCGAACCACGGAATGCTCGCGTAGATGCCCAGTTGTGCGAACGAAATATGAAAGCGATCGAGCAGATAAAGCGGCAGGAACACGAGGAAGATATTCCACAGCCAGATCGCACAGAAGTAGCCGAAGATCATGCCCCACACGCTGCGCGAGGCGAATAGCGCGCGCCAGCGAATGGGCGCGGTGGTGAGCGAGCGCTCGTGGCCGCCGCCGCCCGCTTCGACATACGCAAATTCCTCGCGCGTGAGCCGCTTGCTTTGCGCGGGGTTGCGATAGAGAAACAGGAACAGCACGGCGAAAACGATGCCGATGGCGCCAGTCACGTGAAAGAGCGAGCGCCAGCCGAACGCGATCATCAACGCAACGAGCACGGCGGGCGCGAGCGCGGGCCCCCACTTCGACGACGAATCCCAGATGCCGGTGGCGAAGCCGCGCTCCTTGGCGGGAAACCACGCGGCCGTGATCTTCGCGGAGGTCGGCCAGCACGGCGCCTCGCCCACGGCGAGCAGCACGCGCATGACGATGAGGCCCGAGATCGAGCCGACCACGCCGGTGAGCCACGTCGCCACGCTCCACCAGATCATGCCCACTGCATAGGCGCGCTTCGCGCCGAAGCGGTCGATGATCCAGCCTGCCGGCAACTGCATCACGGCGTAGGTCCAGGCGAACACGGTGCCCAGCAGGCCGACCTGCGTGCGCGTGAGGCCGAGGTCGTGAATCATGCCGGGCGCGGCGATCGCGAGATTCGCGCGATCGAGGTAGTTGATGATGCCGCCGAACAGCAGCCAGATCAGCACGCGCCAGCGAAAATTCGCGGCGGCAGTCGATTTTGTGGTGGATGCGGTTGCAACCAGCTCGTCGTCCATCCTGTCTCCTCCTCGTTGGCCTACGTTTTTTTGCATGTGCTGATGCGCAAGCTCGTGAGACTCAAACCGCGTTCGTGCCCAGATCGTGGGACTTTTCGCTGTAGCAACAACGATAGCGCGAGGGACATTGTGCGCCGGTTGACGCGAATGGAAAACGCCGTATTTGCATAAACGCATGACGTCGATGTGAATATGCGGATCGTTATTTCTGTCGCATGCTTTCTTACCAACCGTTACACAAGCGAAGCAATCGTTTCACCTGAACGGCGAGCAACTTCATAGAATTCCCCAGACCGTTGAGCAGCAAGGCGCCACGCCACAACGGTCCCGCGCAGAGCCGCACGGAAAGCCGCATTACGCAAGGCCCTGCGCGTGCAATCGATACCAACTACGCAGAAAGGAGTTCACATGACTCGCCTCTCGCTTGCCTCGCTCATCGCGGCTTCGGCCGCCAGCCTTTGCGCCGTTACGCTGAGCGCCCATGCGCAGACCCCCGCGCCTTCCGCGGCTTCTGCCTCGACTTCGGCCGCACCCGGCAAGCTTCACGAAGCCGACAAGGCCTTCATCGCGGACGGCACGCAAACCGTCGCCACGCAGCGCGATGCCGCGCGCATTGCCGACTCGCGCTCGACCGATCGCGAAGTGAAGGCCTTTGCGGAAAAACTGGTGGCCGACTATTCGAAGCTGTCCGACTCGATGCGCGCGGCGAGCCCGCGCGGCGTGGACGTGCCGCGCAACGACCCGGATGCGGCGGTGATCAGCAGCATCAACGATCTGCGCGGCGCGGACTTCGACAAGACGTATATCGAGCAGGTCGCGCTGGCCGGCCAGCAGAAGACGCTCTCGGCGTTCCAGGCGGAGATCGCCTCGGGCCGCGACGCGGGTCTCAAGAAGGCCGCCACGGAAGGCCTGCCTGTGATCCAGGCCGACTATGCCAAGGCTCAGGAACTCGCCAAGCGCAAGCACCTGGCAGGCTGATGACGATGTGATGCTCGAAGGGGCCGGCCGCATGCGCGCCGGCCCCAGTGCCGTTTACTCTTCCTTCTTTTCGCCGGCCGCGAGGGCGAGCCGCTCCATGCGTCGATCGGGCACGAGCCAGAGCAACGCCACAAAGAAGTAGAAGGCCGCGCCAATGCGCGGATAGTCGAACGCCGCGAGCGCAAACCCCGCCAGATACAGCGCCGGTGAAATCTTGCCCTTCACGTCATTGCCCAGCGCAATGGCAAGCGGGCTTTGCGTCCCGTGATAGCGCACCAGCGTGAATTGCAGCACGACGTAAGCCAGCGCGCAGAGCAGCAGGTTGATGCCGTAGAGCGCGGTCGGCCAGCGCCCGAACTCGTTCTCGCCCATCCAGCCCGTGGTGAACGGCAATAGCGAAAGCCAGAACAGCAGATGCAGGTTGGCCCAGAGCACCGACCCGTTCACGCGGCGCGCCACCTGCAGCATGTGGTGATGGTTGTTCCAGTAGATACCCACGTAGATGAAGCTCAACACATAGCTCAGATAAACCGGCCAGAGCGGCGCGAGCGCAGCAAGATCGTCGCCATGCGGCACCTTGAGTTCCAGCACCATGATGGTGATGATGATGGCGAGCACGCCATCGCTGAATGCTTCGAGTCGGTTTTTTTCCATCTGCGGAATCGGCTTGCAAGGGATGTAAGGCGAGCGGCAAGTATCGCCGAAGTCGCCGCGCGACGCCACGTAACCGCTGAGGGCATCGCAGTTGAGCGGGTTGCGCCATACATCGCGCGCGCATTCCTGGCCTATGATGCCTTTGAGCGCTACGCCCGGCCGCCCGCCTCGAATCATGAGCTCCACGCCATCCGCAACCCGCGACCGTCCCGAGCCCCCCGACCGCCCTGAGCGGCGCGTGCCTGTCTGGGACCTGCCCACACGGCTTTTCCACTGGCTGACCGTCGTGCTTGTGGCGGCCGCTTACGTCACACAGCGCATGAACTGGATGCAGATGCACGTGCGCCTCGGCGAGACGCTGCTCGCGCTCGTGCTGTTTCGCATCCTGTGGGGGTGCTTCGGCAGCGAGACCGCGCGCTTCTCGCATTTCGTCGCCTCGCCGCGCAAGGCGATCGAGCATCTGCGCCATCTGTGGCGGCGCGAGCCCGACGTCCAGGTGGGCCACAACGCGGCCGGCGGCTGGATGGTTCTGCTGCTGCTCGCGCTGCTGCTGGTCGAAACGCTCACCGGCCTCTACGACAACAACGACATCGCCGACGAAGGCCCGCTCAGCGAAATCGTGCCCGCAAAAATCGCCAACGCGATCGCCGGCCTGCACGCGTGGGGCTGGGATCTGCTCGCGGCAGCGGTCGTGCTGCACGTGTGCGCGATTGCGGTCTATGCGCTCGTGAAAGGCCACAATCTGGTCGGCCCGATGGTGAGCGGCAAAAAACGCCTGCCCGCCTCGGTGTGCGCGCCCGCGCGCGGGTCGCTTTGGCTCGCGGCCTTGCTGATGGGGTTATGCGGCGTCGTGGTGGCGCTGCTCGCCGCGTATCTTTGATGCCGGAAATTGCGGCGTAAAGCCCACGCGAAGCCTGCACAACGCGTAAAATCAGCGGCTCGTTTCACTCGACAAGAATTATCGATGGCTACCTACCGCGAATTGCTCGCCCAGAAGCGCGAACTCGACGAGCGCATCGAAGCGGTGCGCGCCGAAGCGGCGCACGAGGCACTGGCCAACGTGCGCGCGGCAATCGCCGAATTCGGCTTCACGCCCGACGAGGTGTTCGGCAAACCGCGCCGCGAAAAGACCGCGCGCCGCGCCCGCAAGTCCGAAGGCAATGCAGGCAAAAAGCGCGAGCGCGCCAATCTGGACCTGTTCGGCGACAACGCCTGACCGAGCGCATTCGCCCTTCATCAGCAAACAGGGCCGCAAGGGCCCTGTCGCAAGCCATGCCGCGCGCCGGCTGGCGCGAGCATGGCGTAAATACCGGAAGCGTTACTGCGCGCCGAGCTTCTTGATCAGCACGTCGAGCTGCGCTACTTCCTCTTGCGTGAGGTCGGTGAGCGGCGCGCGCACCGGGCCCGCGTCGCGGCCCACGAGCTTCGCGCCCGCCTTCACGATGCTCACCGCGTAGCCCGCGCGGCGATTGCGAATGGCGAGGTACGGCAGGAAGAATTCGTCAATGAGCTTGCCCACCGTCGCGTGGTCGTCGGCGGCAATCGCGCGGTAGAACTGCATGGCCGTCTTCGGAATGAAGTTGAACACCGCCGACGAATACACGGGCACGCCCAGTGCCTTGTACGCCGCTGCGTAGACTTCTGCCGTGGGCAGGCCGCCCAGGTACGAGAAACGGTCGCCAAGACGGCGGCGGATCGTCACCATCGCCTCGATCTCGCCCACGCCGTCCTTGAAGCCGATGAGGTTCTCGCAGCGGTCCGCGAGCTGCTCGAGCATATCGGCGTTGAGCTTCGAATTGGCGCGGTTGTAGACGATCACGCCCATCTTCGGCACGGCCTTGCAGACCTGCTCCACGTGTGCGGCAATGCCTTCCTGCGACGCTTCCGTGAGGTAGTGCGGCATCAGCAGAATGCCCTGCGCGCCGTTGCGCTCGGCTTCCTGCGCGTATTCGATGGCCACGCGCGTCGCGCCGCCCGCGCCCGCGAGAATCGGCACCTTGCCCTTGCAGGTTTCGGTGGCGGTCTTGATGACCTGCGAGTATTCGCTCTTCGTGAGCGAGAAGAATTCGCCCGTGCCGCCCGCCGCGAACAGCGCGCTCGCGCCATACGGGGCCAGCCATTCGAGGCGCTCGGCGTAGGTGCTCGCGCGGAAGTTGCCTTGCGCGTCGAAGTCGGTCACGGGGAACGAAAGCAGGCCTTCGGAGACGATTTGCTTGAGTTCTTGCGGCGTGGTCATGGTCTTGATCCTGTTGCGAAGTCAGTAGAGGTGTTCAGTCGAAGACGGCGTTCAGCGCACGAGGCACGGACGCTTGTTGTCGAATTTCCAGTTGGGAATGAGGTATTGCATGGCGATCGCGTCGTCGCGCGCGCCGAGGCCGTGCTCCTTGTAGAGCGCGTGGGCCTTTTCCAGCGCGTCCATGTCGATCTCGATGCCGAGGCCCGGCTTGTGCGGCACCTGCACCTTGCCGCCCACGATCTGCAGCGGCTCGCGCGTGAGGCGCTGGCCGTCCTGCCAGATCCAGTGCGTGTCGATCGCCGTGATCTTGCCGGGCGCCGCGGCGGCTGCATGCGTGAACATCGCGAGCGAAATGTCGAAGTGGTTGTTCGAGTGCGAGCCCCACGTGAGGCCCCAGTCGTTACACATCTGCGCCACGCGCACCGAGCCCTGCATGGTCCAGAAGTGCGGGTCGGCGAGCGGAATGTCCACCGATTGCAGCTGAATCGCGTGGCCCATCTGGCGCCAGTCGGTCGCGATCATGTTGGTGGCCGTGGGCAGGCCGGTGGCGCGGCGGAATTCGGCCATCACTTCGCGGCCCGAATAGCCGTTCTCCGCGCCGCACGGGTCTTCCGCGTAGGCGAGCACGTCATGCTTGTCGCGACACAGGCGGATGGCTTCCGCGAGCGACCACGCGCCGTTCGGGTCGAGCGTCACGCGCGCTTCGGGAAAACGCTCGGCCAGCGCCGTGACCGCTTCCATTTCCGCGTCGCCCGCCAGCACGCCGCCCTTGAGCTTGAAGTCGTTGAAGCCGTAGCGCGCTTGCGCGGCTTCGGCCAGGCGCACGACGGCTTCCGGCGTCATCGCCTCTTCGGTGCGCAGGCGCTCCCAGTCGTCGCGGCCATCGGCGCCGCTCGCGTAGGCGAGATCGGTCTTGTTGCGATCGCCAATGAAGAACAGGTAGCCGAGCATCTCCACTTCGCTGCGCTGCTGGCCTTCGCCAAGCAGCGCGGCAACGGGCACGTTCAGATGCTGGCCGAGCAGGTCGAGCAGCGCGGCTTCGAGCGCCGTGACCGCGTGAATCGTGGTGCGCAGGTCGAAGGTCTGCAGGCCGCGGCCGCCCGTGTCGCGATCGGCGAACTGCTTGCGCACGGTGTTGAGCACCGACTGCATATTGCCGATGGACTGGCCGACCACGAACGCGCGCGCGTCTTCGAGCGTCTTGCGGATCGCCTCGCCGCCCGGCACTTCGCCGATGCCGGTGTTGCCCGCGCTGTCGCACAGCAGCACGACGTTGCGCGTGAAGAACGGACCGTGCGCGCCGGAGAGGTTCAGCAGCATGCTGTCGCGGCCCGCCACGGGCACGACGCGCAGCTCGGTCACAACGGGCGTGGCGTTCGGTTGAACGGTTTGTGTAGACATGAACGGATTACCTGTAAAAGTGCGGCGCTTGGCCCTGACAATCGAAACTTTGGGTTGAACCGGTCAAGCGCTGGCGGCAACGATCTCAACCCAGTTCGCACCGTTGCCGCCCTCGCCGCGCGAGACGGGTGTGAGCGCGCCGCTCGCCGCATCGATCGCGTAGACCGACACGTGTTGCGATTTTTCTCCGCACGCCACGAGAAAACGGCCCGTCGGGTCGATGCGAAAACCGCGCGGCTGCGTCTCGGTCGGGGTCGCGCCCACGTAATCGAGCGCGCCGTTCTGGGAGACGCGCAGCGTGAGTATCTGGCTCGTCGTGCGCTCGGACACGTAGACGAAGCGCCCATCGGGCGAGACGTGGATGTCGGCGGCCCAGACGAGCTTCGCGAGCACGGCGGGGTCGGGCTGCACGGGGTCCGTGGGGCTCGGGCGCGCAAAGCCGTCGTTCAGATGCTCGAGCACCGGCGCGCGCGGCGAGACGTGCAGCGCCGTGAGCTTGCCCGTGGCGGCGTCGCGCGCGAAAGCCGCCACCGTCGCGCGGAATTCGCTCAGCACGTACAGCACGTCGCCGTTGGGCGAAAAGCGCAGATGCCGCGGACCGAAGCCCGCCCCGAGATCGACCGTGCCGGTCTCGACGAGGCGCCCCGCGTCTTCCAGCGCGAAAACAAACACGCGGTCGCTGCCGAGCGACGACGCATAGGCGAAGCGCCCGTCGGCGGAAACGATCACGGCGTGCGCATGCTCGATCTCGCCGATCACCTGCAGCGGCGCGCCATGCCCGTTCTCGAGATCCCGCGCGCCATACAGGCTCAGGCGATGCTCGCCGTACGAAGCGCCCAGCAGGAAACGCCCCTGCGGCTCGGCACACAGATACGCGAGGCTCGATTCGATCGGCGTCTGCACACGCGGCGCGAGACTGCCGCTTTGCGCGTCGATGGCGTAGTCGTTGATGCGCTTGTCCGCACCGCGCGTGGCCGCGTAAAGGCGGCGGCGATCGGGCGAGAGCGCCATCGGCATCACGTTGTCCTGCGCGGCCACGCGCGCTTGCGGCGTGAGCGCGCCATTGCGCGCATCGAGATGAAACACGCCAATGTCGCCGTCTTTCGAATTCGCGACGTAGACGAAGAAGCGTTCGGGGTTCGGCTGGTCCATGGTGTGGGTTTCCTTCTCGATTGAGGGTTGCGCGCGGGTTCAGTGCGCGCCGCTGCGGATCGAATCGTCGGCGAAGGCACGGCGCGACGGCTTGTTACGGGCGAGGAACGCGGCGGCGGCGGCAATCAGCGACGTCACGCCAAGGCCGTAGAGGCCGCCCGTAATCGAGCCCGTATGCTGTTGAAGATAGCCGAAGGTGGCCGGCGCGAAGAACCCGCCCAGGTTGCCGAGCGAATTGATGAGCGCGATCACGCCGGCGGCCACGCGGGTGTCGAGATAGCCTTGCGGCATCGGCCAGAACAGCGACGAAGCCGCCTTGAAGCCGATGGCCGAGAAGCAGATCGCCACGAACGAGAACACCGGGTCCGACGAAGTCGAAGCGAACAGGCCGCAGGCCGCGATCACAAGTGCGACGGCGAGCCACGCCTGCTGGAAGCGGTACTTCGCCGAGAGCAGCGCGAAGCAGTACATCGCGACGATGGCGATCAGCCACGGAATGGCGTTGTAGAGGCCCACCTGGAAATCGGTCAGGCCACCCATCTTGCGGATGATCGTGGGCAGCCAGAACGTGGCCGCGTAGATCGTGAGCTGGATGGCGAAGTAGAGGAAGCAGAACAGCACGATCTGCGGGTCCTTCAAGAGGCGCAGCACCGGCACGTGCGCGCCCGTGGCGGCTTCGCGCTCGGCCTGCTCGCGCGCCAGGTACGTTTCGAGCGCGCCCTGCTCGTCGCTCGTGAGCCAGTGGGCATCGCGAATGCGCGACTTCAGGAACACCCAGCTCACGCCGCAAAGCACGATGGAAAAGCCGCCTTCGATCAGGAACATCCACTGCCAGCCCGCGAGACCGAGGCCGCGCACGGAAAGCAGCGCGCCCGTGATCGGACCCGAGAGCACCGAGGCGAACGCCGAGCCTGCGAGAAACACCGCCGCCGCCTTGCCGCGTTCTTTCTGCGGCAGCCACTGCGCGAAGTAATAGATCACGCCGGGAAAGAAACCGGCTTCGGCAACGCCCAGCAGAAACCGCAGCACGTAGAACGAGGTGTCGTTGTGCACGAACGCCATGGCGGCCGCCACGACGCCCCACGTACCCATGATGCGCGTGAGCCAGGCGCGTGCGCCATACTTTTGCATGAGGATGTTGGACGGCACCTCGAAAATCGCATAGCCCACGAAGAACAGCCCCGCGCCGAACCCATACGCCGCCGCCGAAAGACCGATATCGGCTTTCATGTGCGCGCCGGCGAAGCCGACATTCACACGGTCGATATAGTTCGCGATGAACATGATGAGGAAAAGCGGGAGCACGTGCCGCAGGACCTTCGCGCTGGCTGACTCCAGCAGGTCCTCATAACGGTTGGCAGGGACGGACATCGGGGTTGTCTCCTTCAGGCGCTGGCGGCGCGCGGATTAGATGTGTCGTGGTACGTTGTCTGATGACATTCTAAGCTCGGCTGTCGAGGGAGCCAATGTCGTGTTTACCCTGCTCCGGAACGGGAATCATAACCGATAAAGCTCGAATTGGCGCGCCTGCAGCGCTCTTTGTCTGGTACAGGTGCCTGCCGCGGGTGGGCGGCGGCGATGAACTGGCGTATTATGGTTGTACGATGACTTAACTCACTGCAACGATGCTCGGAGACGATATGCAAATCACTGGCGACATGCTCATTGGAGGCCGCGCGGTGCGCGGCTCGGAAAAGCCGCTCGCGGCTTTCAATCCCGCCACGGGCGAAGCGATCCCCGCACCGGCCTTCGGCAGCGGCACGGCCGCCGACGTCGACGCCGCCTGCAAGCTCGCCGCAGAGGCGTTCGACGCCTACCGCACGCTACCCCTCGCCGTGCGCGCGGCGTTCCTCGAACGTATCGCCGACGGCATCGCCGCGCTCGGCGACGCGCTCACCGAACGCGCCCACGCGGAAACCGGCCTGCCCAAGGCGCGCCTCGAAGGCGAGCGCGGCCGCACCGTCGGTCAACTCAAGCTGTTCGCACAGGAAGTGCGCCAGGGTCTGTGGCTCACGCCCACGCTCGACGCCGCCCTGCCCGAACGCAAGCCGCTGCCGCGCGCCGACCTGCGTCTGCAGAAAATCGCGCTCGGCCCGGTCGCCGTGTTCGGCGCGAGCAACTTCCCGCTCGCGTTCTCGGTGGCGGGCGGCGACACGGCCGCGGCGCTGGCGGCGGGCTGCCCGGTCATCGTCAAGGCGCACGGCGCGCACCTCGGCACCTCGGAGATGGTGGGCCGCGTGATCCAGCAGGCCGTGCAGGAGATGGGACTGCCCGAGGGCGTGTTCTCGCTCATCGTCGGCGCGGGGCGCACCGTGGGCGAGGCGCTCGTTGCGCACCCGGCCATCAAGGCCGTGGGCTTCACCGGCTCGCGCGCGGGCGGCACGGCGCTCATGCGCATCGCCGCGAACCGGCCTGAGCCCATTCCGGTCTACGCGGAAATGAGCAGCATCAATCCCGTGTTCCTGCTGCCCGAGGCGCTCGCGGCGCGTGGCGCGGCCATCGCGCAGGGCTTCGTCGATTCGCTCGTACTCGGCGCGGGTCAGTTCTGCACGAATCCGGGTCTGGCAATCGGCATCGAGGGTCCGGCGCTCGACCAGTTCGCGCAGGCCGCCGCGCAGGCGCTGGGCGTCAAGCCCGCGCAGACCATGCTCACGGCGGGCATCCATGCGGCGTATGAAGAAGGCGCGCGGCGGCTGGCCGAAACCCAGGGCGTCAGCGCCCTCGCGCAAGGCCAGAGCGCGAGCGGCCCGAACCAGGCGTTCGCCGCCCTCTTCGTGACGGACGCGCAAACCTTCCTCGCGCAGCCCGCCCTCGAAGACGAAGTGTTCGGCCCGGCCTCGACGCTCGTGCGCTGCAAGGACGAAGCCGAACTGCTCGCCGTGGCCGAGCACTTCGCGGGCCAGCTCACCGCGACGATCCAGATGGACCGCACCGATGTGCCCGCCGCGATGCGCCTCGTGCCGATACTCGAACGCAAGGCCGGCCGCCTGCTCGTGAACGGCTTCCCGACCGGCGTGGAAGTCACGCACGCGATGGTGCACGGCGGCCCGTTCCCGGCCACCTCCGATAGCCGCGCGACGTCGGTTGGCACGAGCGCGATGGAGCGCTTCCTGCGGCCGGTGTGTTATCAGGACTTCCCGGCCGAGCTGCTGCCGCAGGCACTGGCGGACGCCAATCCGCTCGATCTCTGGCGGCGCAAGAACGGCGAGATGATGCGCGGCTGAGTTGCCTCATCAGCGCCTTTCACGCATCGCAAATGAAAACAGCGGCCATTGGCCGCTGTTTTTCGATGCACGCTACGCGCTGCAACGCGCTATGCCTTTTCGCCCGACTCCGCCGCCGCGCGGCGCAGCCGCTCGCGGCTGCTCGACAGATGCATGCGCATGGCCGCGCGTGCGCCTTCGGGATCGTGACGGGCGATGGCGTCGAAAATGCTCTCGTGCTCGCGGTTCACCAGCTCGGCGTAAGCCTGCGGATCGCGATGCGCGATGCCAGCCGAATCGACGCGACGGCGCGGGATCAACGCCGCGCCCATCTGCGTGAGGATGTCGACGAAATAGCGGTTGCCCGTGGCGCGCGCCACCGAGATATGGAAGTCGAGGTCGGCGCCCGAGCTGTCGCCGCCCGTGCGGATGACGACGTCGAGTGCGTCGAGCGCGGCGCGCATGCCCGCCAGGTCGCGCTCGCTCGCACGCTGGGCGGCGAGGCCCGCGGCCTCCGTTTCGAGACTGATGCGCAGCTCCAGCACAGAAAGCACATCGTCCAGCGTGCTGGCCGGGACGACGTCGAGATCGAGCGGCTCGCGGCGCGGTTCCAGCACGAAGCTGCCAATGCCGTGACGCGTTTCGATCACCGACATGGCCTGCAGACGCGAGATGGCCTCGCGCACCACCGTGCGGCTCACGCCCAGTTGCGTCATGAGGTTGCTTTCGGTGGGCAGCTTGTCGCCGGGCTTGAGCGCGCGCGTGGCAATCTGCGCGCTGATGAAGTTGACGACCTGCTCGGCGAGATTGCGGCTACGCGCGGCGATGGGCGTGGCAAGCGACTCCGCCATGTGGATCTCCTTGGCTCGATATGCGTGCGTAAGTCATGTTGCATTATACGTTGTCGGACAACCACCGGAAAAGCACGCACGCATGCGACCAGGGACATCCTACGACCGCATGATGGACGCCACCTGTGGAGGCCCGGACACCACACGAAATCGCTCCGTGAACGATCCTTACTTTATTTCGCATTCCGATGCAATTCGCGACGCGCCGACCCGCGGGGAGAAACGCACATCGTTGTGTTAGCAAACATATCGCACTGCAATAATCCGGCGAATTTATTTGCACATCCTGGCTGCACAAGTCGGCGTTCTCCGATAATCTCCTCCAAAAGGTGCGCGCCCGGCCGTTTTAGACAATGAGAATCCCCCACGGACGACGCCTCAACTGATATCGAATCGCAACGCGTTTGTGTCGTTACCATCCGCAACGAGGGAATCATTGAGAACCCGCATCGTCCTCCTCATCCTTGCGCTCGCGCTGCCATGGGCGCCGCTCCTCGCGGCGCCGCCCGCCGAGCCCGCGCCTGACACGATGCAGGCCCGCGTGATGGGTTGCGCGGCCTGTCACGGCGCACACGGCGAAGGCACCGACAACGACTACTTCCCGCGTCTCGCGGGCAAGCCGGCGGGCTATCTGTTCAACCAGCTCGTCGCCTTCCGCGACGGCGGCCGCAGCTACCCGCCCATGAACTATCTGCTGGCGTATTTGCCCGACGCCTACCTCAAGCAGATCGCGGAATTCTTCTCGCAGCAGCACCCGCCCTATCCGCCGCCCGCCAAACCCACGGTCGACGCGGCCACGCTCGCGTTCGGTAAAACGCTCGTCATGAACGGCGACAGCAAGCGCAATGTGCCCGCCTGCGCAGGCTGCCACGGCGCCTCGCTCACGGGCATGCAGCCGGCCATTCCGGGCCTCGTGGGCCTGCATGCGAACTACATCAGCGCGCAGCTCGGCGCGTTCCGCTACGGCACGCGCCGCGCCGCTGCGCCCGACTGCATGCACGACATCGCCACCCGTCTCGCCGACCGCGACATCACCGCGATCGCGGCCTGGCTCTCGTCGCAACCCGCGCCCGCCGATACGACGCCGGCGGCGGCCTCGCCGCTGCCGCTCGCGTGCGGCAGCGTCCATAACTAGCCGGGGCCTCGACGTGCGCAGACTTCGATCCCTTCTCCCGTCATCGTCAAAGCCACTCGCGACGCGCCTCTCGCTCGCGGCCGCCACGCTCTGCATGGGCGCCGCGGTCGCGCTCGCACAAACGGCCGCGCCCAGCGCGAACGCAGCGGACGCGGCGAGCGCCGCCGCGGCGGCAGCCACGGCCAACGCGAAGCCGGTGGCGAGCAACGCCGAACTGATCGCGCGCGGCGAATATCTCGCGCGCGCCGGCGACTGCATTGCGTGCCACACCGTGCCTTCCGAGCAGATGTTCGGCGGCGGGCGTCCGATGGAAACGCCGTTCGGCACGCTCTACACGCCGAACATCTCGTCGGACAAGACCTTCGGCATCGGCTCGTGGACCGCCGACGAGTTCTACCGCATGCTGCACGAGGGCAAGTCGCGCGACGGCACGCTGCTCTATCCGGCCATGCCGTTCGCGTCATACACCAAGGTCACGCGCGCGGACTCGGACGCCATCTTCGCGTACCTGCTCTCCACCCAGCCCGTGCGCAAGGAGAACCGCGCGCACGACCTGCGCTTCCCGTATAACAAGCGCGCGCTGCTGCTCGGCTGGCGCACGCTGTTCTTCCGCCAGGGCGAGTTCAAGCCCGACCCGAAGCAGTCTGCCGAATGGAATCGCGGCGCCTATCTCGTGGAAGGCCTCGGCCACTGCACGATGTGCCACACGGCCATCAACGCGCTGGGCGGCAACTCGGCTTCGAAGGAGTTCCAGGGCGGTCTGATTCCCGTGCAGAACTGGTACGCGCCCTCGCTCACGTCGAACCGCGAAGCGGGCCTCGGCGACTGGAGCATCGAGGACATCGTCGATCTGCTGCACGCAGGCGTGTCCAAACGCGGCGCCGTGTACGGGCCGATGGCCGAAGTGGTCTACGACAGCTTCCAGTACCTCACCGAAGACGACGTGCGCGCCGTGGCCGTATATCTGAAGTCGCTGCCGGGCCACAACAACGAAGTCGACAAGTCGCCCAAGAGCACTTTCGCAACGGAGGAAGCCGCCCGCCTCGTGCCGCTCGGCAAGAAGATCTACGAGTCGCAGTGCGCGGTGTGCCACGCGACCGAAGGCCAGGGCAAGCCGCCGCATTTCCCGCCGCTCGCCGACAACCAGTCGATCCAGATGAACTCGGCCGTGAATCCCATCCGTATGGTGCTCAACGGCGGCTATGCGCCGGGCACGCGCAAGAACCCCATGCCCTACGGCATGCCGCCCTTCGCACAGTCGCTCTCCGATGAAGAAGTAGCGGCCGTGGTCACGTATATCCGCACGGCGTGGGGCAATCACGGCTCGCCGGTTTCCGTACACGAAGTGAACGCGCTGCGTTCCGCGCCGCTTTTCTGAGGCTGCGATGATCGAAACTCCCGTACCCGAACAACCGGGCGAGCGCCCGCAACATGAACAGGTCGACGAGATCGTGGCCAGCGGCCCGGGCGGCGCGCTCGCGGTAGCGGGCATTGCCACGGCGATCGTGGCCGCGCTCTGGTTCATCTTCTACTTCGTCGTGTTCCTGCCGCGCGGCATCATCCAATAGCTCAGACAGACAAGAAAAGGCCGGCCTCATGTCGAATCCGCTCGATAACCATGCCAGTGCCGAAGTCGCCGCGCGCGTCGAGCGCCGCTGGGCGACGGTCATGGTGGCGTTCGTCTCCCTGCTCGTGGCCGTGGTGGTGTTTACGGGCCTGCACTGGGCCATGATGCCGCCCTCGCGCGTGGAACTCGTCAATCCGGAAACGCTGCACGTGTCCGGCGAATTCGTCGAGTCGAACCTGGGCAGCGCCGTGGAAACCGACGGCTCCGTGACGGTGCGCATTCTCGCCCAGCAATACTCGTTCACGCCGCAATGCATCCTCGTCCCGGCGAACACGCCCATTACGTTTCGCGCGACGAGCGCCGATGTCGTGCACGGCTTTCTCGTTACCGACACCAACCTGAACTCGATGGTCGAGCCGGGCTACATCTCAACGTTCCGCACGACCTTCGACAAACCCGCCGACCACCTCATGCCGTGTCACGAATACTGCGGCACTGGCCACCAGGGCATGTGGGCCCACGTGAAGGTCATCGACAAGGACGCCTTCATGCAGATGGCGAACCAGGCAGGCAATTCAGCGCGGAGACTCAGCTGTGTTAAATAACAAGCGACTCGTACTCGCCCACTTCTGGCTCGCGTTCATCGTCTTCGGCGTGGCGCTGCTGCTCGGCGCGTGGCAGATGTTCGTGCGCAGCCCGCTGCATCCGTGGCTCAACGACCCCGAGCTTTACTACCGCTCGGTCACGGAGCACGGCACCGTGATGGGTTACGTGTTTCCCACGCTCATCGCCATGGGCTTCGGCTACGCGGTCAGCGAACTGGCGCTCAAGCGCCCGCTCGTGGGCGTGAAGTGGGCCTGGCTCGGCTTCATCCTGCTCGCGCTCGGCGCCGTCACGGCCTCGGTGCCCGTGGCACTCGGCCTCGCCTCCGTGCTCTACACCTTCTACCCGCCGATGATCGGCAACGTGTTCTATTACCTGGGCGTCGTGCTCGTCGTGGTGGGCTCGTGGGTCTGGGTCGCGCTGATGGGCGTGAACACCGCGAAATGGAAGCGCGAGAATCGCGGCAAACCGCTGCCGCTCGCCATGTTCGCGACCACGGCGGGCGCGTATCTCTGGGGCTGGACCGCGGTGGGCGCGGCCATCGAAGTGCTGTTCCAGATCCTGCCCGTGGCCTTCGGCTGGCGCAATACGATCGACGCGGGTCTCGCGCGCGTGTTCTTCTCCTGGACCCTGCACGCCATCGTCTACTTCTGGCTCGTGCCCGCCTATATCGCCTACTACACGATCATCCCGCGCGCGATCGGCGGTCGGCTCTACAGCGACGTGATGGCGCGCATCTCGTTCATCCTGTTTCTCGTGGTGGCCATGCCGATCGGCCTGCACCACCTCTTCACCGATCCGCAGGTGGGCTCGGGCTTCAAGTTCGTGCAGTCGGTGTTCACGGCGCTCGTCTCGGTGCCCACGCTGCTCACCGTGTTCACGATCTGCGCATCGGTCGAAATCGCCGGGCGGCTGCGCGGCGGCAAGGGCCCGTTCGGCTGGATCGCCAAGCTGCCGTGGCAGAACCCGCAAATGCTGGCCGTGGCGTTCTCGTTCGTCATGCTCGGCTTCGGCGGCGCGGGCGGGCTCATCAACATGAGCTACCAGCTCGACCAATCCGTGCACAACACGCAATGGATCACGGGCCACTTTCACCTGATCTACGGCGGCGCGATCGTCATCATGTATTTCGCCATCGCCTACGACCTGTGGCCGCAGATCACGGGCCGCGCGCTCAACAACTGGCGCCTCATGCGCTGGCAGTTGTGGCTGTGGTTCATCGGCATGATCGTGACGACCTTCCCGTGGCACCTGGTCGGCCTCATGGGCATGCCGCGGCGCATGGCCTATTACGACTACAGCGACCCGGCGCTCGCGGGTCAGGGCGCGCTCGTGGTGCTCTCGGCCCTTGGCGGGCTGATCCTCGTGATCTCGGCGGTGCTGTTCTTTACCGTGCTGCTCCAGGGGCATCGCAGCGAGGCGGCCGCGCCCGAGGAATATCGCTTCAGCAAGCCGGTGCACGAGTCGGCCACGCTGCCGGTGGCGCTCAATAGCTTCGGGCTGTGGGTCGTGCTGATGATCGCGCTCACGATCACCAACTATGGCTACCCGATCGCGCAACTGCTGACGACGCCCGAAACGGCCGTGCCCGCGATCCCGATTGGAGCACAGCGATGAGCGACGAACGCCTGTTCTCGTTTCGCAATGTGTGGTTTCGCGCGGGCGTGGGCACGGCGATCGTCGTGTTCGTCGTCTCCGTGCTGATCGGCTTCATCTGGCTGCCTTCCGCGAAGAGCGACCCGTATTTTCAGGGCATCTGGACGGCGATCTGCAGCGCGGCCGGCGTGCCGCGCGAGTGGCACCCGGTCGGGTCGGCGGTGCCGCCGGGCTACCAGCTGAGCCAGGTCGAACTGACGCCGCACATGCTCGACGGCGCGACGACGCTCTCGGTTGGCCGCGGCGCGACGCTCGGCTTGCGCTGCACGATGTGCCATGGCCCGCGCGGCATCAGCATGGCCAATTCGCCGAATCTGGCGGGCCAGTTCGCCATCGTGGTCTTCAAGGAACTGCACGACTTCCAGACCGGCGCCCGCCAGAACGCGGTGATGTCGCCCATGGCGCGCGATCTGTCCGACGAGGACATGCGCGACCTCGCCGCCTACTACGCCTCGCTGCAGCCGATCGCGCACCTGCATGGCGGCGCACCCGCCATCGTGGCGCACGGCGCGCCGCTGCGCAATATTCCCGCGTGCGCGGCCTGCCATGGCGGCGTGGACAGCAAGATCGGCAGCCCGTGGCTCGACGGCCTGCCGGCCGCGTACACCAAGGCGCAGTTGCTCGCGTTCGCGAACGGCACGCGCCATAACGACATTTCCGAGCAGATGCGCAACATCGCGCGCAACATGACGCCCGAGGAAATCGACGCCGCCGCCGCCTGGTACGCGGGCGAAACGCCGCCGAAGCAACCCTGAACCCAACCACGCGGGGCTTGCGGCGGTATGCAAATTGCGCGCCCTGCACGTCCCTCACCCAACCTCGCGGAGCGACATCATGCAAAAGACGGCATCGGCAATATGGCACGGCGGCATCAAGGACGGACAGGGCACGATCTCCACGCAAACCGGCGTGCTCAAGGAAGCGCCGTATGGCTTCGCCTCGCGCTTCGAAGGCGGTCCCGGCACGAACCCCGAGGAGTTGATCGGCGCGGCGCACGCGGGCTGCTTCACGATGGCGTTCTCGCTCTTTCTCACCCAGGCGGGCTTCACGGCCGAGAGCATCGAGACGAAATCGACCGTCACACTCGACAAGGTGGGCGAAGGCTTCGCCATCACGAGCTGCCAGCTCGACATGACCGCGAAGATTCCGGGCATCGATCAAGCGAAGTTCGACGAGCTTTCGAAGGGCGCCAAGGAGAACTGCCCGGTGTCGAAGCTCTTCGCCAACAACGCGAAGATCACGCTCAACGCGAAGCTCGTTTGAGAGGCTGTCATGGCCGTCCCCCATGCCGCGCCGGGTGAGGTCTTCGACGTGCGTCCGCTAGGCGGCGCGCTCAAGAACGCGAAGTCGACTACCCTGATCCGCGCGCAGCAACTCGAAGTCATGCGCATCGTGCTGCCCGCGGGCAAGCGCCTTCCCGAGCACAGCGTGCCCGGCGAGATCACGGTGCAGTGCGTGGAAGGCGTGATCCGTTTCTTCGTAAACGGCGACCCGCGCACCATGCACGCCGGCGACATGCTGCTGCTCGGCGGCGGCGAAACGCACGCGCTGGAAGCGCTCGACGACGCCTCCGTGATCGTCACGATTCATCTTGCCCATGGGGACAAGTAAGGGTTAGTGCAGCATCCGCCACAAAAAAGGGCGTGTCCTGGCGAATGCCGGACACGCCCTTTTACTTGTCGAAGACGGGTTGCCCCGCCTCGCTCATTGCTTCGACGGCTGCGGATCGTCGTTGAGCGTCTTGAGGAACGCGATGATGTCCTGAATGTCGCTTTGCGTCATCGCCGGCTTGTCGCCGAACTTGCGGTCGAACGGCGCATCGGTCACGTCCACGTTCTTCTGGAACTGCGGCGGAATATCGTCGTACTTGTCGATCTTGCCGTCGGGGCCGTGCGGATAGAACTTGCCCGGGTCCGTATTGCGATCGTTGTAGAACGCCATTACGTCGTCGAGGTTGTGGTACACGCCGTTATGGAAAAACACCGTGCGCGTGGCCGAATTGCGCAGCGTGGGCGTGAGGAACATGCCGCAGTACTGCGTCTGGTCCTTGAAGTCCAAGCGGAACGGGCCGCATACGCCCATATCGAAGAAGTGCGGGTCCTTGTTCTGCGCGAGCTTGTTGTTGCGCGGCACGCCCAGCGCCTCGTACTGGTAGTCGGTGAACATGGGCGGCAGGCCGTCCTTGCCGGGCTTCGAGAGGTGGCAGCCCGCGCAGTTCGCCTTGTTCGGGTCGTTGAAGAGGCGCAGGCCGCGCAGCTCGGCTTGCGAGAGGCGCGCATGGCCTTCGAGCCAACGATCGTACTTGCTGTTATAGGGATGGAACGACTGATCTTCCACCTGGTAGCGCGAGATCGCGAACATCGCCTCCGCGACGGCCAGCTTCGGGTCGCCAAAGATCCGGTCTCCGAACAGTTCCGTGAAGTGCTTCGCATACGGCGCCTTTTCGAGCTTCGTCGCCACCTGTTCGATGCTCGTGTTCGCCATTTCCACGGGATTGAGCAGCGGGCCATACGCCTGCTGCTGCAGCGTGTCGGCGCGGCCGTCCCAGAACAGGCCGCCCTGCGGCACCATCTCCGCGGAAGTCGATGCGCCGCCCGCCACCTTCTGCGACTTCACGACGTCGGCTGCGGCCGTGGCCTGCTGGGCGACCGTCGGCGCGTCGTCGGCTTCACCCTGGTCGGGACCGATGCTGAAGTTCGGTTGACGGTACAGATACATGAGCGAAGGCGGCGGACGATAACCCTGCTGGTTCATCGCGAGGCCGCCTATCTGCACGTCGTGCCCATCGGGAGGACCGTAGGAACGATCGGGGCTATGGCACGACGCACAAGACTGCTGACCGGAGCCCGAGAGCGCCGGATCGAAGAAAAGCTGCTTGCCGAGCTGCGCCATCGCCGAAAGCGGTGCGACTGGCGGGCGCTGCAGCACCACCGGGTGCGGATTCGCGCCCGTCGGGTTCTCGACGACCTCGCCCACGGCATCGGGCACGTTGGCAGGAAACGCCACGGCGTAGGCGCAAAAAACCAGTGCGCCGACCGCGATCACGGCGGCGGCAGCGCGCAGGACGAGCCGCGTGGGGCTCGCCGCGCTGCGCGGTTTGGGTGAAGACGGTGTAGGCGAAGTGGAAAGCTCGGACATGATGCGATCTTTCTTTGCGTAATACCACGAGAAGGAAAAGCCGAACGCCGCGAGCACCCAGCGAACATCGAAGCTGGCGCGCAGCGCGGCGAGAGCCACACGACGTGACAACGGCGCGAGGCCGGCCGCCCTGCACGCGCGCGACTTGCGCGTGCCGACGGTCGAACCTCGCGCCGGCCGTCGATCAAATCGCGGCGCGCACCAGTGCGCCCTGCCGCCGCGGCGTTCAGACGGCGCCCATCCATCCTGCCGACAGGCCCCAATGCGCCTTACATCAGAGCGAGCGCATTACAACATCGCAGGATGACTACACGGCGACCGTTTAATTTCCAAATACTTTCAGTTATTTTCAGAATCGAAAGAATCGCTGGAGGGACGGTGTGTGCAGGGTCCTGGATTCGGCCCTGGATTCGGTCCGTGCGCAGGGGCCGGGATTGAGCCGATTGCACTCCTTGGGGCGCGAGCTATAACTGAAAGCACAGTGCGGATGTTCTCTGCGCCCGCGCGCCCTTCTTCTTGCGCCGCGCCGCGCTGTGCCGCCCCCGAATGCGTGGGCGCGCTTCCTTCGTGAGCAGTGAGCTAAGACGTTCGGCAGCCGTGCGCTGCGCGCAGGCATCCCGACTTTCCAGATGAGTGTGCGACTTAAGGCTTTGCGTCTTGCTCGCGCGCACCTTCGCCGCGGAGCCACTCCGCCGTTATCCCGCAGTGACTTCGTCATTGCCGCGAAGGCGCACTCACGAACTCGAGAAAGGAGGTTGATATGACATTACGCCTGGCATTGATCGCCACATGCGTGGCGGCCGTGACAGCCGTTGCGCCCGGCACGGCGCGCGCGAAGGACGAACCCGTTTCGCAGGAGCGCGCGCATCAGACGATGACCGACGACGCCGATGCTTCGGCTCAGGCCAGCACCGATATGTCGTATGGCGGCACGCCCGATACGCACAGCGCCTCAGGCCATCGCACGGGCAAGATGTGCTGGCCGCGGCCCGACTGCGACGTGTTTTTTGGTCACTGACCCGCGCCCGGTGAGCGAGCGCCGATGAACCTGAGGCGGCGGCGCGCAAGATCCGCCGCCCTCGCCTCTCACACTTTCAATGCCTGCGCGCGGGCTGGCCGCCGCGTTACGCGCGCCGGGCGAAACCCACCGCGCGCCACGTGAACAGCGCGCCCGCCAGCATCAGCAGGCTCGTGCCGAGGAACACGGCGCGCATGCCCAGATGCCCGCCGACGAAGCCGCCGATCAGCGGCCCCAGCACCTGCCCCGCAAACTGCGCCGATACCGAATAGCCGAGCACGCTGCCCGCGGCATGGTCCGGCGCGTTGTGACGAATCACGGTCGCGATGCACGGCAGCAGCGCCGCGAGCGACACGCCCATGAGAAAGCGCAGCGCGACGAGTTGCCAGCCCGCCGTGACGAACGCCTGCGGCACGAGCAGCAATGCCGAGGCCGCCAGCGCCACGACGATCACTTTTGCGTGCCCTGCACGGTCCGCCACGCGCCCGAGCCGCGAAGCCGCGACGATGCTGCCGAGCGCCGCCGCCGACATCGCGAGGCCCGCGACGAAGGTCACGCGCGCGGGGTCGTGCACGAGCGTCGCCACATACACGGTGATGATGGGTTCGATCGACATGTTGGCGAGCATCAGCAGCATGCCGGTCACGAGCATGGCGACGATCGGGCGCTTGTTGGGCAGCGCCGACCAGCCGCCCTTCTGCGCCGCATGCGCTACGCGCGCGGGGCGCGGCGCTTCCTTGACGAACACGCAGGTCGCGATAAAGGCCGCGAAGATCGTCGCGCCCGCCACCCAGAAGGTGGCGCGCAGGCCGATGAGCGGCGGCAGCGTGCCGCCCAGCAGCGGCCCGATCAGATTGCCGGCCATGATGCCCGACGACAGCACGCCGAGCGCCCACGCCGAGCGGTGACGCGGCGTTTGCGTAGCGACGAGGATGGTCGAGCCCGACGAATAACCGCCCGCGAAACCCGCGAGCAAACGCAGCGCGACGAGTTGCCAGATATTGCGCGACATGCCGATGAGCGACATCGTGATCGCCATGCCGAGGCTCGCGCGCACGAGCATGGGCTTGCGGCCGTAGCGGTCGCCGAGGCGCCCCCACACGGGAGCGACGAGCGCCGCCGTGAAGAACGTCGCGCTGTACGCAATACCCGACCACTGCACAATCGCCGCGTGGCCGCACACGCCCAGTTCCTCCACGTAGAGCGGCAGGAACGGCAGCATCAGCGTCATCGCGACGAGCGTCGTGAACGAGCCGACCACGCAGACCGCGAGATTGCGCCGCCAGTGTTGCTCGACATCGGCGTCGTGCGGGTTTCCGGGTAGCGCTTGCTGCGTGTGGGAGATGGCAGGCGATGGCGTAGATGAAGATGCGGAAGTCGAATCGGACGCCCCGGCGCGATCGCGAGGCGGATCGTCGGGGTCTTCTGCGCGGGAGGTCATCGGCGGATCGAGGCAGCGGCGGGCTACGCGCTTCGCCCGCTCGCCGGGTGAAGTCGCAAGGCACCTACGTTAAGCGAAGCGCGCCGCGCCTGTCAATTTTTTAAGCGTCCGCCGAAGATGGGCGCTCAGGCGCCGGCCGATGTTACTGGCGCGAGGCGCGCAGTTCGTTTGCCGCTATTGCACGGCGGTCTGCAGCAGCCCCACCACGCGCTGCAGCGGCACGAGCACTTCGGCGTCGATGCCATAGAGCGGGCCGAGCGTCTGCGAGACGTCGCGATAGTCGAGCCGCGTGTGCCCTTCGTTGTCTTCCCAGATCACCATGCGCAGCGGCAACTCGACCGCCGCGTGAGGGTTGGCCGCCATGACGGGCGTACCCGCCTTCGGATTGCCGAACAGGATGAGGCGCGTGCGGCGCAGGTTGAGCCCGGCGGTCTCGGCGGCTTCGCGCTGGTCGACGTCGGCGAAGATATCCGCGCCTGCCTTGGCCAGCGCGGTCTTCAGGCGCGCGATCGTCGTGTCGAAGTCGTGGGCGCTCTTGAGCGCCAGCACGGACGAGGGATGTTGCCCGTATTCGGCCATGACAGACTCCTCCTATGGCGCACGGCCCGCGCGAATGCGCGATGCATGCAACGGCACTTTATCCCAGAATGCACAGCGGATGATCCAGGGCGCGCGCGGGGAGGAGTCAGGCGCACGGCTACCCGGCATGCGTCTTCTTCGCGCCATGCGACTCGGCGGCATGCGCTGCGTGGCGGGACCACGCACGCCACCATGCCCACGCCGCGCCTGCCGAGAGCACGGCGGCGATCAGCAGATTCACGCGCATACCCGCGCCGATCGACGCGCGCCCCGCGATCATGGCGCCCGCCACGGCCACGCCGAGCGCCGCGCCGGTCTGCCGGGCGGCGTTGAGCACGCCGGCGGCGATGCCCGCGCGGCCCTGATCGACCGTCGCCATGAGCGCCGCCGTGGCCGCAGGCGTGATGAGACTCGCGGCAAAACCGATGGCCGGCAGCGGCAAGGCCAGCAAGTCGTATCGCGCCGTCGCGGCGTACGCTGCCGCGCCGAGATAGCCCGCGGCCGCGAGCAGGCAGGCGAGCGCGACGAGCGCGCGCGGGCCGAGCCATGCCACCGCGCGCCGCGAAAGCAGACTGCCGATCGGCACCACCACGGTGAGCGGCAGGAAGGCGAGACCCGCGCGCAACGGCGCGTAGCCGCGCTCCTGCTGGAGATACAGGCTGAGTCCGAATAGCAGACCGTAGAACGTGAACGCCGAAATCATCGAGACCAGCACGGCCGCGCTGAACACGCTCTCGCGGAAGAAGCCGAGTGGGAGCATTGGTTGCGCGCGGTGCTTTTCGAGCGCGACGAAGGCGATCGCCGCCCCACCCGCCAGCACGAGACCGCCCGCGACGAGCGGCGCATGCCAGCCGTGCGCTGGCGCCTCGATGATGGCGGCATTGAGCAGCGCCAGCGCCGCGATGGCCGCCGCCTGGCCCGCGAGATCGAGCCGGCGTGGCGCGCCTCTTCGCGGCTGCGGCGCCACACGCGCGGCCATGACGATGCCGGCGAGGCACACCGGCACGTTGAGCAGAAAGATGCTGCGCCAGCCGACGAGCCCGATCAGCACGCCGCCCAGCAACGGGCCCGCCGCCATCGCGACGCCGCCGAGTCCAGCCCACACGCCGAAGGCGGCCGCGCGCTCGCGCGCGTTCGCGCACGCGCCGTTGATGAGCGCCATCGAGGCGGGCACGAGCAGCGCCGCGCCCAGGCCCTGCAGCACGCGTCCGAGCGTGAGCAGCGCGAGGCTCGGAGCGGCGCCGCACAACGCCGAGGCCGCCGTGAAGACCGCGAGCCCGGCCATATAGACCCGGCGCGCGCCGAGCCGGTCGCCGAGCGTGCCGCCCGACAGCAGCAGGCTCGCGAAGGTGAGCGTATAGGCGTTCACGACCCATTGCAGGCCGGCCACGCCGCCGGCAAGGCTCGCACCGATGCGCTCCAGCGCGACATTGACGATCGAGGTGTCGAGGATCACCACGACATAACTGATGCTCGTGGCCCAGAGCACCCGGCGTTGCTGTTCGCGGCTGTGCGTATCGTGCGTCTCGTGTATCTGCATGGGCTCCCCCGCTACGCCGGCGCGCGTTGGGCGCCGGTCACGAGCCCAGTATCGGGCGCACGGCAGTGCCGATGCTTCGATGCGTGTCGAAACATGCGACCCGGCTCGCGCGCTACGCTATGCGTATGTCCTGGAGAAACGCATGAATGGCATGAACACGCACCCGAGGGTGTCCGCCACGGCCTTCCTGATCGCCGACCCCGCGCGCGCCGCGATGCTGATGGCGCTCGCCGATGGCCGCGCGCTGCCCGCCGGCGAACTGGCTTACGCGGCCGGGGTGACCGCGCAAACCGCGAGCAGCCATCTGGCGAAGCTGCTGGATGGCGGGCTGCTGGCCGTGGAAAAGGAAGGCCGCCACCGCTACTACCGGCTCGCGGACGCCCAGGTCGCCACCTTGCTCGAAAACCTCGCGACGGTCGGCGCGCGCGCACCGGTGCGCCGCAAGCCGCTGGGCCGCGAGGCGCGGGACCTGCGCTTCGCGCGCTGCTGCTATGACCATCTCGCGGGCCAGGTCGGCGTGGCAATCACGGAGCGCCTCACGGATGCGGGGCTCATCACGGCGCAAGCGGACAAACGCTTCGCGGTGACACCCGCGGGCGAGACATGGTTCGGCGAACTCGGGCTCGACGTCGCCGCGCTCAAGCCGGGGCGCCACGGCATTGCGCGTCAATGCCTCGACTGGACCGAGCGCCAGCATCATCTGGCCGGGCCGCTCGGCGTGGCCTTGCTCACGCTGCTGTGCGAACGCGGCTGGATGCGGCGTTCGCGTGCGTCGCGCGCGGTGCAGGTCACGCCGCGCGGCTGGCTCGATCTGCGCGAGCGGCTGGGCCTGACGCCCGACCTGTTAGCCGCCCACGCAGATGATTCGAATGACTAACGAATTGCACTTCGTCACGCGACGAGAAACCGCTGCGCGAGCCGCACCCAGCACGCCGCGCCGAGCGGCAGCACCTGGTCGTTGAAGTCGTAGCCGGGGTTGTGCACCATGCAGCCGCCGAACTCCCCTTCTCCGTTGCCGAGCAGCAGGTAGCAACCGGGCACCGCATTGAGCATCCAGGCGAAGTCCTCGCTGCCGTTCAAGCCCTTGGGCGCCTGCATGACCACGTTGTCCTCGCCCACCAGCTCCGCGCAGACCTGCTGCGCGAGCGTGGTTTCGTCCGGCGTGTTGACCATCGGCGGCGTGAGCTGCCGGTAGTCGATCAGCGCCTCCACGCCGTGTGCCTGGGCGGTGAGCGCCACGATCTCACGTACGCGCGCTTCCACGAGCGCGCGCGTTTCGGCGCGCGCCGCACGGATGTTCAGCCCGAGCGTGACCGTCGCCGGGATGACGTTGTGGGTCGCGCCGCCGCGAATGTAGCCCACGGACACCACCGCGGATTCGTCGGGCGCCACGTTGCGCGCGACGATGGTTTGCAGCGCCGTCACGAGCGCCGCCGCAGCCACGATGGGGTCCTTCACGCGGTGCGGCATCGCGCCGTGGCCGCCCACGCCCTTGAGCGTCACGTCGGCCACATCCGATGAAAGGCTCACCGCCCCCGGCAGCACGCGAAACGTCCCGGCCGGCACGCCCGGCATGTTGTGCAGCGCGTAGACCGCATCGCAGGGAAAGCGCTCGAACAGACCGTCTTCGATCATCGCCTTCGCGCCACACAGGTTCTCTTCGTCGGGCTGGAAGATCAGGTTGAGCGTACCGTCGAAATCGCGCCGCTCCGCCAGCGTTTTCGCGGCGGCGAGCAGGATGGCCGTGTGGCCGTCGTGGCCGCACGCGTGCATCTTGCCGGGCGTCTGGCTCGCGTACGGCAGACCCGTGTTCTCGACGATCGGCAGCGCGTCCATGTCGGCGCGAATGCCCAGGCGCCGCTTGCCGCTGCCCACTTTGAGCTGCCCCACCACGCCGCTCTTGCCGATTCCCGTATGCACTTCGTAGCCCCACTTCTCCAGCAGCATGGCGACGAGCTTCGCCGTAGCGCCCACTTCGAAGCCTAGTTCGGGCTGCGAATGAATCTGGCGGCGAATGTCGATGAAGGTCCCGGCGTCGATCTCGATCTCGGGCAGCAAAGTGGGCAGCAACTGGAACGGCGTGAGCGACGGTTCACGTTTCATGAGGATTCCGTTAATCGTGTGAAGGATCGAAAGGCGAAAAGCTGCGTGCAACGCATCGTCAGCCGACGCGCCGCTCGCGAATCGCGCCGACGGCGCACAGCGAGATGAGCCCGCAAACGACGAGATAGACCGCAGGCGAAAGCGGATTGCCGGTCTTCGCGAGCAGCCACGTGACGATGAACTGCGAACTGCCGCCGAACAATGTCACGCCCACGCTATAGATGACCGAGAGACCGCTTGCGCGCACGCCGGCGGGAAGCATTTCCATGAGCATCAGCAGCATGGGGGTGGAGCCGAGATTCGCCGCGGCCGTGATCATGACCGAGAGCGCGAGCACGAGCGGCACGCCCGGCATGCGCGTCATCAGCCAGAACGCGGGCACGATGGCCACGATGTTGAAGAGCAGCGCACCGAGCACGAGCCGCTTGCGGCGCGCGAGGCGGTCCGCGAGACGCCCCGAGACGAGCGATGCGACGAGCATCGTGAAGCCCGTGGCGCAGCCCGAAAGCAGCGAGAGCGACGGCGGCATCTTGAGCACGCGAATCATGTAGGTCGGCATGAAGAACACCACGAGATACATTCCCACGGTGCCGGCTGTGATCGAGAGAATGCCGAGACCCACTTTCGCGCCGTGCTCACGCATGAGCGTGCCGAGCGGGCTGGGCGCGTCGGACTCGGCCTCGTGCGTTTCGTCGAGTTTCGAGCGGATATAGAGGCCCACCGGCGCGATCAGCAGGCCCCCCAGGAACGGCAGACGCCAGCCCCAGCTCTCCAGCGCCTGCGGCGAGAGCGTGGCGTAGAGCACCGCGCCCGTGAGCGCGCCGACGAGCGCCGAGATGCCCTGGCTGCCCAGTTGCCAGCTCACGCGAAAGCCGCGCTGCCCCACTTCGCCGGACTCCATCAGCATGGCCGTGGACGCGCCGATTTCGCCGCCGAGCGAGAAGCCCTGCAGGAGCCGCCCCGCGAGAATCACGAGCGAGCCCAGCACGCCGGCCTGCGCATAGGTCGGCGCGAGCGAGATGCACAGGGTGCCCGCCACCATCAGTGCGATAGTCAGCGTCATGGCGGCCTTGCGCCCGCGCCGGTCGGCATAGCTGCCGATCACGAGGCCGCCCAGCGGCCGCATCACGAAACCGATGCCGAACGTCGCCACAGCTAGCAGCAGCGAGCCGTAAGTGCTGTCCGAGGGGAAAAAGAGCCGGCCGATCAGCAGCGCGAAAAAGCTGTAGACCGTGAAGTCGTACATTTCGAGCGCATTGCCGATCGAACACGCGGCGATCAGGCGGAACTGGCTCTGGCGAGTGGCCGCGGGCGGCGCAAGCGGGGCGGTGGCGCTGAGCGTGGCGTCATTCATGGCGGATCTCCGCGAGACGTGGAGCGGTGGGAACAGGAAGTGGCCGGTCGATATTCAGGCAGGTCTCACTTTTGAAAGAAGTCACAAATTTTCATCTTGATAACCGGATGGAATCGCAGTGACGCGCAACGGCCATCGAGCGATGGCCGCCATTGCGCGTCTCCTCTCCATTGCGGCTCACAGCCCTCGACATGACTAGACAAATTAATGGGGCACACCAATGGCTGAAACAGTCCATGCCGCAACCACGTCTCGCCTTGCCACAAACACCGATTCATCGCGAATCCACGCCCGCTCACAGGGTTTTCCATGAGCCCGGATTTATGAAATTCTCTTGCGCTCGAATTCTTTTCTCTCCATTCTTGTCTATGCAAGTCGCACGAACGAAACAACGTCCCCACGGGTCCACGGTACCCACCGACAAAGGAGCATGGTCATGCAGGCGAAGTACACCCGGCTGGCAAAAGCGCTGATTGGCGCAGCACTCGGCGTCACGCTGCTTGGAAGCGGCAGTGCCGGCGCGAAGGAATGGAAAAGCGTGACGATCGCGCTCGACGGCAGCTATGCGCCCTGGAACCTGACACTGCCCGGCGGCAAGCTTGGCGGGTTCGAACCCGAACTCGTCGAAAACCTGTGTGCGCGTGCACAAATCCAGTGCAAGCTCGTCGCCCAGGACTGGGACGGCATGATTCCGGGCCTGCAGGCGGGCAAGTTCGATGTTCTGATGGATGCGATCTCGATCACGCCGGACCGCGAGAAAATCATTGCATTCTCGAAGCCCTATGCGGCCACCCCGGCAAGCTTCGCCGTGTCCGATCCGAAGATCCTGCCGAAGGGCGGCCCGAACACGCCGCCTCTGAAGCTCGACGCGGACTCGCGCAGCAACGCGCCCGCCATCGAGTCGATGCGCAAGGCGCTGAAGGGCAAGACGATCGGCATCCAGTCGGGCACGGTGTACACCGGCTTCATCAACGCCAACTTCAAGGACGTCGCGTCAGTGCGCGTGTACAAGACCGCGCCCGAGCGTGATCTCGATCTCACCAACGGCCGCATCGACGCCACGTTCGACGACGTGACCTACTACACCGCCAACGCCGACAAGTCGCCCGTCGTGATTGCCGGCACGATGATCTCCGGTCCGATCTGGGGTCCGGGCGAAGGCCTCGCGTTCCGCAAACAGGACGCCGACCTGAAGGCGAAGTTCGACAGCGCGATCACGGCGGCACTTGCCGACGGCACCGTGAAGAAGCTCGCCCTGAAGTGGTTCAAGACCGACGTGACGCCGTAAGCGTCGCATCCTGACCGCGCGCGCCGCGCCTGACGCGCGCCTTCGCTTCCCGACCCGCGTGGATCCATGCCATGTCTCTGTTATCGCTATTCAACACACTCGGCCTCGGGCCGGACGGCTGGGGTAGCGTTCTGCTCCTAGGCGCGTTGATGACCGTTGTGCTCACGCTTGCCGCACTAGCAATCGGCGCCGTGTTCGGTGCGCTCATCGCCGCCGCAAAACTCTCGCGCTTGCGCGTGCTGCGCGTGTTCGGCGACTTCTACACGACCGTCTTTCGCGGTGTGCCCGAATTGCTCGTCATCTATCTGTTCTACTTCGGCGGCTCGTCTCTGGTCACCACCGTCGGTCAATGGTTCGGCGCCGACGGATTCGTCGGCGTGCCGCCCTTCGCCGTCGGCGCGTTCGCGGTCGGCATGATTTCGGGCGCCTATCAGGCCGAGGTCTATCGCGCAGCCGTGCTCGCCGTGGCACGCGGCGAACTCGAAGCCGCTCGCGCGATAGGCATGCCGACGCTCACGCTGTTTCGCCGGATTTTGATCCCGCAGGTGCTGCGCTACGCGCTGCCCGGCATCGGCAACGTCTGGCAACTGAGCCTGAAGGACTCCGCGCTGATTTCGGTCACCGGGCTCGCCGAGTTGCTGCGGGCGAGCCAGATCGCAGCGGGCTCGACGCACCAGTACTTCCTCTTCTTCGTCGTCGGCGGTCTGCTCTATCTCGCCATGACGGGTGTGTCGAACCGTGTCTTCGGTCGCGCCGAAGCGGTCGTCGGCCGCTCGTTCAAGCGCAACTTTGCGCGCAACTGATCGGGGAGCGCACACTCATGAATATCGATTTCGCGTTCCTGCTCGACACGATGCGCCAGCTCATCGGCGCCGTGCCGACAACGCTCGGTCTTTTCTTCGCGTCGCTCGTGCTGGGCGGCTTGCTCTCGCTCGTGATCGTCACGATGCGGGTCTCGCCGCACTGGCTGCCGAACCGTTTTGCGCGCGCCTACATCCTCGTATTTCGCGGCTCGCCGCTGCTGATCCAGATGTTCCTCGTCTATTACGGCCTCGGGCAGTTCGGCGTGATTCGCGAAAGCTTTCTGTGGCCGGTGTTGCGCGAGCCCTATGTCTGCGCGGTCCTGTCGCTCGCGCTGTGCACGGCGGGATACACGGCCGAGATCATCCGCGGCGGCCTCATGGCGGTGCCCGTCGGACAAATCGAAGCCGGCTACTCGATCGGACTTTCCGGCTTCGCCCTGCTGCGCCGCGTGATCGGCCCGATCGCGCTGCGTCAGTGCCTGCCCGCGTATTCGACCGAAGCCGTGCTGCTCGTCAAGTCGACGGCACTGGCAAGCCTCGTCACCGTTTGGGAAGTGACGGGGGTTGCGCAGCAGATCATTCAGCAGACCTATCGCACCACCGAGGTGTTTACGTGCGCCGCGCTGATCTACCTGTTCCTGAACTTCGTGGTCGTGCGCGTGATCGGCTTCGTCGAGCAACGGCTGTCGCGCCACCTGCGCGCGGCGCCGCCCGCCCCGCGCAAACCCGCTGCGCCGCTCGAAGCCACGCGTGCCGCGTCGTGACCCGCCGCCCTACCTGGAGAGATTGATGAATACGTCAGCACCCGTTGCGCTGTCGGTGCGCAACATCCACAAGTCGTTCGGTGACCATCACGTGCTCAAGGGCATTTCGCTCGACGCTCACGAAGGCGACGTCATTTCGATTCTCGGCGCGAGCGGCTCGGGCAAGAGCACGTTCCTGCGCTGCCTGAATCTGCTGGAGACGCCGGACGACGGTTCGGTCGCGCTCGCGGGCGAGGAACTCAAGATGAAGCGCCGCAGCGACGGCAAGCTGCAACCGGGCGACCGCCGTCAGGTCGACCGCGTGCGCTCGCAGCTCGGCATGGTGTTTCAGAACTTCAACCTGTGGTCGCACATGACCGTGCTGGACAACCTGATCGAAGGCCCCATGCGCGTGCTCAAGCGCAGCCGCGCCGAGTCGGTCGAAGAAGCCGAGGCGCTGCTCGCCAAGGTCGGCCTTGCCGACAAGCGCGGACACTACCCCGCACATCTGTCGGGCGGCCAGCAGCAGCGCGTGGCGATTGCGCGCGCGCTCGCGATGCATCCGAAGGTGATGCTGTTCGACGAGCCAACCTCGGCGCTCGACCCCGAGTTGGTCGGCGAAGTGCTGCGCGTGATGCGCACGCTCGCCGACGAAGGCCGCACGATGCTCGTCGTCACGCACGAGATGGGCTTCGCGCGCCACGTTTCGAATCGCGTGATGTTCCTGCACCAGGGCCAGGTGGATTCGGATGGCACGCCAGACGAGGTATTCGGCGAACTGAAGTCGGACCGCTTCCGCCAGTTCGTGTCGAGCCACCAGGATCGCAACGCTCACTAAACCCGCACCACGCACACGCACTCCCATGGCCATCACCCGTACCCAGAATCCGCTCGACTGGCGCGCGATCGCCACCGTCGCCGCAGGCGAGCCGCTGATACTCTGCGCCGATGCGCAGGCGAACATTCGTAGCGCCCGTGTGCTCGTCGAACAGATCGTCGCGCGCGGCATCCGTGCGTATGGCGTGAACACGGGCGTCGGCGCGCTGTGCGACGTGGTCGTCTCGCAAGACGAACAGCACGACCTGTCGCACAACATCCTCATGAGCCACGCAGTGGGCGTGGGCGAGCCGCTAGACGCAGAAGAAACACGCGCGATCATGGCTGCGGCCATCAACAACTTCGCGCATGGACACTCGGGTGTGCGCCTCGAAGTCGTCGAGCGTCTTGCCGCGCTGCTGGAGGCGAATTGCCTGCCGGAGGTGCCCGCGTTCGGTTCCGTCGGCTATCTAAGCCATATGGCGCACATCGCGCTCGTTTGCGTGGGCGCGGGACATGTGCGCTGGAACGGCGAGCGCGTGAGCGGCGCTCAAGCCCTGCAGCGGCTCGGCTTGCAGCCCCTGTCGCTCGAAGCGAAGGAGGGATTGAGCCTCGTGAACGGCACGCCGTGCGTGACCGGGCTCGCGGCGCTCGCGCTTCACCGCGCGGAGCGCTTGCTCGACTGGGCGGACGTCGTTGCGGCGATGAGCTTCGAGAATCTCGGCGGCCAGATCGCGGCGTTCGACACCCGTTCGCTTGCGTTTCGTGTGTCGCCGGGCCTCGCCCGCGTGGGCGAGCGTCTGCGCGCGGCGCTCGCCGGTAGCTCGCTGCTCGAGGTCTCGCTCGGGCGGCGCACACAGGACCCACTCAGCGTACGCACGATTCCGCACGTGCACGGCGCCGCGCGAGACACGTTCGCTGCAACGGCCGAAGTCGTGAACCGCGAGCTTGCCTCGGTGACCGACAATCCGATCGTTGCCGGCACGCCGGAGTCGCCCCAGGTGTACTCGCAGGCGCATGCGGTCGGCGCCTCGATCGCGCTCGCCATGGACAGTCTCGCAACCGCGATTGCACAGGTTGCGGCGATGGCCGAACGCCGCCTCGACCGTTTGGTCAACCCGCTCGTGAGCGGCCTGCCGGCCTTCCTCGCGCACGCCTGCGGCACGCGTTCGGGTTTCATGATTGCGCAGTACACGGCCGCGTCGCTCGTCGCACAGAACCGCCGTGAAGCCGCTCCCGCGAGTCTCGACGGCGGCGTGACATCGGGGCTGCAGGAAGACCATTTGTGCCATGCGACGCCGGCCGCGCTAAAGGCGCTCGCGGTCATCGAGAACAGCAACCGCATCCTCGGCATCGAACTGCTCGCTGCGGCACAGGCCTACGATCTGCAGCCGCTCGACGCGGCGCGCGCGCCCTATACGGACGCGCTCTACGCCAGCGTGCGCTCCACGCTGCCGACCTATCACGACGACCGCCCGCTCTCCGACGACATGACTTTCGCGTTTCGCCTCGTTGCCGACAGCGCCCCACCGCCGCTTCCCGGCCCGGCATGTGACGGCACCAGGGCCGTGTCGCGGGAAACGGAGCTGGACATGCCGCCAATCGCGCGCAGTACGGGGGCCCCGGCGACCAGCGCGGTTCCCGGCACTGTCGGCGTCTGATGCGAGGTCAGGTATGAACGCGCCATCTTCGCTCATCGACAACTCGACGCATGCCGCGACAGCGCATAAGGTCGCTCCGGCGTACGAGCAGATCAAGCGCTACGTGGTCGATCGAATCACGGACGGGACCTGGAAGCCGGGTGAGGCCATTCCGTCGGAGACCGAGCTCGTCAAGGAATTCGGCGTCGCGCGAATGACCGTATCGCGCGCGCTGCGCGAACTGTCGGCCGAGCACGTGCTCAGACGCGTTCAGGGCGCGGGAACGTTCGTTGCCTCGCGCGACGTCGAATCGACCGTCCTCGAGGTTCGCAACATTGCCGACGAAATCGCCGCGCGGGGTCACCGGCACAGCGCGCGGGTGCTGACGCTGGGGACAAGCTCGAACGATCAGGCGATGGCCGCACTCGAGCTCGGCTGCGGTTCCGTGTTCCATTCGCGTATCGTCCACTACGAGGAAGACGAAGCAATTCTGTACGAGGACCGCTACGTGAACCCCCATGTGTTTCCGGGCTATCTCGAGCAGGACTTCACACGGGAAACACCGAATCACTACATGATGCGGCTCGCGCCGGTTCAACGGGCGGAGTTCCGGATCTACGCGCAAAAACCGGACGCGGACATACGACGCCATCTTTCGATGAATATTGGCGAGCCCTGCCTGCTGATGTGGCGGCGTACGTGGGTCGGCAGCGCCGTTGCGACCGCCGTCGAGCTTTGGCATCCCTCATCACGTTTTCATCTGGTCGGCAAAGTATCGACATAACACCGGGTGCACCGCGCTCAGATCCTCGCCGCGTTTCGCAACGTTTAGAATCACTTCCGATCGGAGAACGTTGGAGCACCACAGATGAAACTGCACCAGTTGCGCGTCCTGCTCGCGCTCGCGCAGCACGGCAGCATGCACGAGGCATCGCGCAGCCTGCACATCTCGCAGCCGGCGCTTTCCAAGGCGGTGGCGGAGCTGGAGCGCGAACTGGGCGTGACGCTCATGTCGCGCTCGGTGCGCGGCGTGAGCCTCACGAATTATGGGCGCGCGCTCGCGAAGCGCGCGAGCGTGGTCGAACAGGAGTTGCGCCACGCGCTGGAAGATATCGAAGGCATGCGCGGCCATGCCGAGGCGCAATTGAACATCGGCTTTTCCGCCGTTGCATCGAGCGGCCCGCTGCCCGAGTCGATCGCGGCATTTCGCGCGCGCTTTCCGGTCGTGGCGGTGCACGCCTATGAAATGCGGCCGCAGCAGATACTCGAAGGGTTGCGCGAAGGCCGCCTCGACCTCGCGCTCATCTCGACGAACAGCGGCCCCGGCACGAGCGCGTTTCAGTGGGAGCGGGAGCCGCTTTTTTCGGTGGGCATGGTGCTCGCCACGCGTCCCGGCCACCCGCTTGCACGCACGACGCGCCTGCGCGATCTGCTCGAGGCCGACTGGCTCACGCTCGACCCGCTGGACGATCCCGGCAGCCCGCTCGCGAGCCTCATGCGCCTGAATCGCCTCGAGATGCCCAGGCGCATCGTGCACAGCGTGTCGAACCTGCTCGGCCTGCAGCTCGCGACCTGCACGGATGTCATCAGCATCTGGTCGGACTTCGTGTTCTACGGCATGAGCGGGCCGCTCGTCCTCAGGCGCGACGCGTTGCACACGCTGCCCATTCGCGACGAGTTGCCGGACTTCCATGTGTTCATGGTGTACCGGTCCACGGACCTGATGACTCAGGTGTGCACCGAGTTCAGCAAGGAGGTGCGCCATCGCTGCCGCACGATGGTCTCGCCGCGCGCCGCCGCGCCCGGCACGGCGCGCACGCGCACAACAACGGGCGCAGCCGCGAAGTCTCGTCTGGAGCGCTGACGTCGCGGACTGCGCGGTTTAACCGGGTGCCGGGCCCTGCTTCGCGGCCGCCTCGCGCGCCCGCGCGAGCACGTCGAGATTGCCCTCGCCGAAACCGTGATGGCCGCTGCGCTGCACGACTTCAAAAAAGATCTCGCCCGGTAGGCGTTTGGCAAAGGTCTGGAAAAAGAGCCGCGGCACGCCGTCTTCGCCAATCTCGCCATCGACCAGCACATGGCGCTTGCGCAAGGCTTCCAGGTCCACGCCGTGGCCGGGCAAACGCGCATCCACGGTGTCGTAGTACGCGCGCGGCGGTTCGACGAACTCGACGCCGTTGGCCTTGAGCGCATCGACGCTCGCGAGGATGTCGTTGCTCGCGAGCGCGATATGCTGCACGCCTTCGCCGGGATGCTCGGGCAGATAGTCGTGCAATAGCTGCGTACGGCGCGTGCCTTCCTCATAAACCGGAATGCGCAGTTCGCCATCGGGCGACACCATCACGCGGGACTCCTCGGACACATGCCAGTTCGCGTTGATCTCGTGGATCTCGCGGAAATGCAGCAGGTCGCGATAGAAGTCGAGCCATTCCGCAATGCGCCCCGCGCCCACCGTTTGCGTGAGGTGATCGACGCGCGTAAGGCCGGTGCCGCCGTGATCGAGATCGGTATGCGCGGTGGCGACGTCGATGGGCCGGAAGTCGATGTCGAAGATCGAAATGTCGCCCACGCCGCCGCGCTGGCCGCCGCGGCCGCGCCAGCGGTCGATGAAATAGAGGTGCGAATCGCCAATGCCCTGGATCGCGGGAATGTGCAGCTCCGCGGGACCCAGCCGCTCGCCCTCGAACGCCCACGCGCCGAGCGAGATGGCGTGCTTGAACGCGCGTTTCGCATTGTCGACGCGCACGCCGATCGCGCAGATGCCCATGCCGTACTCCTGCGCGTAGCGCGCGGCGAACGAATCGGGTTCGGCGTTCAGCAGGAAATTCATCTCGCCCTGGCGGTAGAGCGTGACCGCCTTGCTCACATGGCGCGCGATCGCCTTGAACCCGAATTGTTCGAAACGGCGGCCGAGATCGGCGGGCTCGGGCGCGGCGAACTCGACGAACTCGAGACCGGCCATGCCGAGCGGATTGTCCGCATGCGGCGGAGGATTACTGGGGCTGGACATGCAATAGGCTCCTGACGCAAGCGCTGAAACGGACACTTCGCCGCGCCGCCGCAAACCTGGAGGACGCGCAAAGCAGCGCCGATTTTAACCAGTTCGTTCATTTTGACGAAGATCGCCGCACGTGGGCGGTCCGCGCGCCATCTCGGTGCAAACCCGCAATGCGTTCGATAATCGCACGCATTTGGGCGATAATCGCGCAAAACGGCGGCACCACGCATTGCCGGACCGCGCGGCCCGCCCTATGCTGCGTCTCACGTTTCGTGCATCTCGCAGCATGGCACATGCGCAAAAGTCTGGAGACAACTCATGACCCCAAGCCTCGACACCACCGGCACGCCCGACGCCGCCCCTCTCGCGCCGTCGCGCAGCCAGGCCCGCAAGGCGGCGCTCGGCAGTTTCGTCGGCGCGGTCGTCGATTGGTACGACTTCCTGCTCTACGGCATTGTCGCCGCGCTGGTGTTCAACGTGGCGTTCTTCCCGCAGGTCGGCAGGACCATGGGCACGCTCGCCGCGTTCGCGACCTTCGGCGTAGGCTTTCTCTTCCGGCCGCTCGGCGGCGTCGTGTTCGGCCACTTCGGCGACCGGCTCGGCCGCAAGCGCATGCTCGTTCTGACGGTCATGATGATGGGCCTTTCCACCGTTGCCATCGGGCTCTTGCCAACCTTTGCGACCATCGGCTGGTGGGCGCCCGTGCTGCTCGTCACGATGCGCGCGCTGCAAGGCTTCGCCGTAGGCGGCGAATGGGGGGGCGCGGCGCTCATGGCCGTGGAAAGCGCGCCGCGCGGCAAAAAGGCGTTCTATAGCAGCGGCGTGCAGGTGGGCTACGGCGTGGGCCTCGTGCTCGCCACGGGCCTCGTGGCGCTGCTGAGCCACCTGCTCGGCGACGCGGCGTTCCGCTCGTGGGGCTGGCGTCTGCCGTTCCTCTTCAGCGTCGTGCTCGTGCTCGTGGGCCTGTGGGTGCGCTCGAGCATGGACGAGTCGCGCGAGTTCGTCGAGAAAGTCGAGCACGGTCATCGCAAGCTCAAGATGCCGGTGCTCGAAGCGCTCGCCCGTCACCCCAAGGCGTTTCTGTATATCGTCGCGCTGCGCCTTGCCGAACTCTTCACGATGTATATCGTGACCGCCTTCGCGCTGAGCTATTCGACCAGCAACCTCGGCCTGTCGCGCGATCTCTTTCTCGGCATCGGTCTGTTCGTGGGCGCGCTCTCGTGCATCACGATCCCCTGCTTCGCGTGGCTCGCCGATCGCCTCGGGCTGCGCCGCATCTATCTGATCGGCGCGTGCATCGGTCTCGTGAGCGCCGTGCCGTTCTTTCTCGCGCTCGAAGCGCGGGTCACGGTCTGGATCGTGATCTTCTCCGTGATGCTCGCGAACATCGCCCATGACATGGTCGTGAGCGTGCAGCAGCCGCTCTTCACCGAACTGTTCGGCGCGGAATACCGCTACAGCGGCGCGGGCGTGGGCTACCAGTTCGCGAGCGTGGTGGGCGGCGGCTTCACACCGTTCATCGCCGTGGCGCTGGTGGGCGTGGGCGGCGGTTCGTGGCACCTCGTCGCCGCATACCTCGCGATTGGCTGCCTGATCTCGCTGATCGTGGCAGCGCGCATGAAGCCCGAGTGAGCAAGAGCATATCGTTCGCGCGCAAGCCGCAGGCGTCCCGCGCCTGCGGCTTTTTCCGTTGTTTGAGCCACCGTGCAGCACAGGGTCTGGCACGCCGATGAAGAAACCGCCACTGGACCGGCGCGACTGGATCGCCGGGCTCGAAAAAGGCCTCGCGATTCTCGAAGCCTTCGACAGCGAGCACGCGCGCATGACCCCCACCCAGGCGGCCGAGCGCACGGGCCTCTCGCGCACCGCCGCGCGCCGCTATCTGCTCACGCTCGAATCGCTGGGCTATGTGTACACGGACGGCCGTCTGTACGGCCTTACGCCGCGTGTGCTGCGCGTGGGCTGGTCCTACTTCGATTCGGCGCGTCTGCCGCGCACCGTGCAGCCCTATCTGCAGCAGCTGAGCGCGACGCTCAACGAATCGGCCTATGTGAGCGTGCTCGACGGTTGGGAGCTCGTCGTGATCGCGCGCAATGGCGTGTCGCGCGTGATGACGACGGGCTTCGTGCTCGGCGCGCGCGTGCCCGCGCCGCTCATCTCGCCGGGCGTGGTGCTGCTCGCGCACGAGGCCGACCAGGACGCGGTTTCTGCGTGGCTCGATACGGTCGAACTGTCGCCCTTCACGCCGCATACCATCACGAGCAGCGCGCGCCTGCGCGAGAAAATCGGGCGCGCGCGTGTGGACGGCTATGCGCTCATCGAGCAGCAGTTGCAGGTGGGCGTGCGCGGCATTGCCGTGCCGCTCAGGAATCGCAACGGCGAGGTGGTCGCCGCGCTCAGCACCAACATGCCGATGGGCGAAGAAAGCCCCGAGGCCGCTCTCCAGCGCGTCCTGCCGCATCTGCAGGAAAGCGCGCTCGCCATGCTCAACGTGCTTTAACGCGGTGTTTGAACCACGGCTCACGAGCGCGTGAGCGCTGCATGATCGCCCGTCATGCGCGCGTTGCCCGTCACGGCGAGTCCCGCTGTGGCGAGCGCTTCGCGCGCATGTCCGCGATGCAACGCGAGGCCGATAGCGAGGCCGGCGGCGCCTGGTGCGGCGAGCACGCTAGCCGTGGCGATGCCCACTTCGCTGAGCGCGGCGACGAGCGCAATCACGCGCACCGTCCACGCCGCCATGCCAATTGCTTGCGCCCGCAACGATCTCCTCGCACTTCGACGCTAGAAGTCCACCGCATCGCGAATGATCGGGCACGTCATGCAATGGCCGCCGCCGCGCCCGCGCCCCAGTTCCGCGCCCACGATGCTCACGACCTCGATGCCGGCCTTGCGCAGCAGCGTGTTCGTATAGGTGTTGCGGTCGTAAGCGAACACCACGCCGGGCGAGGTGCACACGAGGTTCGCGCCGCTGTCCCACTGGGTGCGTTCGCGCTGATAGTCGTTGCCGCCCGCTTCGACCACCCGCATTTTCTTGATGCCGAGCGCCGCGCTCACCACCTCGACAAAGGACTTTTTCTCCTGGTGCAGTTCCACACCCGCCGGATGATCGCTGGGCCGGTACGTGAAGGTGCGGGTACGCGCCAGGAAATCCGGCGCGATCAGCACGCAGTCGCGATCTGCAAACGTGAAGACCGTATCGAGGTGCATGGCCGCGCGAATTTTCGGCATCGCCGCCACGATCACCTGCTCGGCGGCGCCCTTCCTGAACAGCGTGGCGGCGAGCTGGCTGATCGCCTGGCGCGAGGTGCGCTCGCTCATGCCGATCAGCACGGTCTTGTTGCCGATGGGCATGACATCGCCGCCTTCGAGCGTCGCCATGCCGTGGTCCTGCGTGGGGTCGCCCCACCACACGTTGACCTTGCCCGCGAAGTCCGGATGAAACTGGTAAATCGCCGCGGCAAGAATCGTTTCCTCGTGCCGCGCGGGCCAGTACAGCGGATTGAGCGTCACGCCGCCGTAAATCCAGCAGGTGGTGTCGCGCGTGTAGATCGTGTTCGGCAGCGGCGGCAGCAGATATTCGGTGGACCCGGCCGCTTCGCGCACGACCTTGAGTGCCGCGCCGCCATGCGATTCCGGGAAATCGTAGATCGACAGGCCGCCAAGCAAGGTCTCGGCCAGCTTGCGATCGTCGAGCCCTTCCAGATAGCTGCGCAATTCGTCGATGAAACCCAGCCCGACCTGGTTCGGCACGATCTGATTGTCGAGAATCCACTTCTTGCCTTCGGGCACGGCAACGGTTTCGGCGAGCAGGTTGTGCATTTCCACGACCTCGACGCCGCGGTCGCGCATCTTCGTGACGAAATCGAAATGGTCGCGCTTCGCGTTGTCGACCCACAGCACGTCGTCGAACAGCAACTCGTCGCAATTGCTCGGCGTGAGCCGCGAGTGCGCCATGCCGGGCGCGCACACCATCACCTTGCGCAGTTGCCCGACCTCCGAGTACACGCCGAGCGTGCTCTCTTCCTTCGCCCTGGCCTTGCCGCCCTTCGCGGCTTTCTCCGCCTTTTCTACCTTCTCTACCTTTTCGCCCTTCTCACTCTTGCCACCGCCCTTCGCCTTGGACATATCGATCTCCGCTCGTTCTCGTTAGACCGCCATGGTGCCCGTGGCCAGCGCAACGACGCCTACGATGGCCGCTACGGCCGCCACGATGAAAATGACCCAGTCGCTCGTACGCTGGAAAACCTTCAGCTTGCGCTCGCGCCGCGCGAGGAAATACAGCACCGTGCCAGGCGCGTAAAGAATCGCCGATAGCAGGATGAACTTGAGACCACCGGCAACAATCATGAACAACGTGTAGATCACGGCGACCGAGGCCAGCGCGAGATCGCGCTTGCGCTCTTCGGGCCGCACGTCGTAGCTCTCGCCACGGTTCGAAACCATAAACCCGTAAGCGGCGACGAAGAGATAAGGAATCAGCGACATCGAGCTCGTGAGGTTGAGCATCAATGCGAACGCGTCGCGCGAGAAATACGTGCTCGCCACCAAAATCTGTACAACGATGTTGGTGATCCAGAGCGCATTGGCCGGCACGTTGTTGGCGTTTTCGCGCGCGAACACCGCTGGCATATCCTGATTGCGCGCCGCCGCGAACATCACCTCGGCGCAGATGAGCGACCATGCCAGATACGCGCCCAGCACGGAAACGATCAGACCGATGCTTACGAAAATCCCGCCCCACGGACCGACCACGCTTTCGAGCACGGCCGCCATGGAGGGCTGGCGCATGCCTGCCACATCCGCGCGCGGCAGCACGGCGAAAGGCAGCATGGAAACGAGCACCATGAGCGTGGTGACGCCGGCGAAGCCGAAGATCGTTGCGCGCCCGACGTCCGTGCGCTCTTTTGCATAGCGCGAATACACGCTCGCCCCTTCGATGCCGATGAACACGAACACAGTCACGAACATCGTCGCGCGAATCTGCTGGACGAGGCCGCCCTCTTGCGCGGCGGACTGGATATTCAGGTGGAAGGTCCCGTACTTGAATACGAACAGGAGGATGACGATGAACACCACGATCGGAATGACCTTGGCGAACGTCACGACAGTGTTGATGAACGCGGCCTGCTTCACGCCGCGAAGAATGAGAAAGTGAAACAGCCAGATGCCGATGGAAGCGACGATGATGGCCGTGACCGTATTGCCGTCGCCGAAAACCGGGAAAAATGCGCCCAGCGTGGACTTGATCAGCACCCAGTACGAAACGTTGCCGATGCAACTGCCGATCCAGTAACCGAATGCGGAGAGGAAGCCGGGGTAATCGCCGAAGCCCTCTTTGGCGTACACGAACACACCGGCGTCGAGGTTCGGCTTTCGCTCCGCGAGCGCCTGGAAGACGCGTGCGAGCGTGTACATGCCCACGCCCGCCACCAGCCACGCAATCGCCGCGCCGACCGGCCCCGTTGCATTCGCGAAGGTTCGCGGCAGAGAAAAGATCCCGGCGCCCACCATGCCTCCGACTACCATCGCGGTCAACTGCACGCGACTCATCTTTTGCCCGGTATCGGCCATCGGTTTCCTCGCTTTGTTCGGAATTTCGCGTTATCGGGCGGCCAGCGCACTTCTGCGCCGCCGCTTAAGCTTCAGGCGTCTGCGGTGTCACCGGGTCACGCGCACCGAGTTGTTGCCGAGCAGCACACGCACGCGGTCGCCGGGAACGAACTGCTGATCCGCATCCTGGACCACCGACATCAGTTGCCCCGAATCCAGACGCACGACGATTTCAAGGCCTTGCCGCTGCGTGACGCGCTGCTCCACGGCATTGCCTGCCGCGCCGCCCAGCACCGCGCCGCCGATGCCCGCCGCGACGGAGCCCGTGCCGCGCCCGATGTTGCTGCCTGCCGCGATGCCGCCGAGCGCGCCGCCCGTTATCGCGCCGATGCCGGTTGGACCCGGCTGAATCGTGACGGGCCGCACGGATTCGACCGCGCCGAGTTCGACCACGAACACCTGCTGAGCCTGGGCCGGCGTGAAGACAGAGCCTGAAGTCGGTGCCTCACAGCCGGAAAGCGCGACAGAGACAACCACGGACCCAAGAAGTGTTGCAGCGAGATATCGCATGACATTCCCCCTAATGCGGCGCATTGCGGATTCGCTAATTCATTCGGCCTGTTTGCTAACGATTCCACGTATAGTCATTAGCGAACATTTAGCCAATACGTGCCCGGCGATTCTCATTGCTCAATCCTCATCCGGACACCTGACGAACATTATGGAATACGATTCGCACATGAGGTATTCAACGTGACATTCGTTCGAGAATAGTTCAGTAATTCAATGTGGCGCGCATTTTTTATCCGCGATTTCCCGCGCTCGCATTACGACCGGTCAAAGATCAGAAAAAGGCTCGAACATGAAATCGACGGATGACCAGAAATTGTCGCTGCCGGTACTGACGGCCATGGTTGTGGGCTCCATGGTCGGCGCCGGCATCTATTCGCTGCCGCGTAACTTCGCGCTCGAAGCGGGCCCGACGGCCGCCGTCATCTCATGGTGCATTGCGGGAGGCGGCATGTATATGCTGGCCCGGGTCTTCCAGTTTCTCGCCGAAATCCGGCCCGACCTCGACTCCGGCATCTTTGCCTATGCGCGTGACGGCTTTGGCGGCTACGCCGGCTTTCTCTCCGCGTTCGGCTACTGGATGGCCGGTTGCTTCGGCAATGTCTCTTATTGGGTGCTGATCAAATCCACGCTCGGCGCATTCGTGCCGGCATTTGGAAACGGCAATACGCCGATTGCCATTGCGGTTTCGTCGTTCGGCATCTGGGCATTTCACTGGATGCTGTTGCGGGGCATTCAGCAGGCCACGCTCATCAATGCGATTCTCACTGTCGTCAAGATTCTGCCCATTTTCGTTTTTATCGGCATTTTGAGTGTCTATGCGAGCGTGGAGCCATTCACGGACAATCTCGCGGAAAGCGCCCACGGGCTTGCCTCGCAGGTCAAGGGAACCATGCTCGTGACGGTATTCGTGTTTCTCGGCATCGAAGGGGCAAGCGTGTATTCGCGCTACGCGAAAAAGCGCTCGGACGTGGGCGCTGCCACGATACTCGGCTTCGCCTTCGTGCTGTTGCTGCTTGTGTTCGTGACGCTGCTGCCCTACGCGCATCTCATGCGCGCGGATATCGCCGCCATGCGGCAACCTTCAATGGCATCGGTGCTTGGCGCCGTAGTCGGCTCGCCAGGCGTGGTGTTCATCGGCGGCGCGCTTATCGTCTCCGTTCTCGGAGCCTACCTCGCATGGTCGCTGATCTGCGCGGAAGTGCTGTATGCCAGCGCGAAAGCGGACGCCATGCCAGCCATCTTCGCGCGCCGCAACGCGCGGCAGCTTCCCACCGCCGCGATCTGGCTCACGAGCAGTGTGGTGCAGGCCTTCGTCATCAGCACGTACTGGTCCTCCGACGCCTTCTCGCTCATGCTGCGCCTCACGAGCGCCATGGCGCTCATCCCCTACTTTTTCGTGGCGACCTTCGGGCTCAAGGCCATTCGCGCACTGCCGCAGTCGGCAATGAGCGCGCGAAAGCGCACGCTGAGCTTTGCCACAGCGATCATCGCCACGATTTATACACTGTTCCTGCTTTACGCTTGCGGAGTGGAACTGCTCGTCATGTCCGCGCTGCTCTATGGACCTGGCAGCCTGCTCTACATGTGGGCGCGGCGCGAGCGTGGCGAGGCGCTCTTTTCCCGGCCAGAGTGGTGCGCGTTTCTCGTGGTGATGGGCGGCGGACTCGTTGCGATATTCGAGCTGAGCGCCTCCGCATGGCGTTAGCCGCGTGCCGTTGCGCCTGCCCGCATCCATCGGTCTCGTGACTGCTATTCGCCTCACCGCCGCCATTCAAACGTTCCACCGTTCGACAGTGAGGAACCATGCCTATCAGCTACGCTCTGCGCAAGGCGCAACTCGCAGCGGTCGAGCAGCGCGCGATGAAGATTTCCATTTACGTCGTGTGCCTCGGTTTCGCGGCCAACGTCGGTTATGGCTTCTTCGTGAAATCCGATACGCTGCTGCTGACCGCCATTTTCTATCTGCTCAATCTCGTGAGTGCCGCGCTTGGATTGCTCGCAGCCTCCGTGATCACCCGGCCCGCGACGACCCGCTTCGAATATGGGTATTGGTTCCTCGAGCCGCTCGTGAATGGCATAAACGGCCTCATGATGCTGCTGGTATGCGTGTATGGCTTCGTGAACGGCATTGAAGGGATACGTTCAGGCGGCCACGTGGTGAACGCGCGCGGCGTTATGCTGATCAGCGTCGCGAGTTGCGTGATCTGCTTTGCCATGGTGGTCTACAAAAAGCGCGCGGCCGCGCAAATCAATTCCAAGCTGCTCAAAACCGACGGCTGGAAATGGATCATGAAATTGTCGTTCAGCGCGGCCACGCTGCTCGGTTTTTTCGTGTATTCGATATTGCCTGAAAGCTTTCACGAAGTATGGGCGCGCTATATCGACAGTGCAATGACCGCGGGGCTCTCGCTGGTATTTCTCTCGGTGCCCGTGAAAATCGTGCGCACCAGCTTTGCTGAATTACTGCACATGAGCCCCGAAGAGAACAATCCGCGTTCGGCGATCGAGAAAGCGCTTTCGAAGCTCGAACGCGAGCTTGGCATTCTGCGCCATCACACGCATGTCATTCAGGCTGGCCGGCGCAATTTTGTCGAAGTCAGCGTGCTTGTCGGCGCGACGTCCGCGTTAAGCGATCTCCCCTCGCAAGACAGATTGCGCGAACGCATCTGGGAAACGCTCGGCGCGAATCCGCTGGAAAACCGCCTCACCGTGCAGATCACCGCGGACCCGCGCTGGGAAGACGGACGCCAGCCGGGATGACGCGCGCCGCCGCCTGGCGTTGCGCCTGCCGCGATAGCCGCGTAAGCGCGTCCGAATACATCGATTTCCTACTGCGCCTGCAAGCCCACGCGCCAGAACTGCGCATCGAGATCGATGAATCAGCGTGTTGAGCGCTGGGTCGTTGTACTGGAGCCACCCGTTCGCGAGCTGGGTTTCATCGAGCGATGGTGGCGCTCGCGGTATCTGCTTCCTTCCGCTGATATTGCGCAGGCTCTGCCTGCGTACACCGGCACGGTCAATGACGACTGCGCCCTGAGCGCGCTGCCGAGCAGACGTGATTCGGCGACTGACGACCCAATACAATCGACTGGCCGAAGACCTCAAGCGCAAGTCCGCGACTTGTCTCGTCATCGACCGAATGCGCCCCCAGCAAGTGTTTTCAGCACAGGTTCGCTAACGTTGCGCAGAGCCAATGACCCATGTAGAAGTCAATCGGGCTGCCGGGAAGTGCGCATAGCGGATTCCCTCGCGACGAATATTGAACGCGTGTCACGCTTGCGCGCAATGGCTGCGCCGAAGGCAAACTACCTTTTACCGCCTCGATTGCCCCCCATTTTGGCCGAGCAGACGGAGCAACCGATGCCTCAGATGTACGCAGAAGCGCAGGGCGATTTCCGGCACGAAGCGTTCCAACAATTGCGCCTCACTTGCGAGGGCGAATCCTTGACAGTTCGGAGCGGCGTACGCTGCATTCAGGCTCCCTTCCATTTCAACTGGAAAGCTCGCGGTCGAGCCGGAACGAATTGTCAAAGCGAGTTTGACCGCGATTGCAGCGCCTGGCCTGGTTCTTAATTGCCGTATGGCGTCGTCGCTCGCCTGCTCGATATATTGGGCTCCTGATTATTTACTATTGACTATGGACACAAAAAGGGAGAGCGTATCTGCCTGGCATCAGGTTCGCTGTTGTCTCGATCAGACCAACAATCCGAGGTAACCATGTGGATCTTCCGTGTCGATGAACCTCGTCTTGGGGTCATCCGTATTCGAGAATGGCGCCGTCGCGCGCATCACACAATCGGTCTTCTCGTCATGCTGCTGGGCGGCGCCACCATCGGGCTGGTCGCTCTCGATCAGTCCGGCAACGCTTTCCCCGACAAACTGTTTACGGCTCTTTGGAACGGAGTCAATCTCATTACGACACTCGGCGCCTTCAGCGAATTCAGTCCGCCTCAAAAGGTCTTCATGCTTCTGGCCATGGTCGCGACGCTGCTGGTCGGCGGATTCGCAGTTTCGAGACTCACAGGCATGCTATCGGGCGATGACGTGATGGCTTATCGGGAGAACAGGATCATGGAACGCAAGTTCGAACAGCTCGCCAATCATGTCGTGGTAGTTGGCTTCCATGCTCTCGGCGAACGGGTCGCAAACTACCTGCATGAAGCGGGGAGCACGGTGCTCGTACTCGTGGGCGATCAGGATCAGGCCAACCGGGCAACGGATTGCGGGCATCTGGTCGTACTCGGGTCGCCGGACGCCTTCGACGACGTGCTCAAGCGTGCGCGACTGGATAGCGCGAAAGCCATGTTCGTCACGACACCGGACAGCAATAACAATCTGGCAATCACACTGCTGGCCCATACGCTCAACCCGTCGCTCGCCATTGCGGTACCTGGCGAGACCCCCTTGAGAAAAGGGCTGCTGGAGAACGCTGGCGCGACCAACGTCGTCATTGCCGACGATATCGTTGCCAAAGCGTTGATCAGCAAGATTGCGACTGTAGCGGGGACCGCACCATGAAACCCGCCGCTCCGACACCGCATCGCCTGCCTCATCTACCTTTCCTGCAAGGACTCCTGCCCTTCAATCCCGCGCAACTGCCGCACGACATCATCGCCGGGATCACGCTGGCGGCACTCGGGATTCCCGAAGTGATGGGGTATACGAAAATTGCCGGCACGCCCACCGTTACGGGCCTCTATACGATCCTGCTGCCGCTCGTGGCGTTCGCCCTCATTGGTGCGTCGCGTCAACTGGTTGTCGCCGCCGACTCGGCTACTGCCGCCATTCTCGCGGGTACGTTGACGGCCGTCGCCGCGCTCGGCAGCAAGGACTATGTCGCCCTGACGAGTACCGTTGCCTTGACCGTCGCTGTGATGCTGGTGATCGCGCGTGTCTTTCGTCTGGGTTTTCTGGCCGACTTTCTTTCCCGCAGCGCGTTGATCGGATTCCTGACCGGCGTCGGCATCCAGGTCGCAGCGGGCGAGCTTGCCGGACTGATCGGGCTCGCCAAGCAAGGGCATGGGCCGTTGATGCAGATCGCATCCGTATTGCAACGCGTAGCCGAGGCGAACTATCCGACCACGATGCTCTCAATCGGCGTGCTCGTGGTGATCATCGGCTGCAAGCGCTTCGTGCCGCGCGCACCGGGCGCGCTGATCGCCGTGATCGGCTCCATCGTGGCAAGCGGCGTGTTCAATTTCGCCAGACATGGCATCGCGGTCACGGGCGAAGTGCCGGGCGGACTCCCGTCATGGTTCCTCCCACCATTGCATATGGGCGAGATCAACCAGGTACTGGTCACGGCCGCCTCATGCTTCATCGTCATCATTGCCCAGAGCGCTGCAACGGCACGTGCGTACGCCAATCGCTATAACGAGCGGGGCGACGACAACGCCGATATCGTCGGGCTCGCGGCCGCCAACGCAGCAGCGGCCTTCACGGGAACGTTCGTCGTGAACGGCAGCCCGACCAAGACCGAGATGCTCGACGATGCGGGCGGCCGCACCCAGGTCGCCCACCTCACGACAGCCGCCATCGTGCTGCTGGTGCTGCTATTTCTCACGAGACCGCTGAGTCTTCTGCCTGCCGCTGTGCTGTCGGCCATCGTCTTCATGATCGGCGTAAAGCTGATCGACGTGAAAGGCATGATCGAACTGTACCGGATGCAGAAGGACGAGCTCGTCGTGGCGTTGCTGACTGCCGGCGTAGTCGTGTTCGTCGACGTGATGCACGGCATTCTTGCCGCCGTCGTGCTTTCGCTGATCGCGCATGCACGCCACAGCTACCGCCTGCGGACTCGGGTGCTGACGCGAGGCCCCGGCGACAGCTGGATCGCGCGACATGTCGAGGCCAATCTGCTCGCCGCGCCCGGTATCGTCGTCTACCGTTTTGAAGCCGACCTGTTCTACGCGAACACCGGCCGATTCACGGAAGAGGTGCTGAAGCTTGTCAACGAAGCGAGTCCGGGGCTGCGCTGGGTGGTGATCGACGCATCGGAGATCAACAACATCGACTACACGGCAGGCAAGACCTTGATCCAGCTGGGCGGCGAGCTCGACAAGCACGGCGTGGGTATCGCTGCGGTCGCCCTCCCCTCCGGCGTGCGACACGAAATCGAGCGGTACAAGGCGTTGCGTGTGACCGGCGTGCATCGCGAGGTCTTTGCCACAGTCGATGCCGCAATCGAGGCGCTGCGGGATATTTCGCCATCTACGTCCTCAACTTCCCAGGATGCCAAACCGCAATGAAGCGACCTGAAATGACACAGGTCCGGTTCGGCCTGGCATCGATCAAAGGAGTAATGCGTGCCTGATTCCGCTAACACAAAGCGCGCCGCGCCTGGCGCCGATCTCGCTGCGCCGGGTACACCGGCGGTGCAGGAAGACCCATCTACACTCTTTGCGGGGCGTGGCTCGCTGGCCGATCGCGTCAGACGGGGCAAGACGGCTCGCAGAGAAGTGCCGCGCGAGAAGCTCGCCGAATGCAGGATTGCCGATCGCGACCCCATCGCACTGCTCGACGCTTCCAATGTGGGTCGGGTGACGGAACTGATACCCATCCGTTATGGACGGATGGTCGCGAGTCCGTTCGCGTTCTATCGCGGCGCAGCGCCGCTCATGGCGCACGATCTGTCGAAGCTGCCGAATTCCAATGTGATCGTGCAACTGGGTGGCGATGCGCACCTGGCCAACTTCGGTCTGTTCGCAAGCCCGGAGCGGCGCATTCTCTTCGGCCCCAACGACTTCGACGAGACGCTGCCTGGACCATTCGACTGGGACGTGCGCAGACTGGCGACATCGTTCGTGATCGCTGCGCGCGAACGCGGATTTGCCTTGCGCGACCAGCAAGGCATCGTGCGCCGGTTGTGCGCAACGTTCCGCCAACGGCTCGCCGACTTCAGCCGCATGGACACGCTCGACGTCTGGTACTGCCAGTTCAAGGCGGCGACCATGCTGGCCATTGCCGATTCGGTCGAGGAAAGGAACAAGGAACTGGCCGTCATCGAAAAGGCAAGACAACAGTCGTCGCGTTCCGTGCTGACTCATGCAACCGAGGTAGTCAATGGCAAGCTGCGGATCAAGGACGTACCGCCGCTCGTGTATCACGTACCGCTGGAGAGCGCGAGTGACAGCAAGCAGTACAACGCGATGGTACGGCGCTTCTTCGCCGATTACCGGCTGACGCTTCCCGACGACAGGCGCGCACTGTTCGATCGATATGAACTGGTTGATGTCGCCATTCGTGTCGTGGGCATCGGGTCGGTCGGAACGCGTTGCTATGAGGCGCTTTTCATGGCCGACGGCGAGTGCCCACTTTTCCTTCAGCTCAAGGAGGCGCGCGCTTCCGTGCTGGAGGGTTATCTGCCGCCGAGCCGTTATCCCAATCATGGTCAACGTGTGGTCAACGGGCAGCGTCTGCTGCAGTCTGCCAGTGACATCTTTCTCGGGTGGTCCAAGATGCGCCACACCGGCAACGACTTCTATGTGAGGCAATTGCGCGACATGAAGGGCGCATTCGACTTCACGACATTCGACGTTGAAGATCTCGGCGAGTATGCGATTTCCTGCGCTCACGCGCTAGCCCATTCGATGGCGAAGGCAGGCGATCCCGCGCTGCTCAGCGGCTATGCCGGCAAGTCGGAGGCATTCGACGAAGCCATCGTGCGATTCTCGCTCGCCTACGCAGAACAAAATGAGAGAGACTGGGCGGTTTTGAAAGCGGCAGTCAAGGCGGGACGCATTCAGGTCATTCGTCAATAGGCCGGTTCAGCGGATACCGCACGCCGCCTTCACGCCCCCAATCCGTACTGCTCAGCGTCCTCACAACTGTACCGGTACTGTACCGATTACTGTCGATAAACTGGTTCCGTCCATTCTGTCTTCTCTTTCCGGAGCCCCTCGCATCATGCTGCCCGAAATGCTCAGCGCGCTGCCCGCCGGCATGCTCTTCGTCGTGGTCACGAGCATCACGCCCGGCCCCAATAACACCATGCTGCTCGCTTCCGGCGTCAACTTCGGTTTTCGTCGCACGGTGCCGCACATTCTCGGCATTAGCGCGGGCGTGGTCGTGCTGATGCTCTCGGTGGGCTTCGGGCTTGGCCAGGTGTTCAGGCATGTCCCGTCGCTCTATACCGTGCTGGAGATCGCGAGCATTGCGTACCTGCTGTATCTCGCGTGGAAAATCGGCACCTCGGGCGACATCAAGGTGAAGAGCGGCGAGCACCGGCCCATGCGCTTTCACGAAGCCATCGCGTTCCAGTGGGTCAATCCCAAGGCGTGGATGATGGTGCTCACGGCCGCCACCACGATCCGCCTTTCCGCGAACTTCGGCACCAACACGATGGCGATGGCCTTCCTGTTCTATGTGATCGGTCTGCCCTGCATCTGCATCTGGGCCGCGTTCGGCACCAGCATGCGGCGTTTTCTGTCGAATCCGCGGCGGCTGCGCGCGTTCAATATTTTTATGGCGCTTTCGCTGGTCGTTTCGCTGTATCCGATGTTCGTGCACCTGCTTCAACGTTAAAACGACCCGCCGCCATACTCCGGCTCAAACGCTACAATCGCAAGCGGGAAACATGGGCGGCGGAGTCACACTTTGTCTGAGTTTGAAGCGGGCTTTATTCTCACCCGCCATTGGCGCGATACGGGCGAACACACCGAGGTCGACTTCTGGCTCGCGACCGACGCAGGGCCGCGCCAGTTGCGCCTGCGCCCCCAACCTTCTGTCGCATTCGTGCCGGCCGCCCAGGAAGCCGCGGCCCGCGCCGCGCTAAAGGGCGACGCACGCACCGAGTTACGCCCGCTCAATCTGCGAGACTTCCAGCGCCGCCCGGTGCTGGGGCTCTATTCGCCGCAATATCGCGCTCTGGCCGGGCACGCCAAGCGCCTCGCCAAAGCGGGCGTCGACGTCTACGAAGCCGACATCCAGCCGCCGGAGCGCTACATGATGGAGCGCTTCATCACGGCGCCCGTGCTGTTCCGCGGCGATGTGGATAGCCCTGACGAAAGCGGCGTGCTGCTCGACGGCGAGATGAAACCCGCCAACGGCTATCGCCCGCGCCTGCGACTGGTGTCGCTCGACATCGAAACGAGCGCCCAGGGCGAGCTTTATTCCATCGCGCTCGAAGGCTGCGGACAACGCCAGGTCTACATGCTCGGCCCCGCAAACGGCGACGCGAGCCAGATCGACTTCGACTTCGAATACTGCGAGAGCCGCGCGCAGATGCTCGAACGCCTCAACGCATGGATGGCGCAGCACGATCCCGACGCGATCATCGGCTGGAATCTCGTGCAGTTCGATTTGCGCGTGTTGCACGCGCACGGCCAGCAAACCGGCGTGCCCCTGCGTCTTGGACGCGGCGGCGAGGTCATGGAGTGGCGCGAGCACGGCATGCGGGAGAATCATTTCTTCGCGGGCGCCGCGGGCCGCCTCATCATCGATGGTATCGAGGCACTACGCTCGGCCACCTGGAGCTTTCCGTCGTTCAGCCTCGAATACGTCGCTCAGGCGCTGCTCGGCGAAGGCAAGTCGATCGACAATCCGTATCAGCGCATGGACGAGATCCAGCGCCGCTTCGACGAAGACAAACCCGCGCTGGCCCGCTACAACCTCAAGGACTGCGAGCTGGTTACGCGCGTCTTCGAGAAAACCGAACTGATGGCCTTTTTGCTCGAACGCGCATCCGTAACGGGGCTTCCCGTGGATCGCAGCGGCGGCTCGGTAGCCGCGTTCACGCATCTGTATCTGCCGAAAATGCATCGGCTCGGCTACGTCGCGCCGAATCTCGGCGACGTGGTGGGCGAAAACAGCCCCGGCGGCTTCGTCATGGACTCGCGCCCCGGCATCTACGATTCGGTGCTCGTGCTCGATTACAAGAGCCTCTACCCCTCGATCATCCGCACCTTCCTGATCGATCCCGTCGGGCTCATCGAAGGTCTGGGCAACCCCGGCGACGACGCGTCCGTGCCCGGCTTTCTCGGCGCGCGCTTTTCCCGCGAGAAGCACTGTCTGCCGGAAATCGTGCGACAGGTCTGGGAGGGCCGCGAACATGCGAAGCGGCAGCACAACGCTGCGCTTTCGCAGGCGCTCAAGATCATCATGAACGCGTTCTACGGCGTGCTCGGATCGACCGGCTGCCGCTTCTTCGACCCGCGCCTCGCCTCTTCGATCACGATGCGCGGGCACGAGATCATGCGCAGAACCCGTCAGCTCATCGAGGCGCAAGGCTACGACGTGATTTACGGCGACACCGACTCGACCTTCGTCTGGCTCAAGCACGCGCACAGCGAAGCCGGCGCCACGCGAACCGGCCAGCAACTCGTCGAGCACGTCAATGCCTGGTGGAAGGCCGAACTGCAGGAACGCTTCGGTCTCCAAAGCGCTCTGGAACTGCAGTTCGAACGCCATTACTCGCGCTTTCTCATGCCCACGGTGCGCGGCGCGGAAGAAGGCAGCAAAAAGCGCTACGCGGGCCTCACGCTTGCCAGGAACGGCGGCGAAGAAGTCGTGTTCAAGGGCCTCGAAACGGTGCGCACCGACTGGACGCCGCTCGCGCAGGAATTCCAGCGCGAACTGTACCGGCGCATTTTCCAGCGCGAGCCCTACGTGGAGTACATCCGCGACTATGTGCGGCGCACGCTCAACGGCGAGCTGGACGACCAGCTCGTCTATCGCAAGCGCCTGCGGCGGCCGCTCGTCGAGTACCAGCGCAACGTGCCGCCGCATGTGCGGGCGGCTCGTGTCGCGGACGAGTTCAATCGCGCGAAAGGCCGACCGCTGCAGTATCAGAACGGCGGCTGGATCAGCTACGTGATAACGACGGCCGGCCCCGAGCCGCTCGAAACGCTGAGTTCGCCGCTCGATTACGCGTTCTATGTGAGCCGGCAGCTACAGCCCGTTGCGGACGCGATCCTGCCTTTCCTGCGCGAGGATTTCGATACGTTGATGTCGGGGCAGCAGAGTCTGTTTTAACCATGCGCTCTCTCGCACGCCCTAGCGCGCGCGCTCGATAAACCGCCACAGCGCATCGTCGGTCGAATACGGCGCGTTGAAGCGAAACCACGCGCTCGGTTCGTCGTCCGGCCTGAAATAGGAGCCAGGCGCGAGCCAGATGCCATCGCGCAGCGCCGCCGTGGCGATCGCGCCGGACCGTTCGGGCTCGATGGCAAGCCGCGCCCACACGAACAGCCCCGCGCGCGGCCGGTGGAATATCTCGAGCCCCAGCGCGTCGAGCCGCTCCTCCACGCAGGCATGCGCGGCCTTCAGCCGTTCGTTCACGAGTTCGACGTGGCGCGCGTGGCGCCCTTCGAGCAAGACCTTGTCGACCATGCGCTCGATGGTCGCCGACGAGGTGAGCCCCACCGCCATCTTCGCGCGCGCCAGTTCGCGCAGCACATCGCGCTCGGCGACCACATAGCCGCAACGCAGCGAAGGCGTGACCGTCTTCGAAAAGCCGCTGACGTACAGCACGCGCTGCAAGCCTTCCATCGCCGCGAGCAGCGGCGCGCCAGGCGGCGCAAGCTCGCGGCTCACATCGTCCTCGACGACCCACATGCGCTGGCGCTCGGCGATCTGCAGCAAGCGGAAGGCATTCGACATCGCATACGTCGCACCGGTGGGATTCTGCAGCGTCGTGTTCACGAAGATCGCCTTCGGCTGGTGCGCCGCCACCTGGCGCTCGAGCGCCTCGATGTCGAGCCCGGCGGGCGTGCGCGGCACGCCGTGCACCGTGAGCCCCGCGAGCTTGAGTATCTGCAGCAGATTGCAGTAGCCGGGGTCTTCCACGAGCACCGTGTCGCCGGGCCGCAGCAGCGTACGCACGATGAGATCGAGCCCCTGCGTCGCGCCCTGCGTGAGCAGGACGTTCGACACTTCGACAGGCAGCCCCTGCCGGTCCAGTTGCGCCGCGATGCGCTCGCGCAGCGGCGCGTAACCGTACGGGTGCCCGTAGTCGCCAAGCCGCACGGCCGGCACCCGGCTCATGGCGCGCAACGCGTGCTGCAGGCCGCTTTCGTTGATCCACTCGCCCGGCACCCAGCCGCAGCCCGCCTTGATCGGCACCGAATGATCGGCGAACACGTCGGAGAGCAGCCAGGTCGCCGTCAGCGTGGGCGGCTGCCAGCCCGCTGCGCTCGCGCGCGCCGAGTCGTTGCGGGGCGCCACGCGGTAGCCCGAGCCACGCCGCGCAACGACGAAGCCCATCGAAACGAGACGGTTGTACGCCTCGGTCACTGTATAGGTGGATAGCTCGTGGGTTTGCGCGAGCTGCCGCACCGAAGGCAGCAGCGCGCCGGCGCGCAGCGATTGCGCTTCGATCGCGCGCGTGAAGCCCTGCACGAGCTGCTCGACAAGCGTCGTCGTGACGCCGCGGCCGCGCTCCAGTTCGAGTTCGATCATCGGGAAAGCAAGCGTATAGTGCGAGGGAAAACCCGTACGATTCGGGGCGCCGACCAATACAGTTGGCGAGAATTGTCCAGCACGGTTTGCAGAGCAGTATAGAGACTGTCTATGCCGTCGTTCAAGCCTCGGCGCTACAGTTGAACCAAACCCACCTGAGGAGAAGCACGCATGACTTCGCGCCCCGTCATCGACGATCTCTCGTCGTTCTGGATGCCCTTCACCGCCAACCGCCAGTTCAAGGCCGCGCCGCGCCTGCTCGAATCGGCCAAGGGCATGTACTACCGCACGACCGATGGGCGCGAAGTGCTCGACGGCAGCGCGGGCCTCTGGTGTGTGAACGCAGGCCATGCGCGCGAGGAAATCGTCGCGGCCATCGCCCAGCAAGCCGCGACGCTCGACTTCGCCCCCACGTTCCAGATGGGCCACCCGCTCGCGTTCGAAGCGGCCCAGAAGATCGCGGAAATCATGCCGGCCGGGCTCGACCGCGTGTTCTTCACGAACTCCGGCTCGGAGTCGGTCGACACCGCACTGAAGATCGCGCTCGCCTACCATCGCGCACGCGGCGAAGGCCAGCGCACCAAGCTGATCGGCCGCGAGCGCGGCTATCACGGCGTAGGCTTCGGCGGCATCTCGGTGGGCGGCATCGGGCCGAATCGCAAGGCGTTCTCGGGCCAGCTGCTGCCCGCAGTCGATCATCTGCCGCACACGCATGATCTCGAGCACAACGCGTTCTCGAAGGGCCAGCCGGCCTGGGGCGCCCATCTCGCTGACGACCTCGAGCGCATCGTCGCGCTGCACGACGCCTCGACCATCGCCGCCGTGATCGTCGAGCCCGTGGCGGGCTCGACCGGCGTGCTGATTCCGCCGCAAGGCTATCTGCAGCGTCTGCGCGAGATCTGCACGAAGCACGGCATCCTGCTGATTTTCGACGAGGTCATCACAGGCTTCGGCCGCCTCGGCAAGGCCACGGCCAGCGAGTATTTCGGCGTGACGCCCGACATCATCACCATGGCCAAGGCGATCAACAACGCCGCCGTGCCGATGGGCGGCGTGGCCGCGAGCCGCACGGTTCACGACACGATCGTGAACAGCGGCGCGCAGGGCGCAATCGAGCTGTTCCATGGCTATACGTACTCGGCACACCCGCTCGCCGCCGCGGCCGCGATCGCGACGCAGGACCTGTATCGCCGCGAGGGCCTGTTCGAGCGCGCCGGAGCGCTCGCGCCGAAGTTCGAGGCTGCCGCGCATGCGCTGCGCGGCGAGAAGCACGTTAAGGACGTGCGCAATCTCGGCCTCGTTGCCGGCGTTGAACTCGACTCACGCGACAGCGCGCCGGGCGCGCGCGCTTACGAGGTTTTCGTGAAGTGCTTCGAGGCGGGCGTGCTGATCCGCTTCACGGGCGACATTCTCGCGTTCTCGCCGCCGCTGATCGTGACCGAAGAGGAAATCGCTCGCCTGTTCGGCACGGTGCGCGACGTGCTCGCCACGGTGCAGTAACGCGCGAGGCACGAGCGAACCAACACTCGCGCCTGCTTTCATTTGGTAATCCGCCGCAAAGGCGGCCCGGGGTCGGGCCGCCTTTTCTTTTTTCGGCCGTTCGACCCATGCAATACGCGGGCAGCAGGATTGCGCAGCCGTACGCGCGAGGACCGGGTTCAAGCACAGCGCGCGCCATCGGCGTATCGTTGCCCTATCCGCCATAACAACCGCGATTGCGGCGAGCGCGCATCGACCGACGTGCGCTGGCCAGGAGGGAATCTCATGAAGATGCCAGTCCGCATCGGCACGCATATCGAGGGCGTCCACTGGATCGCCGAGTATGTGGAAGCGACCCGTCAAATCCGTGTGTTCCGTGACGGCCGCGTGGTCGACACGATCCCCGCGCCCGCGGCCATGTTCGGCGAAGAACGCGACGCGGGTTCGGCCAGCGACGCGGCGAGCCGCGCCGAGGAGGCCGCGCTGCTCGCCTGCCTGCGCCGCTACGTAGCCGACGTGCAGCCAGAAGAATAGGACTCTTGATCATTATCCCTGCCTCTTGCAAGGAGAGCTCGCCGATGAACGAGCGCAACGATCACTTCCCGCCCCAGCTTGTCGAAACCGATGCGCTCATCATCGGTGCCGGGCCGGTGGGTCTCTTCCAGGTGTTCGAACTCGGCCTGATGGAAATCCACGCACACGTGGTCGATTCGCTGCCGGTGGTGGGCGGCCAGTGTGCCGAGCTTTACCCCGACAAGCCGATCTACGACATTCCGGCGGTGCTGATGTGCACCGGGCAACAGCTAGTCGATGCGCTGATGCAGCAAATCGAGCCTTTTGGCGCGACGTTCCATCTCGGCCAGGAAGTGCAAATCGTCGAGCCGCGCGCCGACGGCCGCTTTTTCGTGCAGACGAGCAAGGGTACGCAGTTTCTGACGAAGACGGTCTTCATCGCGGCGGGCGTGGGCTCGTTTCAGCCGCGCACGCTCAAGCTGAGCGGCATCGAGCGTTACCGCGACACGCAGTTGTTCTATCGCGTGCGTGATCTCGAGCGCTTTCGCGACAAGGACGTCGTGGTGTGCGGCGGCGGGGATTCGGCGCTCGATTGGGCGCTGCAGCTCGTGGACGTCGCGCAGAGCGTGATTCTGCTGCATCGGCGTGAGGGCTATCGCGCGGCGCCGGCAACGGTCGCGAAGATGCACGCGCTATGCGAGGAGTGGCGCATGCAGTCCATCGTCGGCCAACTGACCGGCTTCGACGACGAAGGCGGCAAGCTCACGCGCATCAAGGTAACCGGGGGCGACGGCGTCACGCGCTCGCTGGATCTCGATTACCTGCTGGTGTTCTACGGCTTGTCGCCACAACTCGGGCCGATCGCGCAATGGGGTCTTGAAATCGAACGCAAGCAGTTGCCGGTGGATACGGCGCGCTTCGAAACGAGCGTGCCGGGCATCTTTGCCGTCGGCGATATCAATACTTACCCGGGCAAGAAGAAGCTGATTCTCTCCGGCTTTCACGAAGCCGCGCTCGCTGCGTTCGCCGCGGCGCATCATGTGTTTCCCGAAAAGAAAATTCATCTGCAGTACACGACGACCAGCACGCGCCTGCACAAGGTGCTCGGCGTGGAGTCGCCAGTGTTCGACTGACCGCGGGGCGAGTGCCCCGCGTGTTGTCACCGCACGATCAGGCCTGCTCGGCGTCCTGCTCGCGGAAGATGCGGTCGGCGAGATGGAACGCCGAGTTCGCCGCCGGCACGCCGCAGTAAATCGCGGTCTGCAGCAACACTTCCTTGATCTCGTCGCGCGTCACGCCGTTGTTGCGCGCGGCACGCAGATGCAGCGCAAGTTCTTCGCTGCGGTTGAGCGCGACCATCATCGCGATCGTCAGCAGGCTGCGCGTGTGGCGCGGCAAGCCATCACGCGTCCAGATCTCACCCCACGCGTAGCGCGAAATGAAGTTCTGGAATTCTTCGGTCACTTCGGTGCGGTTGGCGAGCGAACGATCGACGTGCGCGTCGCCCAGTACCGCGCGGCGCACCTTCATGCCGGCTTCGTAGCGGTCTTCGTCGTTCATCACGCCCCCAGCAGGAAATCGACCACGATCTTGTTGTACTCGTCCGCCTGCTCGACGTTCGAGATGTGCGCGGCGTTCAGCTCGACATAGCGTGCGCCCGGCACCGATTCGGCCAGTTCGCGTCCTTGGGCGGGCGTCGCGGCCAGATCGTGCGTGCCCGAGATCACGAGCGTACGCGCCTTGATCGACGGCGCCTCGCCGCGCAGGTCGGCAGCGTTGATCGCTTCGCAGTTCGAAGCATAGCCGTCCTTGTCGGTATGCACGAACACGTCGCGCACCTGCGACATCACGAGCGCATTGTTCGCGATGAATTCGGGCGTGTACCAGCGCGGCAGCACCGCGTCAGCGAGTGCGAGCATGCCTTCGCTGCGAGCCTTCGCCGCACGCGGCACCCACACTTCCGGCGAACCGATCTTCGCGGCCGTATTGCACAGCACGAGGCGATCGATGCGGTTGGCGTAACGCGCGCCGAGGCCGACGCCGGTCAGGCCGCCCATCGAAACACCCACGAAATGCGCGCGTTCGATGCCAAGCTGGTCCATCAGGCCGATTACGTCGCCAGTCAGTTGCTCGATGGTGTACGGGCCCAGCGGCGCCGCCGAGTGGCCATGGCCGCGCGTGTCGTAGCGCAGCACGCGGAAATGCTTCGTGAACTCGACGATCTGCGGCGTCCACATCGACACGTCGCTACCGAGCGAATTCGACAGAACCACCCATGGCGCCGAGTGGTTCTCCGCACCGTCGATGCGGTAGAACAAATGCGTGTCGTTGACGGCTGCGTAAGGCATGCGTGTTACTCCTCGTGTGTCTTCTGTGATCAATGGGACTTGCGCTGCGCGGCTTTCGCTGCATACGACGCGAGCACCGCGTCGACGAACGCGTGCGCCTGCCCCACGTAATTGGCCGGATCGAGCAGCGCCTTGAGGCGCGCTTCGTCCAGGTGCCTCGTCACGGCGGGATCCGCCGCGAGGACTTCGTACAGCGTTCGGCCGCTTTGCACCGCCGCTTTCGATGCGTGCTCAACGAGATGATGCGCGTCCAGACGCCCGATCTGGTCGCCGAGCGCGAGCATCACGGCTTCGCCGAGAATGAGGCCGTGCGTGATGTCGAGATTCGACGCGAGCCGTTCGGGCCGCACTTCGAGTCCAGCAGTGATCTGTTCGATCTGCGCGAGCGCGCCGCCAGCGAGGCGCGCAAGATCGGGCAGCGCATCCCACTCGGCTTGCCAGCCGCCGAGCGCGCGCTCGTGTTCCTGGACCATGCCCGCGAACACCGTCGCGACGAGGCCCGGCGCGCGCGCGGCAGCCGTCAGGACGGCTGCGCAACCGACGGGATTGCGCTTGTGAGGCATGGTCGAGGAACCGCCCTTGCCTGCCGCCGCCGGTTCGCCCAGTTCGCCGATTTCGGTCTGCATCTGCAATGAAATGTCGCGCGCGATCTTGCCGAGCGTGCCGATGAGCATGCCGAAGAACGACGCGGCTTCGGCAATGCGGTCGCGCTGCGTGTGCCACGGCAAGGCGGGCGGCGCGAGCCCGAGTTCTTGCGCGAGCGCGGCGCTCACCGCCGGGGCGGCGTCGCGCAGGCTCGCGAGCGTGCCGGCCGCGCCGCCGAACTGCAGCACGAGCGCCCGCTCGCGCAGCACGGCAACGCGCTCGCGATGGCGCAGCATCGCGTCGAGCCATTGCGCGAACTTCATTCCGAGCGTGATAGGCAGCGCCTGCTGCAGCCAGGTGCGCCCGACCGCCGGCGTCGCGCGATGCGTGCGCGCGAGGTCCGCCAGCGTCGCGCAGAGCGCGTCGATGCCGCGCTCGATCAGCGCGAGCGCGTCGCGCAACTGCAGCACGGTGGCCGTGTCGATGATGTCCTGGCTCGTGGCGCCCCAGTGAACGTACTTGGCGGCTTCGGGGTCGGCGGTCTTCACGCGCGCCGTGAGCTGCTTGACGAGCGGGATTGCCAGGTTGCCGCCCAGCGCGGCGTCGCGTGCGAGCGCCGGCGCATCGAGCTGATCCGCCGCGCAGGCCTCGACGATCGCGGCCACGGCCGACTGCGGAATCACGCCATGCGCTGCCGAGGCGCGCGCGAGCGCCGCTTCGACGTCCAGCATGCGTTGCAGCGTGGCATCGGGAGACCAGACCGCGTTCATCGGTTCGGTCCCGCAGATCAGGCTCGTGAGGCGTTCAATCATGGAGTGTGGCGCGCGGAAAAAAGCAGGCGTTCAGATACAGACGGAATGAAGCGGGCGCGGCAACCGTCGACGAATGCCGACGGTTGCCGCGCCACTCACGTGCGAACGATGCGCACGTCTACGAACAGTTTACGCTGCGCGGCGGTTTTGCGTCGCGTCGATCAGCGGCACGCCGGCTAGCTTCTGCAGCGCGTCGAAATCGATGTCCGAATAGATCTCGCGCACGGCGAGGCCTTCGGGCGTGACGTCGAACGCGGCGAGGTCGGTATAGATGCGGCCCACGCAGCCCACGCCCGTCACCGGGTACGAGCATTCGCTCACGAGCTTGCTTTCGCCCTGCTTCGTCAACAGTTCCATCATGACGAACACCTGCTTGGCGCCGAGTGCGAGGTCCATCGCGCCGCCCACGGCCGGAATCGCGTCGGGCGCGCCGGTGTGCCAGTTCGCGAGGTCGCCATTGACCGACACCTGGAACGCGCCGAGCACGCAGTAGTCGAGGTGGCCGCCGCGCATCATCGCGAACGAGTCGGCGTGGTGGAAGAAGGCGCCGCCGGTGAGCAGCGTGACGTGCTGCTTGCCCGCGTTGATGAGCTCGTCGTCTTCCTCGCCGGGCGCGGGCGCCGGGCCCATGCCGAGCAGGCCGTTCTCGCTGTGCAGGAAGATTTCCTTGCTCGGATCGAGGTGGTTGGCCACCAACGTCGGAACGCCGATGCCGAGATTCACATACGCGCCTTCGGGAATGTCCGCGGCCACGCGCTTGGCCATTTCATCGCGATTCAGTCGTTTCATTGCCTCTCTCCGTTCCTTCAGGCTGCCTGGCCGCTTTGGTCGGCGTGCGCTTGATGCGCCGCTTGCGGCACTGCCACGACGCGTTGCACGAAAATGCCGGGCGTCACGATGTTTTCCGGATCGAGCTGGCCGAGTTCGACGACTTCCGAAACCTGCGCGATGGCGACCTTCGCCGCGCTCGCCATGATCGGCCCGAAGTTGCGCGCCGTCTTGCGATAGACGAGGTTGCCCCAGCGATCGCCCTTGTACGCCTTGATAAGCGCGAAGTCGGCGTGCAGCGGCGCTTCGAGCACATAGTGACGGCCGTCGATCAGGCGCGTTTCCTTGCCTTCGGCGAGCTTCGTGGCGTAGCCCGTGGGCGTGAAGAAGCCGCCAATGCCGGCGCCAGCGGCGCGGATGCGCTCGGCCAGATTACCTTGCGGCACGAGTTCGAGCTCGATTTCGCCGGCGCGATAGAGCGCGTCGAACACATACGAGTCGGTCTGGCGCGGGAACGAGCAGATGATCTTGCGCACACGCTTCGCCTTGAGCAGCGCGGCAAGGCCGATGTCGCCGTTGCCTGCGTTGTTGTTGACGATGGTGAGGTCGCGCGCGCCCTGCTCGATGAGCGCGTCGATCAGTTCGGCGGGCATACCGGCCGTGCCGAAGCCGCCGATCATCACCGTGGCGCCGTCATGCACATCGGCCACGGCGGCTTGAAGCGAGTCGAAAATCTTGTTGATCATGCCTGTTCCTGAAAGCGATGCGCATCGCGGAAGGTCCACGTCACTCGATCGCGAAAAAGTTCTATATACGAACACTGATTCGTTTAGCGAACGTCCAGCGCATTATCGGAGTGGATTCAAGCGCTTGTCAAGGCGGGTCTACCCACACAGGCAATCTACTTCATGTCGGCGCCGGTGCGCGCCGGATCGAACGCGCGGCCCGTCCTTCAGGCCAGGCGCGCCCGTGGGCACATACCCCAATATCCGGAATTCCGATTCATCGACTAGTCTTTATCCGATTTCGACATAATCAGCGCCGCCGCCTTTCATGCAAGACCTCGATCTGAATCTCATCCCCTTTCTCGTGGCCATGGAGGAAACGCGCAACGTGAGCCGCGCCGCCGAGCGCCTCGGCGTGAGCCAGCCGCGCGTGAGCACGGCGCTCGGCAAGCTGCGAGAGTACTTCGGCGACCCGCTCTTCGTGCGCACCTCGCGCGGCATGGAGCCCACGCCGCGAGCGCTCAGTCTCATTCCCGCCGCGCGCGACGCGCTGGTGCGCATCGAGAAAGGCATGCTCCAGGCGCAGGACTTCGATCCCGCCACGAGCACGCACACGTTCTCCATCGCGCTCTCCGACGTCGGCGAGATCGTGTTTCTTCCGCGCCTCCTGCAGGTGTTCGCCGAGCGCGCGCCCAACGCGAACCTGCGTTCGGTGTCGCTGCCGCCAAGCCAGGTCGAGCGCGGTCTCGAATCGGGCGACATCGATCTCGCGGTCGGTTATTTCCCCGATCTCGGCGGCAACAACTTCTTCCAGCAGCGCCTCTTCACGCACCGCTTCATCTGCATGATGCGCAGCGGGCATCCGCTCGCGGGCAAAGCCATGACGATCGAGCAGTTTCTCGCCATGGGCCATGCCGTCGTGCGCGCCGAGGGACGCAGCCAGGAAGTGCTGGAACAGTATCTGGAGAAAAGGCGCATGCGCCGCCGCGCCGTGCTCGAAACGCCTCACTTCATGAGCCTGCCGTTCATTCTCACGCGCTCCGACCTCATCGCGACCGTGCCGCATGCCATCGGCTTCGCCTATGTGTCCGAGCATGCATCGATCACGCTCGTCGAGCCGCCGCTGCAGTTGCCGCGTTTCGATCTCAAGCAGCACTGGCATCGCAAGTATCACAATGCGCCGCGTGGCGAATGGCTGCGAAGCATCGTGGCAGAACTGTTCAACGACGCCATGGACGAATGGCCCAAATGAGCCCTCGCGCCAAGCACGGCAAAACATGAAACAATGGGCGCTCGTGGTGCACGCCAGAGCGGCGTCCTCCCACCTGTCAGGAGCCCATGCATGAGCGAAGAAAAAAAGGCCGGGAAATCGAAGCAAAGCGCGACCCAGGGTTCGAAGCAACGCAAGAGCGTGACGAGCACGACCGCCGCGCGCCCGTCGCGCGCCGAAGCCGAGGACGCCGTGCGCGTGCTGTTGCGCTGGGCCGGGGACGATCCCGCTCGCGAAGGGCTGCTCGATACGCCGGGTCGCGTCGTGCGCGCCTATGAGGAGTTCTTCGCGGGCTATGAGATCGATCCGCGCGAAATCCTGTCACGCACCTTCTCGGAGGTCGACGGCTACGACGAAATGATCGTGTTGAAGGACATCCGCTTCGAGAGCTACTGCGAGCATCACATGGTGCCGATCATCGGGCGCGCACACGTGGCGTATTTGCCCGAGCATCGCGTGGTGGGTATCTCGAAGCTCGCGCGTCTCGTCGACGCGTTCGCGAAGCGCCTGCAGATCCAGGAGAAGATGACCGCGCAGATCGCCGACACGCTCAATGAAATCCTGCAGCCCAAGGGCGTGGGCGTGATACTCGAAGCAGCGCATCAATGCATGTCCACGCGCGGGGTGCACAAGGCGGGTGTGGCGATGGTGACGTCGCGCATGCTCGGCACGTTCCGCACCGATCCTTCCACGCGCCGCGAGTTTCTCGCGATCGTCGGCAATCCGGGTGCAATGAGCGTCGCGAATACCTGAACGCAACCAGCCGATAAAGAACGGGACCGCGTGTCCCGTTCCCCTCCTTACTTGAGCGGACCTTCGTCGCCCCGCTCGATCTCGCGAATCTTGCCCTGGCGCACGCTGCTGCCCGGCGGCACGCTATGCGTGAGCCACACGTTCCCGCCAATCACGGAGCCGCGCCCGATCGTCACGCGGCCGAGAATCGTCGCGCCCGCGTAGATCACCACATCGTCCTCGACGATCGGATGGCGCGCATTGCCCTTCACGAGCGTACCGTCGAGGTCGGCCGCGAAACTCTTCGCACCGAGCGTCACGGCCTGATACACGCGCACGCGCTCGCCGATGATCGCCGTCTCGCCGATCACGACGCCCGTGCCGTGGTCGATGAAGAAGCTCGAACCGATCTGTGCGCCTGGGTGAATGTCGATGCCCGTTGCCGAATGCGCGATCTCGTTGATGAAGCGCGCGAGCAGCGGCACGCCGAGACGGTGCAGCGCATGCGCGAGCCGATGATGCGTCATCGCCCACACGCCCGGGTAGCACAGCAGGATCTCGGTGATGTGCTGCGCGGCCGGGTCGCCCGTGAACGCTGCCTGAATGTCGCTCACGAGCAGCGCGCGAATGTCGGGCAGTTGCCGGCCGAACTCGCGCGCCACGTCGAATGCGCGCACGCGCAGTTCGTCGTCGCTCGCCTGCGAGCTTTCCGGCAGGAAGCGCAACGCGCGGCGAATCTGCTCGGCAAGCAGCCGCAAGGTGCTGTCGAGCGTATGGCCCACGTAGTAGTCGATGCTCTCGTCGGTCAGGTCGGGGGCGCCGTAATGCGTTGGAAAGAGCGCGGCGCGCAGGCCGGCCACGATGTTGACGACCGCATCGCGTGACGGCAGTTCGCGGATACCGAGTGGATGGCGCGTGCGGTGCCGCTCTTCACGCGACGCACGCAGATCGGCGACGATCTGTTCGAGACCCCAGTCGGGGGAAGCAGCTTTGGACATGGTGATGCGGCAGCAGACGCAGGGTCCGTGCGGGAGTGGTGTATCGACCCCAGAGATTACCGCGTTTTGCGGGAGTTCGCCGAAGCGCCCTCGAAGTCGGGCTACGCCCGCGGGGCGCGCGCGCTCAAAGCGTGACCGTGCTCGCGTCGATCCAGCGCACGGCCCAGTCGCGCGCATGGGCGATCGCGGCCGCCTCATCGGAAAAGCGCAATTCGGCAGGGAAAAATCGGTTGGCAACGAGTTCGCCGTCGCTCGAGCGCGAAATCACCACATACGGTTGATACGTGCCGTCACCGGCACGCGCCGGTGCGCAATTCAGCAAATAGCCACGATGCGTAAATGCAGCGTCGAAGTGCATGTGTGTCACCCGCCCCTGACTGCCTCGTCCATTTTATTTGGCGCGTGCATTCAAGATCGTGCGGCAAAGCCACAGCATGAGCCCTCGCCCGGCCCATTAATCGAAAGCGCGCCAACTCGTTGAAAGAGGATCATACTCCTGGGAAAAAGCGCAAACCAACGAAAAAAATGCAACATCGCTGGAGGCGTTCTCCTGGCGAACCGGCTTGCTTTTCATCCCGATTCAAGGGTGCGGCGCTGCAGCGGAACGGCGCTTGCGGAATGGCCTGCTGAACGCAGGCACCCAGATCTTCCAAGGAGGAAGCATCATGAATCGTCCCGACGACATGCAAAAATCGAATGTGGGAGATGTGAGCGCGTCGACGTCGCGGCCGCGCAGCGCCGAACTCCACAACGACCGCACGCACGACAGCTCGGTCGACACCGACGGCAAAAACCGCGAGGCGGCACGCCTGGCGGGCGAAGGCTGCATCGGCCCCGATGAAGTGACGACCAGCAATGCGACGCTCGTCAACAGCGTGGCCGAAGCAGATGACGGCCTGGCGGGCTTCGACAGTCGCAAGGGCGTACACCGGCTGCCGATCGCGCTGGAGTCCGGATACGAGGCCGTCGACCTCGGCATGAGCGCGCCGGAAGGGCCCAGCGACGCCGACTGGCAGCGCAACGCCGCACGCGAAGCGGGCGTGCGCCGCAGCCCGGGACGCCTGCACTTCGCGCTCAACCACCTGCGACCGACGCGCGTGATCGAGTTGCAGCGCAAGCCCTGAACAACGATTCGCCGCTCACGACGCGGCGAATCGTTTGCGATTATCCAGGCGATTTCGTAGCAATGGCGGATATAGACAGTATCCAGTCGAGTGCAGTTAAAACTCGAAATGAAAAGCCTGAAAATTAATGAAAGCCGATAAATCAACGGCATTATCCCGGCGAATTGCACGCTTTTGCCGCTTTCGAAATGCCGTCTGGCTTTGTCTCAGCTTCGGTGCAGTGCACTTTTTTCGTGCAGACCTGCGCTTGTTCAGGAGCCGCAGAACTCTCTCCGATGTCACCGAAATCTGACAGAAATGACCCCACAAAGCGGGAGGATTGCAGACGAGGGGGGATCAGATAGGAATTTAGTGATAAATTCTTACATCATAAGAAGCGAGGAGCGAGTGTCTGAGGGCTTGCCCCGCGATCTCGCCCAGCGCTGATGGAGAGTGTTGAACGTGCCTCTACATTTTATTGAGCAGATGTCGCCCGTGCTCGACGCGCCCGAAGAGGCAGCGTGGTTCGACGCGGTGGCGAAGCTCGCCAGCTCGTGGGGATTCAGCCAGCTCATGCTGGCTATCTTGCCGCGCCCGGGCATGAGGCTCGAGGACGCGTTCATTCGCACGAACTACTCGGCCGCCTGGCGGCAGACGTACAACGACCACGGAATGGCCTACTTCGATCCGACCGTGTCGCATTGCACCACGCGTTCGGCGCCGCTCATCTGGTCGCCGGAGCTTTTCGCGACCGAGCAGCAACAATCGATGTATGAGGAGGCCCGCTCGTACGGGCTGCGCGCAGGCATCACCCTGCCGATCCATGGCCCACGCCAGGAAATCGGCATGCTCTGCTTCGTCAACGACGCGAATCCCACAGACAAGTTCTGGGACGACGTGAACCGCGCGTTGCCGAATCTCGTCCTGCTGCGCGATCTCGTGCTGGACACGAGCCAGCGGCACCTGAACGACCACGTTCAGTCGCTGATTCCCAAGCTCACGCCACGGGAAAAGGAATGCCTCAAGTGGACTGCGCTAGGCAAGTCCACTTGGGAAATTTCTCACATCCTGAATTGCTCTGAGGCCGTCGTGAACTTCCACATGAAGAACATTCGCGGGAAGTTCGGCGTTAACTCACGGCGAGCGGCAGCCGTGATCGCGACCCAGATGGGTCTTATTGACCCGGGCTAAGCACCATCGGTGCTTCGCCGCGCAACACGCGCTCGGCACGCCCAAGGTCGCCGTCCGAAATCGTCTTGTTGAAATACAGCCCGAGCAGGATCGACACCGGCGGCGGAATCTCCGCGCCCGACTCGAACCGGCTGCCGCGCGACTGCGTCACGCCGAAACGCGCCCAGAAGCGGCGCTGGCTCTCTTTCTTCTTCTTCCGATACGCAATGATCAGGACGCGGTCGACGACCGAGGACAGATCCCCGGGGGACGACATGGTATTCGCACCCGAGTGCCATTGATTGCCCATAAGTTCCATGATGACTCTCGCTGTCAGATATGCCTGATGAGTGACTGCCGCGGAAGTGATTCTCCTTAAGAGGCCCTATCTGCGCACCTACCTATCTAGATAGGTGTTTTTTTATATTCATAACGCATAGCTTTCGAACCGTACTGCCGCGCTTCCACACAAATCGGGAGAGTTGTCATGCAAGCTGCGATACGGATCGGACTGAGACAGGACTTCGACAACGAGGACATCAATGAAATGTACCGGCTGCGCGCGCGGGTGTTCCGCGACCGCCTCGGCTGGGACATTCCCACCATCGCGGGGATGGAAATCGACGGCTACGACGCGCTCGGGCCCCATTACATGCTGATTCAGGACGGCACGGGCCACGTGCGCGGCTGCTGGCGCCTGATGCCCACCGAAGGCCCCAACATGTTGCGTGACACCTTCCCGCAACTGCTGCAGGGCAAGGCTGCGCCCACGGCCCGCAACATCTGGGAACTGAGCCGCTTCGCCATCGAGTCGGGCAACGACCAGGCATTTGGCTTCGCCGACGTGACGATGAGCGCGATGCGCGCGGTCGTCTCGTTCGCCGACCGGGCGGGCATCAACAGCTACGTGACGGTGACCACGACGCCGATGGAGCGCCTGCTGCGCCGTACGGGCATCGAGCTGACGCGGCTTGGCGCGCCGATGCGCATTGGCGTGGAGAACGCCGTCGCGCTGGAAATCGCCATGAGCCAGCAAACGCACCACGCGCTGTTCGGGGCGATGGCCCACGCCGCCTGAGGGCGACGCCGCGCAGAGACAAATACGCGCTGGCTGGGTGTTGCCGCCCTTTTCGCTCAGCCAGACACGCTGTTGTTTTTGTCAGACAAATATAACGCGAAAACCTGCGCCGACTGCGTACACCCGAACGCGGCGGCCCCTAATCGGCCTTGACCTCGTCGGCGTGCGCTTCAGTAGTTTTCTGCGCCGCCGAGGCGCTGCGGCTGAAGCGGATATGGGAAATCCGCCCCACGCACAGGGCCGCCGCGAGCGCCGCGCAGCCCGTCAGGCCGATGCCCAGATGGATCGCATCCACCAGTACGTGGCGCACCGCATCGATCAGCGCCGCGCCGTCGAGCCCTGCCGCCTTCATCTGCGCGACGAGACCCTCGCGCAACGACGGGTCGATGAGCACGCGCGGATCGGCGAGCTGGGGCTGCCAGCGCTGCTGCAGCGGCGCGCCGATCACCGCCAGCGCGTCCCCCACCCCGGCCGCATAGCGATGGTTGACGATGGTCGCCACGACGCTGGTGCCGAGCATGCCGCCCACCATCCGCGTGGATTGCAGCAAGGCGGTCGTGATACCGAAACGCTCCCGCCCGGCAATCTCCTGACCGAAGATATTCAGGTTGTTCAGGATGAAGCCGAGCCCGATGCCCACCGCCGACATCGCCAGCTCGAGCCAGAGGTGCGCCGTGTGCCGGGACGCGAAGGCAAGACCGGCGGAAGCCGCGACCAGCAAGCTGAAGCCGACCGTCAGAATCGTCGTGGGCTTGCGCAGCCGGATCACGATGCGCGTGTTGATCAGGCTGCCTAGCGCGATACAGGCGGCGATCGGCGTGGCGAGCAGCCCCGCCTCCTGGGGCGACAGCCCGAAACCGCCCTGCAGCAGGAGCGGCGCGAAAAAGATGAGCGAGAACATCACGAAGCCCGAGAGCGTCGAGAGCGTAAACAAGGTGACGAGCTGCGGGTCGCGAAACAGGTCAAGCGGGATGATCGGGTGCGTCGCGCGGCGCTCGCAGGCCAGCAGCGCCGCCGCGCCGGCGAGCACTGCCAGCGCGAGCACGCCGTTGCCGGTCGTCAGGCCGCTCCGGGGCACCGCCTCGATCAGGGTCTGGAAACCGCCCAGCACCAGTGCGACGAGCGCGGCGCCCGTCCAGTCGATGCGCACCTCGCCGGTACGCCCCGGCTGGTAGCGCGGCAGATGCGCCCAGATGAAATAAAGTGCAAGCGCGCCAACCGGCAGATTGACGAGAAAGGTCGAGCGCCAGCCAAAGTGCTCGCTGAGCCAGCCGCCCAGTGAAGGCCCCGCCGCCGTCCCGATGCCGTAGGCGGCCGCCATGACGACCTGCCAGCGCACCCGCGCACGCGGGTCGGGAAAGAGATCGGGAATCGAGGCGAACGCCGTGCCCACCATCATCCCGCCTCCAACGCCCTGCAGCGCCCGCGCCGCTGCCAGAAAACGCATGTCGGTCGCGAGGCCGCACAGCACGGAGGCCGCCGTAAACACAATCACCGCGGCGATCACGAAGCGCTTGCGGCCAAAGTAGTCGCCGAGCCGGCCGAACACGGGCACCGTCACGACCGAGGCCAGCAGGTAGGCGCTCGCGATCCACGCGTAGAACTCGAAACCGTGCAGTTCGGCGACGATCGAGGGCAAAGCGGTGCTGACGACGGTTTGATCGAGTGCGACGAGCATGTTGACGAGGCCGATGCCGAGCATGGCCAGCAACGCGTCGCGAAACGGCAGGTTAGCGGAGGAAGGTTTCACGGGAGGGGAAGACTGCGCGGAGCGAAAAAGAGGCAACGATAGCGGTATGCCGGTGCGCGTGCAACATAACGACATAGCAAATGAAACCAGGCGGCGCTGCGATATTCCGACGCAACCCACTTGATCTTCCTTCCTGCACCTTCCACATTTCATACAGTCCGGCTGCGTGTTTACTGGCGATCCATTAAGCTTCTCGCCAGTCACGACACGCCGCGCCCGCCTCGTCGCAGCATCGCCCGGGGCCGCGCGATTCTCGATCCCACTCAAAGAGGAGGTCTTATGTACACACGCATCCTTGTCGCCGTCGACGGCAGTGCCACCTCGCGCCGCGCCTTCGAAGCCGCGCTCGATCTGGCGAAGGCGATGGGCGCGACGCTGCAGCCGTATTACGTGATCGAGAACACGCCCATGTATTTCGACGCGCCCGGCTACGACCCGTCGATCCTGCGCAACCAGATGATCGCGCAGGGCAACGAACTCGCGGAAGAAATGAACAAGGCCATGGGCGAGCATGGCGTGCAGGGCGCCATGCTCACGGGCGAAGCCTCCTCGCTCGATGACGTGCCGACGCTCGTGCTCAGCGCCGCGAAAACCGCAGGCTCCGACCTGATCGTAATGGGCACACACGGCCGCCGGGGCTTCCAGCGCCTCATCCTCGGCAGCGTTGCCGAACGCTGCGTGCGGCAGTCCACGCTGCCCGTCCTCCTCATCCCGTCTGCCGCCGGAAATGCCGGGCAGTAGTCGCATTGAGCACAGGCCGTTTTGCGTGTTATTGGAGAGTCGCTTGCGCGCCGTCAGACGCCGCGCGAGCGGCTTCTGACAAGGCTCAAAAGGATTCATCTTAAATGCGCGTCGCTTTGTCACTAATCTGAGATTCGACCCCGGTGGACAATGCCTGGACAGAAATCAAAGGAGCATTGTCCATGCTGAACCATACCGTCGCTTCTCAAACCACCGTGCGCCGCAGCAATCGCACGCCCCTGACGACGGCGCCGCGCACGTCCACGCGCTGTTCGGTTTGCGCCATGCGGCACCTGTGCATGCCCCAGGGCCTCACGCTCGACGACCTGCCGAAACTCGAAGCATTGATTTGCTCCGCGCGCAGTGTGCGGCGCGGCGAAGCCGTGTATCGCGCCGGCGACGCATTCGACAATCTCTACGTCGCGCGTTCTGGCTCGCTCAAGACGGTCATGGCGCACCGCGACGGCCGCGAGCAGGTCACCGGCCTGCGTCTGGCCGGCGACCCGCTCGGCCTCGACGGCATCAGCACCGGCTTCCACACCTGCAGTGCCGTGGCGCTCGAAGACAGCTCGGTCTGCCTCATTCCCTACTCGGCCCTCAAGCATTTGTGCCGCGAAACCGGCGCTATGCAAGACCGGCTGCTCCGCCTCATGAGCGAGCAACTCATCCGCGAATCGTCGCAAATGATGGTGCTCGGCTCGCTCTCTGCCGACGAACGCGTCGCTGCGTTCCTGCTGGACGTTTCCGAACGCAACGGCCAGCGCGGCTATTCGCATGCGGAGTTCAACCTGCGCATGACGCGTGAGGACATGGGCAGCTATCTCGGCATGACGCTCGAAACGGTGAGCCGCACTCTGTCGCGATTTCAAAAGCGCGGCCTGATCGACGCACAGGGCAAGCTGATCCGTATCATCGATATCGAAGGTCTGCGGCATCTGTAATTCGCGGCAAATCCCGGGCGGGCGGCCCGCCCGGGGTGCCGGCGCCGCGCCTCGCTGGCGCGGCAACGCCGTTGGCACAACTCCTGCGCAGGGTTAAAGTTTCGTACTACGCCCACGCAAGGAGAATCGCCGAAATGCATCTCGCGCAATCCCCCACGCTCGCGGCCCGCCTCGAAGCGGCGCGCACCGCCAGCGACGCGCTCTTCAACGTCGTCAAGCCCGAGTTTCTGTACGAGCGGCCCATTCGCGAGCGGCACCGCATCGTGTTCTATATCGGTCATCTGGAAGCATTTGACCGCAACCTCTTCGACAAGCGCCTGTTCGACGTGCCCTCCGCCGATGCGCGCCTCGACCAGCTGTTCGCGTTCGGCATCGATCCGGTCGATGGCGGCCTGCCGACCGATGTGCCCGCCGACTGGCCCGACCTCGCCGAAGTCCTGGCCTACGGACGCGACGCACGCAGCCGCATCGACGCGCAGCTCTCGACGCTCGACCTGCCGCCCGATGCCTCGAATCACGACACGCCAGGGCAGTTGCTGAACGTCGCGATCGAACATCGGCTCATGCACGTCGAAACGCTCGCCTACATGCTCCACCAGTTGCCGTTCGCGCAAAAGCAGGCGCCCGCCGCTACGGGCGCGCGCGCCGACCCGCTCTATACGGTCAAGGCCGGAACGGTGCAGGTGCCCGCGGGCCGCACGGAACTCGGCATGACCGCCGAGCGAGGCCTGTTCGGCTGGGACAACGAGTTCGGCGAGCAGCAGGTCGACGTGCCGGCCTTCGAGATCGACCGCTACATGGTGACGAATGGCGCGTTTCTCGAATTTATCGAGGACGGCGGCTACCAGAAGCGCGAACTCTGGAACGACGCGGACTGGGCCTGGAAGGAAAGCGCAGTCGTGGCGCACCCCGTATTCTGGTCGCGGGGCGCCGAAGGCTGGACGCTGCGCACGATGTTCGAAGACATCGCATTGCCGCTTGCATGGCCTGTGTATGTGAGCCACGCCGAAGCCAGCGCCTTTGCGCGCTGGCGCGGCATGGCGCTGCCGAGCGAGGCGCAGTGGCAGCGCGCGGCGCATGGCGCGCTGCCCGGCCGCAGCGACAACTTCGACTTCCGCGACTGGAACCCGGTGGCCGTCGACGCCACACCGGACAGCGCCAGCACGTGGGGCGTGGAAGGCCTGTACGGCAACGGCTGGGAATGGACCTCCACGCTCTTCGGTCCACTGCCGGGCTTCAAGGCGTTCCCGTTCTACGAAGGGTATTCGGCAAACTTCTTCGACGGTCAGCACTACGCAATGAAAGGCGGCTCGCCGCGCACCGCCCAGTGCATGTTGCGGCCAACGTTCCGCAACTGGTTTCAGCCGCGTTATCAGTATGTTTATGCGGGATTTCGTTGCGTTCGCAACTGACTCGCCAATCGAACCCGACACAGAGCGCGATCGGCAAGCTACCGGACGAAATCAACGAAGCGGCGAGTCGACGGTCGGAATCCAGATCGTGGAAGTCGCTTCGTGGAATTGCTCCGGTCCGCCTTTCGGCGGCCAAATGCCGTCGGCAAACGATTTGGCGCGAATCGCGATGCGCTCATCGAGGCTGTTCCAAGGCCAGATGTGCGTGATGCGCGGCGCGCCATCGAGCGCATACATGTTGAGTGTCAGCGGCGACCGCTTTGAGCGCTCGGGCATCGCGGCCTCCCATGCCTCGATGGTCGGCGTCAGTCCGCCTGGCTTGAGCCAGTAGGTGCGGAACTCGTAATACTTGCCGAAGACTCCCGGCTCGACAATCGGGAGGAACGGAAAACCGGCGTAGCTCTCGCTCTCGAATGTACACGCGCTGCTGGCGGCCCCGAACGGATCGGGATGGTGCAACTCGCGGTACCGTTCGCGCGCCAGTTCTTCCGCATCGGCAAAGCCGCGCAGAACGCGCACGCTTCCGAGCCGGCCGTTTTCCGAGGTCCAGATCCCGAGCCTGCGTCCCGTGGCCACCGGACGATCGAGCCACGTCTGCGCATTCGCGATCACCTGGGGAAGCTTCAAAATGTGCGACGACAGCGTAGTCAGTTCGTAATGCATAGCGAATCTCCTGAGTCCATGAACGCCCCTTCGGACGTCCTTGACGAACGAGCTTAGACTGGTCCTGTTCAGAAGAGAATTCCCTCTTTGCTCACACACTCTGTCTGGAAATAGCCATGTTCGATTGGCAGGATCTACGCTACTTTGTCGTGCTCGCGCGCGTGGGGACGCTCTCCGGCGCCGCGGGCGCGCTGTCGGTCGAACATGCGACTATCGGGCGGCGTGTCGCGTCGCTGGAGACGGCACTCGGGTTGAAGCTTGTTTATCGCCTGCCTCGCAGCGTTCGCCTGACCGAGGACGGCAAAGCGATCGCCGCGCTGGCAGCACCGATGGTCGAAGGCGCGCTGGCGGTCGAGGCCTATGCGTTGCGTGCTTCCTCCTCGTTGTCCGGCACGGTACGTATCAGCGTGCCGCCTACTCTCGGCAGCCATTGCATCGCGCAGCACATGCGCGCGTTCCGCGAAGCCAACCCAACTGTGAAGATCGTCATGGAAGGCGCCGCCGGCATCGCACCACTGGATCGCGGTGTCGCCGACATTGCCATCCGGATGGTCGAGCCCAAGGAAGGCAGTCTGGTCACGCGGCGGATCGGGGCGATCCGCTTCGGCTTGTATGCCAGCCATGACTACGCCTCGCGCCCCGCGCCGCAATGGGAGTTCATCGCTTATGACGCGTCACTGGACCATGTGAGTCATCAGCGCTGGCTGCGCGCTTATCTCGACGGGCGCCCCATCGTATTCGAAACAGGCGATGTGATCGGCCAGCAGGCGGCGGCTCGAAACGGTGTCGGCGTCGCACTCCTGCCGACGATGATCGGCGATGGCGACACGGCACTCGTCAGGGTCGGCGGGGCAGCAGCGCCGCAGGAAACGCCGCTTTGGCTCGTGACCTATCCCGACCTCCGTCGCACGCCGGCCGTCAAGGCTGTCATGGCATTTCTGGTGGAATGTGTTGGCCGCGAACCGCATTTCTCAGATTCTTAGAGATCCTGTTTAATCGATGTTACTGACCTTCCCTTTGGTCGTAGGCATCCCGGGCGTGCTCAATCTCGTCCAGATGCTTGATCGACCAATCATATACGGCGCCAAACGGCACTTGCAGCGTGCGCCCTAATTCGGTAATCGAATATTCGACCGCCACCGGCGAGGCATGGATCACTTCGCGCGCAATCAGACCATTGCGCTCGAGACGCCGCAGAGCCTGCGTAAGCGCCTTGTGTGTGATGCCTTCCAGCCGCCGCTTGATTTCATTGAACCGTGTCGGCTTCTCCGTGAGCAGCGTCAGGATCATTACCGACCACTTGTTGGCCACCTGATCGAAAAACGAACGCGCGGCACAGTCCGCAAAGAATACTGCGTCAACCTCGCAAGCCATGCAGATATCCTCCTGTATATCTACGCACTTCGTGGTGCGTAATTGACCGTAGATCTCCAACGTATACCATGAGTATCACGCATATTGCTTCGAGCCCTGGCGCCTGAACGGCTCTGCCTGGGCGCAAAGCGCCCGATCGGCTCGATCACCACGGAGAATACAGAATGGAAGCAGTCCAGAGCAGTTCGGCATTACTCAATGTAGCCGATTTCGCTGTTCCAACGAACGTCTCCACTGCACGACTTTCTGCATCGGACCGCGGCACCGGGAAGAACGTGATGTTTTTGCACGGCTGGACCTGCGATTCCCAGGACTGGAGTGGGCAATTGCCCTTCTTCGAGAGCAGGTATCACGTCGTCGCCGTTGACCTGCGCGGGCACGGTGCGTCCGAGGTTCCGCCGTCCGGCGCTTATTCGCCGAAGGACTATGTTGCCGACATCGAGGCGCTGATTGTGACGCGCTACCCGAACGAGCGATTCATCGTCGTGGGACATTCGATGGGCGGCCAGATCGCAGCCCGTCTCGCGGCGCGCCGGCCCGATCTGGTCAGCGCCGTCGTCTCCGTTGACGGAGCAATTGGATTGTCGGGCGATGCCGCTGAAGTCTTCGACAAAACGGCCCATGAACTGAACGCAGGCGATCCTCGCGCCGTCGTCGCCGCGTTGTTCGAGCGCGTCTACGGGCCCGCGACCGATCCGGCTCACAAGCGTCGGCACGCGAGCCGGCTGCAAGGCATGCCGCTGCACGTCATTCGCGAATCCTTCGCCCCTTTGTTCTTCGGCGACGATCAGATAGGCATCGGAGACGCGAGCGCAAGATTCTGTGCAGGCTTGCAGGTCCCCTTCTATCACCTGTGTGTCGACCCAGTCCAGGCCGACGCCATGCGGCCGTGGTTCTCCCACCCAAAATCGAAAGTGCAAGCATGGTCCAACGCGGGTCACTGGATCATGCAGGACCGCCCGGACGACGTGAACGCCGCCGTGGCTTCATGGATAGATTCGCTTTAACCGAACGCCGCCATTTGACTTCGCCAGGCGCGCCCTGCTTTGGCGCGATCCCGGTTTCTGGACGGCCGTCGCTATGCACCCAGAATCGACAGGTCGGTCGAAAGCGTTCGTTTGAACAGCGTGAGGAGCCGACGTGCGTCCCGTGGACTCATGGCGTCGTTCGCACGCACACCACCGGCAGCCGGCATAGCGGCGATGAACACGATCAACACGCAGATCGTGAAGTCGCCGTTCATGGCGGTCTTCTTCGGTACTACGCTCACCGCGGCCGCGCTCGTGATTCTCGCCTTGTTCCGCTTGGGTCAGCCCGGTGCGCTTTCCACGCTGTCAGGCGGTGCGATTTACGTTCTCGGCATGTTCGCTCGTTGCCGCCATCGCAACGCGTTAGCGAGCAGGATCGGGTTACCGCGACCCGGGCATCCGCTGCCCCGGCAGGAAACCGCCATCGAAGCCAGACAGCGCAGGAAAGCCGGTCGATTTGCCAGGCGCGGCGAGGCCGCCAGCATTGCTCTGTGCGGTTCGCAGGCCCGGGGCCAGAAACAGGAACTTCCACCCGTCATAGGTCTCCGCGCCCTCGAAATCCTCGTATTGCCGCGGAAATCCTGCGCGCTTGATCGTGGCCTCGTCTGACCGGCTGAAGACGCCGTAGAATCGATCGCCCTGCAGCATGGGTACCCAGTCGTTCTTGCCCGTAATCGGATCCGGATACGCAAAACGCAGATGATGCAAGGACTTGGGAAACCGCTTGTCGTCGAGCAGTTCGTCGACCGATGCGGGATAAGCGCGGCCGACGCGGTAATACCGCAGAATCGCCAGCCGGTACTGGTTGCCAGCGAACAGCAGTTGCTTCTCCTGTTCGCGGCGGCGTTGCAGCGACCACACGTCGAGTGCGCCCGCCAATGCGATCGACATCAGCATCAGCGCAATCAGGAGCGTCAGCAGCACGAGCCCGCCCTCACGCGCGGCACGCCGCCGCGAGCGTCGCCGCGCCCGCGCTTTTGCGCGCGAGCCGACACGCCGCGTGCCTGCCGCGTGGCTCATTTGGCGCTCCCGTCCGCGCGCGGTGGCGCTCCCTGAGGAGCACTCGCCGGCGCCACGTCGTAGACGCCCGGCTTGGTTTCGTCCGGCGAAGCAATCACCGCCCATTTGTCATCGCCATTGACCGGATCCACCGGGACGGCGCGCAAGTAATGCTTCGCCACCAGTTCGTCGAGCGTCTCAGGATACTGGCCGTTGTCTCCGTAGTACTGATCGATCGCGTTGCGCATCACCGCGACGTTCTGCTGCCTGACCTGCTCCTTGCCGCGTTCGATGCTGTGCATATAGCGCGGCACCGCTATTGTCAGAAGCAGGCCGATGATTGCCATCACGACGACGAGTTCGATCAGGGTGAAGCCGCGGGCCTTGTGCGTGCAAGCGGGTTTCATGATGCATCGTCACCATTGTTTGTACGGGATGCCGTTAATGCCGACGCGATCGGATTTCGACGACACGTCGAACACATCCTTGCCAGCCTGTTCGCCGCTCATGCCCGGGTCGCCGCCTGCTGCCTGATCCGGCGGCTCTCCATAAGAGCGCACGTTCCACGTCTCTTCGGCAAGCGTGTCCGGGTCGCCGCTAAAGAAAGGATCGCGCGGCACGTGACGCAGGTACATCAGCAGTCCGCCTTTCGGATCCCTGGCGTTCTTTACGCCCGTCACGAGCACGCTCAACGTCGGCGGATAGCCGGACGCTTCCGCATCCTTGTCGATGAGACCGGTATCGCTCGCCTCCTTGTAGGCGTCGAGCGCGGTACGGATCTCGCGCAATGCGTCGCTCAGCTGCTGCTCCTTCTGACGCTGCACCATCAGTTCCGAAAACGGCATGATCGCGAGCGCGAGAATGCCGACGAGTGCGAGCGTGACCACCAGCTCGATCAGCGTAAATCCACGTTGATCGAGCTGGCGTGTGACGCGCAAGCGCATCGTGCTATTTCCGGTAGCCACGGCTCAGTACCCACCCTCGACCGGGCGAAGCGGGTTATCGCTCGGCATGGTGCCTGGCGGCATCGTCAACATCGGCGGCGGTGCGGCGGACGTTGCAGGCGCTGCGGGCGCAGGCGGCGGCGCTGCGGCCGCAGCTTCGCCGCCCGCCTGCTCCGCTGCCGATGGTTCGGCTGGTGCCGGCGCCGCGCTCTGGCCGGACTGCGGCGCGGGAACCGCTTGCGGTGTGGGCGTTCGCGAGAAGCGTCCACCGTACGGTTCGGGCGGCGGCGTCGTGCGCGGCGGCGGGGCCATCTGCCCGAACGCGCCATTCGAAGGCGACGGCAGTGCGGGGTACGCCTCGGCGCCTCCTCGCGAAGACGCCCCTCCAACCGTGCCGCCGCCGACCATGCCTGGCATCGGCTTCACCGGAGGCGCCACGGACGTCGCCGCGTTCGCCACGACGGGGTCCAGCCGGAGCTGATCGGCGTGCACATTGACATCGGTGCCCGACCACAATTCCTGCGTATCCGCATCGGCAGCAAGCTGCGGCCGGACGATGTGCGGTGTGATCTGCAAGACGATCTCCGTCTTGACGTGGTCGCCCTGGTGGTTGGAGAACAACCTCCCCAGCACCGGCAACTGGCCAAGACCGGGCACCTTGTTGGCATTCCTGCGGTCTTCGTCCGAGATGAGGCCGCCGAGAATCTGCGTTTCGCCATCGCGCAAGCGCAGACTCGTCGAGGCGCTGCGCGTTCCGATCTGATAGGCGAGAGAATTCAGGCCGTTTGAATTGCTGCTCGAAATCGTATTCGTGATGTTGCTGACTTCGAGATTCAGCTGGATGCCGACGTCGCCATCGCGATAGACCCGTGGCTGCACCTCGAGCTTGATGCCGACATCGAGGTACTGAATCATTTGCGTATAAGACGGGCCGCTCGTGCTCGGCGTGCTCGAACTCGAAATCACCGGTACTTTATCGCCAATCATGATGCGCGCCTTCTCGTTGTTGCGCGTCCTGATGCGCGGGCTCGCAAGGAGATTCGCGTCGGTATCGGTGAGCTTGAAGTTCGCCGTGGCCGAGAGGCTGCTGACATTCAGTTCATTGATCGTCAGATGATGCAGCAGGCCCCATGTCGTCGCGGTGCTCGGGGTCGACATCGTGAACGAATTAGGCCAGTCGATACCCAGATCGGTGAGGCGCTCGTGCGACACTTCCAGCACCTCGACCTCCATCATCACCTCGGGATCCGGCAAATCCTGCGCGGCGATCATCTCCTCGGCCACCTTGATCGTGTCGGGTGTGCCGCGAACCGTCACGGTATTCGCACGCTCGTCGATCACGACTTCCTTGACCTTCAGAATGCTCTTGAGCAACTGCTGGATCTGCTTGGCGTCGACGTTCGACAACTGGAACGTGCGCACCTTGAGTTCCTGATATTCGAGCTGCTTGGCGGGCGTGGCGGGATAAATGAAAAGCGTGTTCGCGTTGAGCTGCTTCTTGTCGAGCTGATTCTGCATGAGGATCATGTCGACCGTGTCCTGCACCGACGCGTTCGTCACGAAGATCGTCGTCTTCAGATCGGCGCGGACGTCGCGGTCGAAGATCACGTTCAATCCCGTGGTGCGCGACAGCGCTTCGAACACCATGCGCACGTTCGCGTCGCGAAACTGCAGCGTCACGGGCTTCTGCATGATCGACGAAGCCGCAAGCTTGTCATCGCGATCCGCCCGCTGCTGACTGAGTTTGGCGTTGAGTTCCGTCTGCATCTGCTGCGCAAGGGTGTTGGTCGGGTTCTCCACCAGCACACGGTGCACCCGCTCGGCCGCCTGCGCATACGCGCCGCGCTTCATCATGCGTTCGGCCTCCTGCAGGATGGCCAGATCCTTGCGATCCTGATCGATCTGCAAGCCGATCTTGCGTATGCGCTCATTGGTCGGATCGATGTCGTACGCCTGGAAGAGATTGCGGATCGCTTCGTCGAACTGGTAGTTCTTGCGGTACTGATCGGCCTGGTCGAGCAGCGTGTTGACCTGAGCGTTGCGCTGGTTCAAATAGTCGACTTTCGCCTGGGCATCGGTCGGATCGTCATGAACGTTCGGGACGTGCATGCAGCCGCTAAAGGCGAGCACCGACACGGCAATGGCCAGCGCCCGTCTTCTCGCGGCCTGTATCGCGTCCGGGCACGGAGCGGGCAACCGGATGACTGGCGAGAGGCGTGCTGCTGGGCCGCCGTCTCCATCGCGGCCCGCACCCCGTGTGCGTGAGGTTTTCATTTACTTGTCCTCTCGTGGAATGGCGACCACCTGTCTTTCGTGCAGCGGCAAATAGGTCAACACGACGTCCGACTCCGACACCGACTCGACGCGGTACTGGTTGTCGATCACGTCGCCCGGCGACACGATCAGCAACTGGTCTCCGCTGCTGAGAAAGACTTGCGGCTTCGCCGCCTTTGCATCGAGCTGCCCCACGTAGGCGAAAGGCACGGGCGGCGCGGTGGGCGGCGCGGGCCGCACCGGCGCGGCCGGCACTTCGACGGGCGGCGGCGGAAGCCACGAAGACGCCGTGAAGGGATCGTGGGCCGATTCGAGGGAAAGCGGCGCGCGCAACGAAAGTAGCCTGGCATGGGCCGCCGCAGACGCTGAGGCCTGCGCCGCAGACGCTGGCGCAGCCTTCGCGGCCGCCTCGGACGAGTGCGTGCGGCGCCTGGCATCTGGCCGCGCGTGCGCGTCGTTGCGATGCTGGCTGTCGAGCGTGGCGACTTGCGCCGGCATCTGGCGTGCCGCGACCAGCACGCGATACCCTGCCCCGGCGGCCGCGATTGCGCAAAACACCAGCAGCACACGCATGGGCAGAGCGGGTCTCATGGCTGGGCGCTCCGGTAAATCAGTTCGATGCGCACCCGCGCATCGAGAATATTGCCGTCCACCGCGGGACGTTCCACATGGATTTCCCGTAGCGCTGCATTCGGCACCTTGTTGAGCACCAGTGCAAGGAAGTGCCTGATCGCGCCGTACTGATCCTTGACGGGCAGCATCACCTGATAGCGGGTAAAGCGCGCGCCCGCATCCGTGCTCACCTGGTACTCGGCAGACCCGAGTGTCAGATTGCTGCCGCGCGCCTGCTCGAATATGGACGCGATATCATCCGCACTTTGAGAAAAGTGCGGGAACAGTTCCGGCAACGCCTCGAGCGCTATCGCATCGACTTGCGCATCGTGCTTGCCAGCTGCATGGCGCGTCCTGGCCGCCTGGACGACATGGGCCGGGGCCCGCATCTCCTTCGTATCGGCTTCCACGCGGGAAATCTCGGCGCACATGAGGGCCGCCGCGCCAATCATCAGGATACCGACGAATCCAGGCAGGCCGAACAGGCGCCGCAGCTCGAACCGCAGTGTCAGCAGCCGGTCGCGCAACTGGTCCACATTCATGACTTCCTCCAGACGGCGGTGATCTGGAAACGAACCGGCTTGCCCGGCACATTGTTCTCGACCAGGTGATCGTTGAGCACGGCCTCGCGAAGCAGCACGCTCGTCTGCAGATACTTCAGGTACGCGATCATCGCGTCGATATTCTTCGCTTCGGCCGTGATGCGAATCTGGCTCTGCGCAGGGTTCTGGTCGATGCCGATCAGCGCGACGTCATGGTCCGGATAATCCTCCACGATCGAAAAGAGGTCTTGCCACGGCACGGTCAGTTCGCGCAGTATCGACAGGCTCTGCTTTTCCGCCAGCCTGGCGGCCGGTGTGGGCGGCGGCGTCACCGCGTGTCTCTGCGCGAACGTCAGATGGCGCATGACGTCGAGCTGCGCCTGCACGCGATCGTTCTCGGCATACGCACGCCAGAGCCGCGCGCCGCACGCGAGCAGCAGCAGAACGGCGACGCACAGCAGGATCAGGCCGCTCGTCCCGGTGCGTGCGCGCCGCCTGCCGAAGTCGATATCGAGGACCTGGATCATTGCGCACACTCCATCAAGCGCCGCGCGGGCGAATTGTCCGTCGCCGGCTGTGCCGGCCGGATCGCAGCCGCAAAGCGCGCTTCGAACGGCGCCGGGTCGGTGTCGTTGCCGAACAGATAGATCGTGCAGTCCTCCCGCTTGAGGCCCGCTCGCGTCGCCGAGCGTTCGAACAGCTGCTCGGCCAGTTCGGCAAGCCGTGACGCATTGCCCGCGTCGCCGGGAAACAGGCGTTGCGCATCGTAGGCGGCCCAGCCGCGCCGCTCGATCATCACGGCCTGCATCAGCTCCTCGGCGACGAACATCAGCAGTGCATCGCCGCCCGCCGCCACGTCGATGCAATTGAGCATTTCGGGCAGTCCCAGTTTCAGGCGCGAAATCCGCACACGTCCGGAGGCACCGACCTCATGAATGCCGTCATGAAGCGCGCGGGACATGGCGCTCGCAAACAGCGCACGGCCGCCCTGCTGCACGCAAAAGCGCACCAGCAGCGTGGCGCCGTCGATCCCGTAGGTGTCGGTGAAATGGGCCAGCGCGACCTCTTCGAGTTCGCGCGCCCGCAGCGTGCGAAAGTCGCCGCGCAATATCGCGTGGATGCCCCAGAAGTCGTCCAGCACCACATGCGCGTTGCGCGTCGACGGCTTCGCCTCGCGGGGCGCCGCTTCATCCGCATCGCCTGCATCGGCGCCGGGCGTGGTGACGAGCGCCGCGCGCAGCGCGTCGAGCAGACCCGACTCGGTACCGTACTGGTCATCGGGAATCGTGAAGCTGGCGGGCTCCGCTGGTGGCAGATGCTTGCGCGTGCGCCACAGCCCGGGCGCGCGTGCGCCGACGACGATCTCGCGTGTGCCGACTCCGATCGCAACCGGACTATTCGACCATCGTGACACGATTGATCTCCTCGAGTGTCGTTTCGCCGCGCTTCACCAGATCGATTGCGGCCACGCGCAGTGTCTGCATGCCGTAGCGCATCGCCGCAGCCTTGATGTGACCGAGCGGCGCGCGCTCCGACAGCAGTTGCCGAAGTTCGTCGTTCATGCGCAGCGCCTCGGCGATCGCACGCCGTCCGCGATAGCCGCTGCCACGGCAGGCGCCACAGCCGGCGCCGCGGCGGAAGAGGTAGCCGCCCGCTGCGTCCGGGTCGATGCCCGAGCGGATGAGCGTTTCCGTGTCGATCCTGTCTTCGGTCACGCAGTCCGGGCAGCATTGCCGCAACAGGCGCTGCGCGACCACGCCATTGAGCGCGGAAACGAAGCTGTACGGGTCGACCTCCATGTTGGTGAACCGGCCGATCACGTCGAACACGTTGTTCGCGTGCACGGTCGTGAATACCTGGTGCCCGGTCAGTGCGGCCTGCACGGCGATCTGCGCCGTTTCCGGATCGCGGATTTCCCCTACCATGATCTTGTCCGGGTCATGCCGCAGAATCGAGCGCAGTCCGCGTGCGAACGTGAGCCCTTTCGCCTCGTTCACCGGGATCTGCAGGATTTCGCCCAACTGGTATTCGACCGGATCCTCGATCGTCACGATCTTCTCTAGACCGTTGTTGATTTCCGTGAGAATCGCGTAGAGCGTCGTCGTCTTGCCGCTGCCGGTCGGCCCCGTGACGAGCAGCATGCCGTATGGCATCGACGCGAGCTTGCGCATGAAGCGCGTATCGCCCTCCTGAAAGCCGAGTGCCTCGAGCGTCAGGCCGCCCGCCGATTGCGATAGCTGATAGCGGTCGAGGATCCGCAGCACCGCATCCTCGCCGAACTGGTTCGGCATGATCGACACGCGGAAGTCGATTTCACGCCCCGCGTACTGCGCCTTGAAACGGCCGTCCTGCGGCACACGCCGCTCGGCGATGTCGAGCTCGGAGATCACTTTCACGCGCGAGAGCACCTGGTCCGCGACGTCGCGACCCTCGGCACGGCCGACCACGGTGAGCACGCCGTCTACGCGGCACTTGATCATCAGCCCGTTCGCGCGGCATTCGAGGTGAATGTCGCTCGCCATCATCTTGAGCGCGTCGTAGATCGTCGAGTTGAGGAGTCTGACCACAGGACTGTCGTCGCTGCTGATGCCCTGCAGCGTCAACGCCAGCGAGGCCGGATCGACTGTGTTCTGGATCGGGTCGTCGAACGCGAGGGAGTCCATCGCGCGCACGTCCTTTTCGCGCACGGTCAAATACGCATTGATGTCTCCCGCGCTCGCGAGCGCCCAGCTATACGGCACGCCCGGCTGCGAGCGCATCCGATGCTCGACCCAGCCGCGCGTGCGCGCATCGAGCGGATCGGCGATCGCGAACAGCAGCCCGTGATTGGCGTCGGGATCGTGGAAGCACACGCAGAGGCGAGTCGTCGCTTCGACGAACGAAACCACTTCGAAATCCGGTTCGAGCTGATTCAGCTCGCGCATACCGATCGACTTCATGCGGAACAGCGCTGCCAGTTGCACGCGCAGTTCGTCCGCGCTGAGCGAGGTTTGCGCCATCAGCTCCTCGAGCGCGCGAATGCCGGAACCATGCCGCTCGCCGAGCGCTCTCAGTGCGTCGCGCAGATCTGCGCGCGCTTCGGCTTGTGTGCCATCCGGCTGGGCGATGAGTGTATCCACGCGCTTCCCCGATTCGGTTTACTGAATGCTCGACGCAATTTCGAAAATCGGCATGTACATCAGCACCACGATGCCGCCTATCACCACGCCGATGAAGATCATCATCGCGGGCTCGATCAAGCGCGAAATCAGATCGATCGTGCGCGACACCTGCGCCTCCTGGAACGCCGCGATGCGGTCGAGCACGGGGCCGAGACCGCCTGTCTTCTCGGCCACCGTCAACAGGCGGTACGCGATCGCGTTGGCGAGCCCTGCCTCCTGAAACGCGTCCGAAACCTTCGCGCCGTTGCGAACCTGGTGCAGTGCGCCCGCGAGCGCCGTCTGGTCAGCTCGTCCGACGAGGCCCTGTGCGAGGTCGAAGGCCTTCACGGCGGGAATGCCGCCGTCGACGAGCATGGCCGTCGTGCGATAGAACTGCGACTGGCGAAACACGCGAAAGTGTCGCCCGATACCGGGCAGTGCCAGCATGCGATCGGCGATCCAGTTACGCACGAACGGGCGGCGCAACGCGAAGCCGGTCGCCACGGCCAGCACCGCGACGCTCACGGACAGCCCGGACCCGTGCGCGTGTACCAACCCGCCCCAGGCCATCAGCATGCGCGACAGCAGCGGCAGCTCGCGCCCGCTGTGTTCAAGCAGGCTCGCGAAGCGCGGCACCACGAAACCGAGCAGGAACAGAACGACCGCCGCGCCGACGAACAGCAGGACCGTCGGATAGATGGCCGCGGACACCACGCGTGCACGCAGTTCGTGGAGCGTCGCGCTGTTGCGCGAGTAACGCGTGAGGCTGTCGGCGAGACCGCCGGTTTGCTCGCTCGCCTTCACGCACGCGACCAGAACCAGCGGGAAGATATGGCTTGCGTGCTCGAGCGCCGCGGATAGCGAGTGCCCTTCTTCGAGCTGGCGCAAGAGGTCGCGATACACTTGCGCCGACGTCTCGCGGCGCTCGTTGCCGCCAAGCGTGCGCAACGCGTCGACAACACCCACGCCCGCATCGAGCAGCGCGGCGAGTTCGCGCGCAAAGAGCTCGACGTTGAACCGGCCTCCGGGAATCCCCAGCCGGTTCGCACGATGCCGCCGACGGCCGCCCTCGGCGCGCACCGAGACGACACGCAGACCGCGGGAACGCGCGAGTGCCGTGGCTGCCGTGGGCGTTTCGCTGTCGATGCGAAGCGTCTGGACCGAGCCATTCGTATCGAAGACACGCAGCACGTACTTCACGTCGACTCTCCTTGCAGACAACCCACCAGCAGCGCGGCGGCCCCGCCGCGCGCCCCTACCACGACGAGATCGTGACGTTCTCGCCCGCGCCGTCACCGCGCCCGTTCTTGCCGAGCGAATACAGGTCGTAGTCGCCGTGTTCGCCCGGCGAACGATACTGATACGCGCGATCCCACGGATCCACGGGCACCGCCTTCTGCAGATACGGCCCGCTCCAGTGCGCGGCATTCTGCGGCTTCTCCACGAGCGCCTCCAGGCCTTCTTCGGTCGTCGGATACGCGCCGACGTCGAGCCGGTATTGATCGAGCGCCTGGCCGAGCGACACGATCTGGGCACGCGCGATCTTGACGTTCGACTTGCCGACCTGTTCGAAATATCGGGGCGCAACGAGACCGGCCAGCAAGCCGATGATGACCATCACGACGAGCAGTTCGAGCAGCGTGAAGCCGCGCCGCGCATACGTGCGTGCCGGTGCCGCAAAACCGGCGCAATGCCGCGGCGCCTCTGGCTCGGGCATCTGCACACCGGGTTGGATAGAGGTCGATTCGCTATGCACGGCTCCCCCCTGTATCGACTCACCGCTTCAGCGCCGCTGAAGCCGTTGAATGCATTTTTGTTCAGGTCGATACGGGCAAGAAGTAGGGAGTGCCGTCCAAAGACATGGGTAAAGACCCTCCAGTTGCAACTTCCCGTCTGGAGGGATTTCACACATGTTCGTCGTCGGGCAACGACAGCACGCCCATGTCGATCGCAATGCGCACGAGGCCATTCAGGTTCCTGATGCCGAGCTTGCGCATCAGGTTCGCGCGATGCTTTTCGATGGTCTTGGGGCTGAGACTCAGGCACGCGCCAACCTGACGGTTGGTGTGCCCTTCGACCACGAGCCGCAACACCGTGCGTTCGCGGCCCGTCAACGCGTTCCAGAGCTGCGCCTTGTGCGCGATGTCCTCCCGCGATCCGTGCGCCCCTGCACTGATCCGGTTCGCGCCGGCCGCGCGCTTGCCCTGCATCACGAAGCGCATTTCCCGGACCAGTTGATCGAACGACGCGTCCTTGACCACGTAGCCGTCGGCACCCGCGGCGAACGCCTCCCGCACATGGTCTTCGCTCCAGTGAACGGTGAGGACAATGATCCGGACGCGCGGGGACTCGCGCTTGATGGCGGTGATCGCTTCGAAGCCGCTGCCGCCGGGCATCGTCAGATCCATCAGGATCAGATCGGGCAGCGTCTCCCTGGCGAGGCGATGGGCTTCGAGCCCGCCGCTCGCCTCGCCGACGATGCAGCAGTCGTCCAGTTCGGAAACCATGCGACACAGGCCGCTGCGCAATAGATGCTGGTCCTCGGCAATCAGCACACGATGTCGTTTTTCCAATTTCGTCGCTCCTTGCGGGACGCTGCAGGCCTAGTTGGAAGCGACGACGTCGTGATAGGCGGCGAGCAGTTCCGACGGCGTGGCGAAGCCGTCGATGCGCAGCCATGGCTTGCCCGGTGCGGCGCGCAGGAAGGCAACCGGCGTGTGATTCATCTTGTCGCCCCGATAGACGTTGAACGCGCGCTGCGCCGCAATGCTCGCCTCGACCGTGCCGGTGTAGTGCTGCCACTCGGGGCCGGCTTCGAACCTGGCCGCATAGGCCTTGAGGCGCGCAGGCGTATCCTCTTCCGGATCGATCGAGATCGAGACGATATGGACCTTGTCCCGGTCGCTGCCCAGATCGCTCTGAAATTTCTCCAGCGTCTGGCTGGTCATCGGGCAGATCGTCGTGCAGGTCGTATAGATGAAGGTCACGATCACCGGACGGCCATCATTCAACTCGTCGACGAGCGAAACGGTCTTGCCGTCATCGCGCACGAGGTCGACCGAAGGCAGCGTGTATTGTGCGGTCGTGCGCGTTGTCATGCCCGCCATCATGTGATGATGCATGTGAGGATCGGCAGCAGCGTCGTCGGCGGGTGCGCTCCATGCCGCGGTTGCCGCGATCGCCATGCCCGCCAGCACCCCGATCCTTAGTTTTGCAGTCCTGTTCATACCGGTCTCCAGAAATGAGGAGAAAGGTCGCTTCTCGCGATGCGCAGGTTGCGGCGCTTTCACTTCCTCGCAAGTTCAGTGTCATGAATTTGCCTACAAGCGTCATTGGATGAGGGACCCCAAACGGCGGTAGGGTATGCCCGCTTGATGGAAAACCCGCACCGTGCATTGGGGGGTGTCCCCACACTACGACCCCACAAATTCCCCGTTGCAGCTTGCGTCGACCACGGCCTACAATCCCGATAGTCTTACGATTTGATTATTTCGACGCGTCGGGGAGCTCCAATGGATGAAAGCCAGCCAGGGGGACCGCAGGTTAGATTGCTCGATCTGATCGAAGCAATGCGCAAACTTCGCAGCGCGGCCTACTCCAGCCAACCCGACGCCGGCGTCGTCACCGACGCGCGCGGCGCAGCGCTCGCGATTCTCACGCCCGATGGGACCTTCGTGTCGGCAAACCGCAGCGCCGCCGCGCTGCTCGGCTATTCGAGCGCCGAGCTCGTCGGCAAGGGTCTCGCCGACCTCGCGCCCGACGACTCTCATAGCGACCTGGCAGACGAATTGTCCGCGAGCAAGGCTCGCGAGTTTCATTCGTTCAGCGCCGTCCTCACCGGCCGAACGGGTCATCCAACGCGGCTGGCGCTGCATCAGCAATGGGTCCCCACGAAACAGATGGAGGCGCGCGTCATGCTGACGCTTTTCGAAGAGCCGCTAATCTTCGAGCCCAGGTCTGGCGACCCGGCCGAACCGTTCGATGCAAGCGAGCGGATGTGCCAGACGTATCTGATGATGGGCCAGCAGAAGGAACGCCAGCGTCTTGCTGCGGAGTTGCACGACGGCCTCGGCCAGGCGCTAACCCTCGTCAAGCTGATGACAGAGGACGCACTGATGCGCATACGCCGCGGGCAAGTCGACGATGCGGTACAGCTGCTGGATGCGACCGTGTTCAGGGTCCGCGAAACGATCGGCGACGTGCGGCAGATATGCGGTGAACTGAGGCCGCTCATGCTGGACAAGCTGGGGCTGCCCGCAGCATTGGGTTCGCTGTGCCGGCGCATCGAACATGGCACGGAGGCGATCTCAGTCTTGTTCGACTGCGATGTCGCGGATAAGGACGTACCCGAGCATCTGAAAGCGGACATGTTCAGAGTCGCTCAGGAGGCGCTGAACAATGCCGTCAAGCATGCCGAGGCGACGGAAATTTCCCTCAGCCTGCGGAGTGACGTGGGCGGCCTGCTGTTGACGATTCAGGACAACGGCATCGGCTACGAGAACCACCCGTTCGCCACAGAAGACGCCTATTCGACCGGATTGGGCCTCATCGGCATGCAGCACCGCGTGGAGATGCACGGCGGCGCGTTTTCGATCGAGTCGTCCGCCGCGACCGGTACGCGCGTCTGCGCGACCTGGACGCGCTAGCGAAGCCTTCGTCGCACTCAGGTTCCCGTTTCGCCCAGGCGGTATTCGGGCAGCTCGCCTCCTGGGCCCGAGCCCGGCGCCGGATCGGTGCGTTCCGGCAAGTGCGCATCGTCAACGTTCGGCTCAGCGCACTTGGCGGCGAGCGAGGTCAGCAAACCCATGCTCATCGCGACGAGAACCAGTTCGGTCAGGTTGGCGATATGGAGCTTGTGCATCATGCTCGCGCGATATTTCTCGATTGTCTTCGGACTCAGGTTCAGATATTGTCCGACCTGCCGGTTGGTGCGTCCTTCCGCGATCAGCTTCAGCACGCTGCGCTCGCGCGCCGTCAGCACGTCCCAGGCATGCTTCGGTGCGGGCGCTTCGCGGCCGCTGACGAACGAGTCGACCATGTACCCGTAGACGTCCGCACTCAGATGCTTCTTGCCCTGCATGACTGAGTGCATCGCGACCAGCAGTTCCTCGAACGAGACGTCCTTCAGCACGTAACCGTCGACGCCGGCACGCAGCGCTTCCCGCACGTACTCCTCGCTTTGATGCACCGTGAGCGCAATGATCCGGATGCCCGGCGATCGCCGTTTGATCGTCGCGCTGGCGTCAATGCCGTTCATCCCCCGCATCGACAGATCCATCAGGATCAGATGTGGGACGAGCGTCATCGCCTGCTGGCAGGCTTCCTTGCCGTCCCGTGCTTCGCCGACGACGTCGTAGTCGGCTTGCGCACACAACATCGAACGTAGACCATTTCGCAGCAGATCGTGATCCTCTGCGATTACAACGCGACATTTGGTATTCACGTCTTGTCTCCCAGTGCCCGTGCCCTCGGCCGTCATTCCCGCATTCACTATTTGACGAAAATTCTTTCCTTCCGCAAAGCTTTCACTCTTTACATTCGAATTCCTAACTGTTAGCTTTATGTTATTTTCGGATTACTGTATGTGCCTGCCCTCCGCAAGGTTCACGCCACTTCGCGCAGAGCAAGCAACGGCGCGCATCTCCACTTTGTGGGGCATGCCGGCAGCGCATCGGGTGTCGAAAAATGTTTCAAATTCGAACCCTTTCGAAATCTCCAGAAGATTAGTTGCCGCAATGGATGGCGGGAAACCCGTTCATTTCTATCATTGGGTGAAAATTGGTCGATGATATTTGCATCCAGCGAGAAGAATTAAGCCGCTACGCATGACGGCGGAGCTGCTGCCGTCGATTACCGTCCATTACCATTTATTTCGAATGTTAAGTTTTTGCAATGCGCTTTTTGGCCGCGCTTTTGCGTCACAAAGTGTAGGGAGGTGCCCCATTGCCGAGCCGTTTTTTCTTCCACCACAATTCAGGTGCAGGAGAAAACAACGATGCATTGCCACCCGTCATCCCGCTTCGGAAACGCGATCATTGCCGCATTCGCGATGCTCGGTGCGGTGTTGCCGGCAACGGCATGCGCGCAGATTTTTGGCGTGATCGACGGCAACGGCGCCATCGTTCTGACGAACGTGCGGGGCAAGCCCGGATTGAAGGTGATCGTTGCGGGCGAGCCGCCAGGCGAAGCGGGTGCGAGGCGCCAGTCCCGCAAGTCACCAGGCGGCGCCGGCTCTCCCTTGTACGCGGACGTGATAGATGAAGCGAGCCGCTCCTTTCGCGTTCAACCCGAACTGCTTCGCGCGGTGATCGACATCGAGTCGGGATACAACCCGAAGGCAGTGTCGGAGAAAGGCGCGCTGGGATTGATGCAGTTGATGCCGGACACCGCCGCGCGATTCTCGCAAGGCGACATGTTCAATCCGCGAGACAACGTGCTGGCCGGCGCCCGCTATCTGCGCTTTCTTCTCGATCTGTTCAAGGACGATGTCGAACTCGCGCTGGCCGCCTACAACGCCGGTGAGAACGCGGTGATTCGCGCCGGCTATCGCGTGCCGTCGCTGCCGGAAACACGTCTGTACGTTCCGCGCGTGCTGGCGCGCTACAAGCAACTTCTCGCGGCCAGCTGATCGCCTGATTGCGCGCCCCAAACGGCATGCATAGCGAATCGGCCGACTGGGGACCAGTACAGTCGGCCGGACGCCCTCTGCGACATAGAACGCGAACACTTGCAGGGGTGCTGCGTCCTATGCCCTCCCTCCGTTGTCGACTCCGAGCCGGCGCACGTCACCGGAACAAGGGAATGGTCTTGCCCGTTCCCTCGCTGTGCGCCTGGGCACAGTGAAGCTCGATCATCTGCTCGATCTCCTCCACGCGCTCCTTCGGGACGTCGATCATCATCAAAAGCTCGCCCCGAAGGATCGCCTCTTCGAAGCGCTTCAATCGCGTATTCGGCATTTCGACGCCGATCATCGCCGCTACCCCTGCGCAGAATCCTGCGCCCGAAAGTGTGAGGATCACCACAGTGCCGCCGGCGATCCGAACGTCTTCGGACGGACAGAAAAGGGCAACCAGCGCCATCAGCAGTCCGGCCGCACAGCCTGCTGCAGTGCCACGTGCCAGCGAAGCGAGCAGATCGCTGCGTTGGGCGAGCGATGCCTGCGGCAAGCCGTCGATCGACACATTGTCGTTGGCGATGACATGCATATGCCGCCACTCGACCCGATGCATAAGCAGTTCGCCGACGACCGCCCGTGCGCGCTGTGGGGTGGGCAGCAGAAAATAGACGCGTCGCATTTGAGCCATTCCAGCTTCCCGTCGTGTGCGCAGATGCATGACACGCTTGCGCAAAACGCAGTCGATCTCACGGCACGATCCAGTCCCCGTCGGCCACGAGCTTGATATGGTCCGGCCCGGCAAAGCGGACGATATAGCCGCCCTTGGACGCGAATGTCTGCCCCGGCGCCAGCGTCAGGCGCGGATAGTAGCCCGTCAGGATGCGGCGTTCGAGCATGTCCTGAATCCGCTCCACCAGATAGTCCCTCACGAACGCATCGACCATATGGCTCAGGGTCTCGGCGAGCAGACCGCAGGCAAGGTAGGTGTCCGCCTGCACCTGGGGAGCCACCATCGGAATCTGTCTGATCGAGAACCAGCCGAACGCGTAGTCGACGCGCACGCGCCGCCCTTCCGGCAAATCGAACGGATACGCAAGGCGCGTGACGCCACGCCAGCTCGTCGGCAGGGGGGTGCTATCCAGCCCGCCCATGAGGCCCGACATGAACACCGTATGCGTCGCCGGAGGGATTCTCGCGAGCGCCGCAACATCGGGCGGACGCAGCCACAGCACGAGCACATCCGAGCGCGGTATTCCATGCATCGCACTTGCAACGCCCTCGCCGGCGGCGAGCGCGCGGTTCGATACCGTAATGCCGTGAGCCGCCAGCGCCGTGGCGAGCGACTGCGCTCCGCGTGCGCCGTTGTCGCCCGTGCGATAGATCTGCCAGACGTGCGTCCGCGCGTTCGCCTCTTTCGTGCCCTGCGCCTGCGGCGGCGCGCCAGCTTCATCGACAATGCGCGCCGCAATCAGCTCGGACTCGAGCAGCACGCCCTTCGAGAAGTACACGGAATAGAAGTCGCGATCGTCTTCGACCGGCACCTCCACGTTGGGAAAGAGGCACGGCACGGCCTCCTGCTCGCAGAAGTCGTGAATCGGCGCCCAGTTTTTCCCTCCGAGCCCCGACACGACCGCGAACACAGGCTGCCGGGCCAGAAACTGCGTAAGCTGCCCGCGCCAGGTCTCCGGCGGACCTTTGAGCTCCCACACGTGCAGTTCCCAGCGGCGGTTCACCATGAACATCATCTTGCGCGACGCACGCAACGGCGGCACCGCACCGAGCGGAAAGACGTTCTTGTCGGCGAAGTAATGCGTAAGCACATCGAGCATGCCCGCGCGTTTCACCGGGTCCGCATCGGGGGTGATGATCGTCGCGAAGTGCAGCACGGTATCCGTGACGCCCGTCGGCCTGCGCCGATCGAGCTGTTTCAGATAGCCGATCAGCGCCTGCATCTCGGCGTCGTTCAGCGCGTACTGCGGCATCAGGCTGCTGAGCGGCTTGCCTTCGGAGTCGATGCCTTCGCGAATGGCGCGCGCGACCGTCGCCTCCGTGTACGGTTCACGCTCGGCGCGCATTCCGGGAACGTATGGCAAGTCGCCGTCTTCCGGGTTTTGTGCGCGCGGCTCGACGAGGTAGCGCCAGGTAATCGGCGGGATGCTGCTGTTGCCCTCCCTGGAGCCCAGGCCACTGCGGCGATGACAGTTCACACAGGCCGCGGCTGCGCCTTGCAGGCGCACGCCCCCGTCGTGCATCGCCTCGAGCGCTTCGCCCGATCCCAGTACGCCCTGCTGATAGAGGGCCTGCCCGACGCTCGACGTCGCGACCGGCGGCGCGGCAGGCGCGCAGCGCGCCTCGCGCACGGGCATGATCAGCGCGGCGAGCAACGCGCATGGAGCAAGCCATCGCGCCGCCAGCGACGGTGTCCGTGTGCGGCCTGCCGGCCCGCTTGCGACGCGATTCATGGTCAGGGCGACGGATGTCCGGCGCCAGGCAGCGCCGGCGAGGCATCGACGTCGATCGAAACCGATTTGCGGTGCATCTGCGGCGCCGCGGGCCTCGTGAAGATTCCATCGTCCAGCGCCGGATTGAGCGACACCTTGTCGATTGTCAGCTTGTCCTTTTTGTCGGACGCCGCTGCGCCGCTCTCGATCTCGAGCGGTATCTGCAACCCCTCGACGCTTCTGAAGTCGCTGTAATTCACCTCCACGACGACCGACTGCCCACGCGGCGTGCGCACCTGGTGGTCGACCTGCACGTCGAGAAACGTTTGAGCGTCGATCCACACATGGCGGATCACACCGGAAGGCAGCTTCGCGGCAAGGCGATACGCATCGCGCCCGCCCACTTGATCCTTGCCCTCGAGCGTGACCGTGATGCCCTTCGCTTCATGGTCGATCAGGAGCCCGTCGATCACCTGCTCGTCGCGCGCCGAGGTCGCCTCCTCCATCGAATACGGACGCGGCGTCGCGCTGCCCATGCCGTTCGGGCCCAGTCTCCAGCCTTGTTTCCCGTCGAATACGCGCATGGACTTCTGGTTGAACACGGTGACCTCGAAGCGCGTCTTGTTCGGGCGCTTCATGGCGAGGACAAACGGCAGATCCGGCGCAGGTGCATTGGGGCTATCCACGTGACCGGACCAGATCATGGTCTGCACTTTGCGCCACGCGTCGAGCCCGCCTCTCGCCTCGACGTTCTTCTCGATGATCTCATCGGTGCTCAGATCGTGCGCGGGCATCTGCTCGCCCGCGAACACGACCGCCGCAACGCTGCCGGCGAGCACCCATACTGCGACTGGTTTCATGGCCGTCAACCTCATGGGGGCACCCAGCGGCTAGTGGCTTGCGCTCTGGCGTGGGCTCGCGTGCGCGCCGGCATTTGCACTTGCGCCTGGGCTCGTACTCGCCACCGGACGCGGGCTCAGGCTCGGGTTCGCGCCGAGGACCGGCGCGGGGTGCGTCACCTTCGCCACCATGATCTGCGGCTTGGCAAAGAGCGTGTCGTCTGCCTGCGGGTTCAGTGCGACTTTGTCGATGATCAGCTTGTGCGTGCCTCTCGCGCCGACAACAACCGTCTCGAGCGTATGCGGCATGACGAGGCCGCCCTCCTTGCGGTAATCGCGATAGAAGATGGCGACGTTGTGCATCTTGCCGTCGAGCTTGCGCGGATCGCCGTCGATCTTCAGTTCGAGAAAGCTGGCCGCATCGATCCATACACGGCGCGATGTGCCGTCTTTCATCGTCAGCTTCAGCACATACGCGCGATGGCCTTCGACCATTTCCATGCCGAGCACGTCGATTCGCGTACCCTTCGCCGCATAGTCCATGAGCGGACCGTCCAGTTCGGCCCACGATGCGGCCGCTTTGGCCTCCGCGGGCGTGTAGGGCTCCACTTCATTGCGGCCGAGGAACGGCCTGACCTTCCAGCCCTGCGCGCCGTCGTAGACCTGGAATGCCGTCTGGTCGTTGAAACGGACCTCGATGCGGCTCTTGCGCGGGCGCTTGAGCGTCATCGTGAAGGGCAGCCTGGTGTTCTTCGTGCCGCCCGCCTCGAGCTGCCCCGACATCGTCATCGCGTTGACCGCGTGCCACGCCTGCAGGCCGCCGCGCGCCGCGACGTTGCGCTCGACGATCTGCGCGGCGCTCATGTGCGCCGCACCCGCAGTCTGGGCGCTTGCCGCAGAAGACCCCGCGAGCGCCATCGGCGCGCTCGCCAGGAGCGTCGCCACCGAGGCGGTCCGAATCGCCAGCGAAAGAAAGCGGTTCATGAGTCATCTCCTCTTCATCTGCGCACGAACAGCCCCTGCGCAATCATTCGACTATCAGCCCGTCGACGTGGAACGACCCCACGAATACGTCGACGCGCTCCCCGGCCTTGATCAGACCGCCCTTGTTCGAGAACACCATCCAGTACTCCTGACCGGTTTCCAGCGGACCGCTCTGGCGCAGCGCGCCGACCTTGTCCATCACCGGGATTTCGAGCAACGCATGGCTCGTGCGCCCGAACATCACGGCAGTCGCGGTCTTTTCGCCGAGCGGCCGCGCGGCCGCCGGGTCCGTCACGCGATAGCTGAAGCGGATCAGGTTGCCCGACGCCGTGCGGCGCACGCTCAGGTGGTCGATGCCCTGCATCAGCTCGTAGTAGCCCTTCGCGCGCTGCGGCAGGCTCGCTGGCGAGTACGGCGACTGCTTCGCCGCCGCGCTCGCACCGGCCTCGCCCGCCGCGGGCTGAAGTAAGGCCGCGGCGAGGCAGACACTGCCGGCCATCAGCACTGCCCGCGGCGACCGGTGGCAACGCTGGCTCATGGCAACGCTCCCAGTGTCTTCAGACCCGCCGGCGTAATGATTGCGGGCGGCGTGCCCACCGGCAGCGCGGGCTGGCCCTGATTGCCCTGATTGCCTTGATTGCCCTGGTTGCCCTGGTTGCCCTGTGCGCCTCCGGCGCCGGGCAGCCCACCGCTGTTCGCGGCGCTCGGCAAGATCCCCTGCAGCAATCCGAGCAGCGTCGCCGGATTGTTGACCCCAAGCGCAAGCGGGTACGGCTGCGAGGCGAACACGCCAGGCCTCACGAACTCGACTGCGCCGATGTCGTAGCCACCCAGCTGTGGCCGCGGCGTGCCGAAGATGTCGCGATTCGGCGCACCCGCCGCCGTGGCATGGTTGACCGCCGGCGAGGTCCCCGGGATCGTGTAGTTGCCGAGCAGCGTGTTGAGTTGCGCGCCCGTGCTCGCCTCGTTGAACAGCGACAGTGGACCGTACGACATGTTGATCCAGTTGTTGCCCTCGTCCGGCGTCGCCGACGGCAGCAGGCTGAACAACGGATTCGGCAGCACCGTGTCCGCAATGCCCGGGGGCACCGCGATGCCGATGCCACCCGCCTCCGGCGGCACGCGCGCACCGTTGCAGTACTGATGCACGACGCCCGGATTCGATCCGCTGTTGTTCGCGTTCGGATAGTCGCCGGCGTCGGTCAGGATCGAGTACCGCGGGCTCATCGTCAGACCGGACCCATGGTTGGCGGCTCCGGTGTCGCCGAATGCGCCGATGTCCCAGTAGACCGCCTTCGGATCGCAATAGCCCGTGGTGTGCCCGGCCTGATTCAGCGACGGATTCAGCGTGACCACGTTCTGCAGCCCCGCGATGCCCGGATCCAGTCCTCCCACTGTGATGTAGAACGTGCGGTTCTGCCAGAACAGGTCATTCGTCAGCACCGGGTTCGAGAACGTCGTGCAGTTCGGGTTGCCTGCCGGACACGTCACGCTCGGGACGGTGAATGCCGCCACCAGGTTCTGCGTATGCCGCGCGGTCTCGAGCCCGGCCGGCTCGTACTGCGACGTCGTGGTCGGCTGGCACGTCGTTTCCGAACCTGAATTCGTGCAGTTCGGCGGCCCGACGTTGGCCTGGCTCGCGGCGGCTGTGTTGAACAGCACGCCGGCCGTCGCTGTCGTGTCGTTGGAGATGACCGTGTTGTTGATGAAGCTCACGGCCACCGCATCCTGCAGCGACACGCCACCGCCAGCCCAGCCCGCCACGTTGTTCGCAATGATGTTGTTGGTGACCTTCACGCGGTACCACCCGGAGCTGTTGTTCGGACTCCGTTGCACGTCGGTGCCATTGACGTTCTGCAGACGCAGGCCACCGCCCTTGCCGCTTTCCGCCGTGTTGCCGACGATCAGGTTGCCGTCGATCGTGATGCCCGGGCCCGCGCCATCCGAAAGCTGCGGCGCGCAGTCGACGTCCGTGGTCGAGTTCTCGCAGAAGGTGCCGTCGGGCGGCACACCCTGAACGATCAGCCCGCCGCCGTATGTCGGCAGCGTCGGGTTGTTGCTCTGGTTGAACAGGATCCAGTTGTGCGACAGGTCGCCGTTGTAGCTGAAGCCGAAGTGCGCGACTCCGCCGCCATCACCGCTGCTGATGTTGCCGCATACCCAGTTGTAGTTGAACTTGTAGTAGTCGGCGCCCGAGCAGAACGTCACCCCTCCGGCCGAAGACGGTGTGGTCGAATTGATTTCGTCGCCATACGAAGCGTTCGACGTGACCTGGTTGTTGTGCACGTTCACGTGGACGTTGTACTGGAACGCCAGTTGGGTCACGTTATCCGCCGCGATGTTGCCGTCGGGTACTTCGACCTGGCCGACGATGATCCCGCCCGTGAGCGTTCCCGCGTTGGAGAAGACGCGGTTGTTCGATACCTCCGTGTAGTGGTTCCAGCCATGCAGGTAGATACCGCCGCCGCCTTGCGAGCTGTTCGTGAACGACATGCCGTCGATGCGTGACGGGTTGCACAGGAAGTTGCTCGGATAGGTAGTGCAGTCCGCGGCGCTGTTGGTGAGCGGCGTGCAGATACCGTTCGCCACGCAGTTCTGGTCCTGTGTCAACACACCGCCCACGAGCACGTCCTTCACGCCCTTGCCGAGCACGGTAATTGCCGCGCCTTCGTACGCGCCCATCAGCGTCGGCTCGATCAGCGTCTCCGCGAGGTTGCCGTTGAGGTTGAAATCCCAGCCGGAAGTCGGCTCGAACGGGATCCCGTCGATCTTGCGCTGCATCGAAGCGAGGCAACTGTACCCGCCGGTCGGATCGTACGGATTGCTCGCCGAGATCAGCCCGCCGTTCAGCGCGTCGCCGAACAGGCACCCTACCTGCCTGCGCCACGGGTCGAGCTTGCCCGACGGATGCGGGTTGGCGTCGACCGTCACGGACGTGGCACCCACGCCTTGCAGCCGCACCGGCTTCCACATGAGCAGCATCTCCTTGTAGGTGCCCGGACCGACGACGATCATGTCGCCTGCGGTGGCATGGTCGATCGCCGTCTGGATCGCATTGCCCGCCGTGTTCTCGCCACCCACGTAGGTGGGCGCCTTGCCGCCGACGGTAACGGTGACCGCGTCGATCGAGCGCTTGCCGCTGGCTGCGGTGACGACGAGCTGGCCGCACTGGGTCGGCGTCGCCACCCCGCGCTGCTGCATCGTGCAGGCCGCATCGGCGCCGAACAGAGGCGGCACGACCACCGTGATCTTCGCATCGCTCCACGCCGTCACCAGCGCAGGGATGCCCGCGATCGTCACGACACCGCGTTGCTGTCCGAAACCGTAGTTGCGCGTGATGAACTTCTGGTTGAACGGCGCGGCGGTGGCACTCGGACCCGTGTACGCGTGGTTCGGCACCCGCTGCGTGCCGACCGAGGTGATCGTCAGCGTCTTCAAGGGTCCACTGACCCACGGGCCTGCGCCGCCGTTGCTGCCTGCGGACGTATTGCCGGCAATCGCGTCGCCCGTCACCGAGGCAATGCCCGGCGTGCCATCCGGATAGGCGCAGTCGACCTGGTTATACCCGTCTGCGAAGGCCGAGACGGGCACGACCGGCGTGTCCATGTACTGCGTCTGTCCGGGCATGAACGGAATCTCATAGCAGAACTGGCTGTATGCCGGGTTGAAGAGTGGGTCCTTGATGGTTTGGCCGGAATGCGCCGGGTCGGGCATGTACGGGTCGTTCATGCAGGCAACCATCATCGTCGGCGCATAGCCCGTCGGATTCGGCGGATTCACTTGCCAGGTCGAATAGGTCAGCCCGTTGAAGATGCCCCACTGGTCCGAATAGGTGCGCGAAATTTCGTTGCCCGCGAAGTCCTTGAACGACACCGGCACGTTTGGCACGGCGAACTTCTCGCCGAACTGCGGCGAATACGGGTCGAACTCTGACGAGAAGTCGTCCAGCATGAAGCCGGTGTAGTGCGCGGCAACGTGCGTCGAGCTAAAGATCCAGAACTTCGCCAGCACCGCGCTCTGGTCGGTGAGTTCCACCTCCTTGCGGTCGCACAGATTCCTCGAAGCCCCCGCGAACGGCGAGACTTCCTGCGAACCCGGGAACAGGCTGATGTAGTCCGGCACGATCCGCAGTTCGCCAACACACGGCCAGAAGCGTTCGACGGAGCCGGTGTCGCCTTCGGCGTGCGGGGTCGATCCGAGATTCGAGGTCATGTTCTGCGCGTTGTTCCGGTTGTAAGTGGAGTTCATCGCGGCCTGGTCGGGCAGGATGTAGATGTCGCCGATGCCGCCGAACTGCTGCGTGACCGGCGCAATGTAGTTATCGCCGATCAGGATGTTCTTGTCCTCCTCCTTCACCAGTTCGTAGCCCGGCGGCACGATGATCTCGACCACGTACTTGCCGGGTGGCAGCATCTGCGTGCCGTCCTTCGTGGGATTCGCCTGGCAGATCGTGCAATTGGTGCCGGTCGGCAGGCCGCTATGCGGATCGCGGCCCGTCACGCTCGGGAACTGGTACATCCCGTCGAACGGCGCGGGCTGCACCTGGTTGAACACGTGCATGCCGTCATAGCACTTGAACTGCGAATTATTGGGCAGCGCACGCTGCTGCGGGTCGAGCCAGTTTTTGGTGTTCTGCAGCGTGAAGAAGTACGGATCGCTGGTGCTCTGGCCCGGACAGTTCATGTTCGGCACGCCGTCCGAACGGAAGCCCTGGGACCAGTCGTCCCAGCTCGCGGTCTTCGTCGTGTCGACGAGCTTCAGGCTCGTGGAGCCGTCAGCCGCGGTGCCTTCCTGGTACAGGTTCACCGTGACGTTCGGCACGTCGGGCGTCCACTTCGTGTGAATCAGCAACGTGGGATCGTCGAACGGGCGCGTGGAGGCATAGACGACTTCGCCGTGGATGCCGCCATTCTCGTTCGCCGCGTACTGCGTCTTGCCGAACTCGATGAACGAGCTCTGACCCGAGAAGCCTTGCCAGCCCATCGTGGTCACCCACGGCGGATCGACCCGGCCGGTCGAAGGATTCGAGCCCGAGCGGTCGTTGCAGTCCGCGTCGTTGCAGTACGCCGCGCCCGGCACCCGCAGGTTCGTGGGCAGATGGATCGCTTCCTTCGTGTTGGCGAAGTTCGCGGCAATGGTCGACGTCCCGCCGCCCGGCGTGCCGTCGGGCGGACCGCCCGCGTCATAGACGACGTGCACGCCCGTCTGCTTGAAGCGAGTCTGGTCGGTATCGACGACGTACCAGTTGAACAGCGGGAACTCTTCGTTGAACGACGCATAGCCGCTTCCGTCCGTGACATTGAAATCCGAATAGCTGCCGTCACGGAAGCGAATGTTGGTCGACAATAGCGCGAGACCTGGCTTGCTCGAATCCCCCACGCCGTTGCCGTTCGTGTCGAGGAACGTCCGCGTATAGAGATTCGTCTGCCACTGAAGCACCGCGATATCTCCGGCGTCCGTTGTCGCGCCGCCTCCGAGCGTCACGGCCGATGCGAGCCCGTCGACGATCTGGTCGTTCCACTGGTCGAACACCGTGATGCGGGTAATGCCGGCGGGCAGGCCCGTGAAGCTGAACGTGCCGTCCGCGTTGCACTTGGTGAACGCGTAGTCTTCGCCGTCCGGGTCGCCCACGCTCACGTAGCATTGCGTGAAGCTCAACGGCTTGCGCGACTGGCTGCCATACAGGTGCTCGTCAGGCGGGCGGCTGTAGTGCAGGTTCGTCACCCGGCCCTTGAGTCCGTTGTTGCAGCTCGAGGTGGCGCACAGCAAAGGCAGCCGCGCGTTGACGATCTTCGGGTTCGCAAAGCCAATTGAGACGTGGAAGCCCGCGGGTCCGAACTCCTGAAAGTAAGCAGGGCCGCCGATCTTGATGAACGAGTCGTGGGCCTTCTGTCCGTCTAGCGTGTTCGTCTGCAGCCACTCCTCGCCGCGCGCGATCCGGTCAGCCGCCGGGGTCGCGATAATGCCGTACCTCCCTGGCATCAGGTTGGCGACGATCGCCTGGCCGACGAGCGGCGACAGCGTCTTGCCGTCCGACTCGTATTTCGGGCAGGTCGGGATCATGCCGACAAGGCCGTCCGGGTTCGTCGAAATCGGGCACGCATTGAGATTGGTGACCGGATCGATCGTGCCCGCCAGCGAATTGGACAGCGGCATGTTGAACATGTCATAGGTCATCTGTCCGGTCGGGCTGCCGCTGCCGCCGGCGTCGTCCCACAGCTTGATCTCGAAGCCGCCTAGACCCGGCTCACGGGCCGAGCCGAACGTGTCGGTGCCGCCGCTCACGTCCACTTCGCCGTTCAGCGGCGCGTCGTCCTCGAATACGAACACGGAAACCTTCGCTGTCGGGAATGGCGACTCCTCCAGCAACACGTTGACCGAGGTCTGTCCGGGGGCGAGCGGCGCGCCGCCCATGCCGTTGCCGCACTTGCCCGTGCCCGGCGCGAAGTTCGCGACGGTCGGACAGTCTTTGGAAATATCGAACTGCCGCTGTGGGCCTGAGGGATTGGACGGGTCGACCGGCTGCGGAGCGCCACCGCCGTTCGTGAACGAGTTGTAGGCATTGCCCGGCAAAATCGAAATGTAATAGCGCTTCTTCGGATCGAGCGCCACCTGCGACGGATCCACCGGCACCTGTTGCGCAGCCGTGGTCCGGCACACGCCGTTGCCGATGTCGCACACAGCCGGCTTGTGGGTCTGGCTGACCGGATCGTAGACCGTCTGCCCCGCTTCGCACGCGGCGACGCCGACACAGCCCGCCGCCACCACGGGCATGTAGCTCGTGTGGAAGTTGGCGCCGAGACTCGGCACCGGCAGCGGCGGACACGTCGCCGGACGCGTGGGCGAGTTCACCTGGCAGGCAGGATCGATCTGGAACGTCCGGTCTTCCTCGATGATCCAACGATAGTCGCTGATCTTCACCGGCGTCTTGCCCGGTTGCGTGCTGGGCGCGTCCAGCACGTTGACGACGAGTCCGCTGCCGCCCTTGAACGTCACCGTCACGGTCGCCGTGTTGCTCGCCGTGTTCTGCGCATTCACCGCCTGATACCGGAACGTCACGTTGGCGGACGCCGCGCTGCCCGTTGGCGCCGTCGCCGGGCTCGCCGTGAACGAGCCGTCCGGGTTCAGCGTGACGGAGCCGCCCGTCGGGGTGCCGACCAGCGTCGCGGTGAGCTGCAGGCCATTCGGATCGCTGGCGTACGTGAGCACGCCGGGCTCGGCGATCTGCAGCCGCGAAGCGATGTTGCTCGTATAGGCGGCATTGCCGGCCGTGGGCGGTCCCGACTGGCACCCGTTGCCCGTCGTGCACGCAGTGAGCGTCACCGTCGCCGCGGCGTTCGGATTGCCGTTCGCCTGGTACACAAAGCTGTCAGCCGTCGTGCCTTGATTCGGTGTGTACACGAACGTGCCGTCCGGGTTCAGCGTGAGGGAGCCACCAGTCGGTGGCGTCTTCATCTGCACGCCGTAGACGTTGGCGTCCTTCGCCGCCACGCCTCTCGCCGGGTCGGACACGGTCAGCGTCTTGCCGGGTACGAAGAAATACGTGGAGCCGGTGACCGATGCGTTCGCCACCGCGGCAGCGGACGCCGCGGTAGCGTTGTTCACGCTGATGTAACCCTGCATGCCGCCGTCACGCGCGTTGTTCGTCGACAAGCTCAGTTCGCGATCGAACACCGGCAGCGCGGAAGCGCCTGCGGCCGGCAGGTTGACCAGTGCGTCGTACGTCTTGCCGGCCGCCATGAACACTTCCGACTGAATCCGCGGATTGCCGGGCATCACATTGCCGTCCTCGGCGATCAACGCGAAGCCGGAGACCGGGGTGGTGCCGGTTTTCGCGCCGACCACGGCCGGCACGTGCATGCGCAAACCCGCGTTGACGAAGCGAAGCATCACCGGCCCGGTGGTCGCGGCGCTCGTCGCGGCGAAGGTCGAAGCGCCCGGATTGGTGCGGTCGAACGAGACGCCGTTGACCAGGTAGTAACGCGGATCGTAGTTCACTGTGGGCGGATAGCAGGTGCCGAACGAGGTCGACTTCGAATCGCCGCAGCCGCCCGGCTGCCCTGACCAGGCCAGGGTTTCGCTAAAGCCCGGGGTCGCGACCGCGGCGGCGACCGCGGTGTTCTGCACCGGATCGATTTCGCTTAGCACGAGCGGCACGTCGCTGTCGTAGCTGATGCCCGGATACGCCTGCGCGGGCGTCGTGCCGTTCGCCGCCGTTCTGACCACCAGGACGCCATAAAGCCCCATCGGCCCCTGGATCGATGGATGTGTGCTCGACTCGATCAGGTAGGTGCCGGGGTTGAGGTTGCTCCACGTGAGCGCGGTGGTGCTCCCGTGCGCCACTTCGGTCGCGAACGACTGCACGCGGGGCGCTTGCAGAGGCGGCGTAAAAGTCGCGCCGCCGGGCGCAGCCGCGGCGGTTGGCCATGTGGTCGCGGTCTGGGTGGGGTGCGTCGGGCTCGGCGTGCTCGTTGCCGTCGTGCCCAGACCGCCGCCCAGCTGCCCGACGATCACAAGCGAGGTCGGCACGGCGCCCGGCAGGCTGTTGGTGAGATTGATCGTGAGCTGCCCGGGCGGCACCGTGATCACCACGGGCGACCAGTTCGTTCCCGCCCCGGGGTTCGCGGCCGCACACGCGGCGGGCGCAACGGCCGCCGACGAGCAGGTGTAACCCCACATCGGCACAGCCTGTCCGTCCGGCATCACGGCAGTGGTGGCCTTCGCGGTCAGGTTGACGGTCGCCTGGGCGAATGCCATCCCGCTCGCGGTCAGCAACGCGGAAGCCGCAATCGATGCCTTAAGCATACCTAACAGATTTGCCTTGAGTGTGGTGGATCTCATCGCCGTTCTCCCCGCCTCTAATTCGATTCGTCGATCAGGAACGCCTGTGGATCAACGAGCATCATCATCATCATTCCGCCAGGGAAGATGTTGTTCGTGGTGATCTCGCGCTCGTTGTGCGAGTGCCACATGAATGCAAATCCGGCTTCCGTTTGCGGTGGATTCACCACCGTGCCGCTTGGCGGCGTCGTGCCTGTGGGCGAGGTCGCTCGTATGGTCGCATCGGGGCCGAGATACGGGCTGCCGCCATACCAGAAGCCGTTGGTCAGCACGTGCGAGTCCGGCAACGTCACGGGGCCGCCGCTACCCACCTTGCCGAACGGATGCGTTTCGAGCGCCTTGTTGTGATCCGCGCACCACTCGTAATAGTTCGGTGCGGTCGGATCCTGCGTGTAGTAGCCATTTGCATCCGGGATGCAGACGCTGCCGTCGCCGGGGTAATGCCCGTACACGTCCCAGTTCAGCCCCTTGCCCGTCCAGTAGAAGATCCCGTCCATCGCAAGGCCCGGTGTCGTCGTGGTCGTGAACAGCAGCGGGCCGGCTACCTTGGTCGCGTCCGTCTTTGCGAGCAGCATGTTGCCGTCGCGCGCGAGCACACGCACGTGATTGCCGTGCTCGTGGAACGGATGCTGCCAGCGGCCCGTGCCGATGATCCGCAGCAGCACCAGCTCGCCGGGGTGCATGTGCGGGTTGCCGTTGTACGGCTGATTCGGATACTGCGCCGCGTAGTTCGGGTCCATGTCGTCCGGCATCGAGCGTCCGTTCACCATGAAGTACGCCGGGTGATAGGGCTCCGTCTCGACGGTCATGCAGCCAGTCGGATTCGTGCACGCGTTGCTGGCCTGCTGCTCCGCCTGTGCATGAATGCGCGGATCCATTTCGGAGAACTGGAACAGATACTCGCGGTCGTAGCACGCCGCGCTGTGGTTGTAGGCCGCGGCGGCGTTGCGGAAGTCGGGCTGGCCATCAAGCAGCTTGCGCGTTCCGCCGATCGGGTTACAGCCGGTCGGCACGGCGACCGTGCCGGGCGACGACGTCGGCAACACGATGATCGCGCCAAACATCCCCATCTCGATCTGCAGATCGCCCTGCGTGCCGCTGTAGTAGGCGTGCGTCCCGGGCGTGGCGGCGATGAAGCTGTAGGTGACCGTGACGGTATGGGACGCCTCGCGCGTGAGCAGCCCCTGCACGCCCGTTGGCGCGCCGGAGCAGAGCTTCGTCGTCGGATCGATGGTCCCCATGCAGACGTCGAACCCGGGAAAGAGAATCGACGTATTACCCGCCGCCGCCGGCAGATTGTTGGTGAGCGTCACCGTGACGATGTCGCCCTGGTTGACGATCAGCGTCGGGCCGGGAATCTGCATGCTCGGGCAATTCGCACCGGCAATGTTGGGCGGCGAAAATCCGGCCGGCGCCGTATTGCAGCCGTAGCCCCACGAGTAGACGCTATTGCCATCCGGCTGGCTGATGCGGCTCGCCTCGGCGCGCAGATCGAAATGCGTGCCCGTGATGCCAGGTGCGGCCGCATGCACCGGCATGTAGAAGAGCGCCGCGAGCGCCGCCACGCCGAACCGTGCAAGCCGTCCGAGGCGCGCGAGGGTCGCGATCCCTATGCGGTAAGTGATGTGTCCCACGGCTCTTCTCCTAAGTGCAGGACTTCCTGGCCGAGTCCATGGCAGGGCAGCCGTGAACCGTTTTTAGCGAGTGCAAGAGGCGTTTCATAGCGCGCAGACCTTCGTCTTGGGGTCCACCGACCTGCAGATGTGCACCTCGGTCATCAGGCCTCCGAAGTTTTCCTGATCGTTCGCCAGATGATCCAGATTCGGCGTGTACAGGTAGAAGACCTGCCCTGACTGATATTTCGTCGTGTCGCTGGCGTCGAGGATCAGGTCGAGCGACTCCCCGCCGCCGAGCGTGATCGAGTTCGTGAAGTAGGTCATGTCGTTGCCGGCCATGTCGCGCAGCAGCCGCGCATTGATCGCAACCACGTGCATCGGAATGCCGAGCGAGGCGAGCGTCTGATATTCGGTGACGTCGAGATCGGAGATGCGCAGCAGCACCTTGCCGCCGACGGGAATGTTGATCAGGGACGGCAGCGGTTGCGAGAAGCGCGGCACGCCGTCCGACGCGGGCGTCGAAAGCGGATTCGGATTGACGGTGTCCGGATAGCTGCGGCCATTCAGCATGAAGAACTTGTCTTTCATGTCGGTGAACGGTTCCGGATTGAAGGTCATGCCGACGAAGTGGAAGTTCGGATCGAAGCCATGGATCTGCACCGGGTACTCGACGTCGTAGGCGGTCGAGCCGTCGCCGTCGTTGTAGGCGTAGAGCGTGGGCGTCCCGCTCAAATTGTTCACATGCAGCACGCCGTTCTGCGGCGGCAGCGGTGTCGTGCACAGAATGTCGGTGCCGCACCGCGTGCGCAGATCCTGTTGCTGCAGCACCAGCGACTGGTACAGCGACTTGCCTGCGGGCACGCGGTTCTGACGCGGACGCACGAAGATCTGGCCGACCATGCCCATCTGCAGGTGCTCCGGCGGCGTGATGTGGCAGTGCCAGAAGTAGGTGCCCGCATCCGGCGCGAGGTAGTAGTAGGTAAAGCTCGCGCCGATGTTGATCGCGACCGACGCGTCCGGCACGCCGTCATAGAACGACGAGGCATTCGGATAGCCGTGGAAGTGCACCGTATGCTTCTCGAACAGGTCGGGGCGCATGATCATGCCGACGTTCGTGAGCGTGAGGAAGAACTCGTCGTCCTCGTCGATCGCCATCGTCGGCGCAGGCTCGTTGCCGTTCATAACGCCGACGTCCATGATCGGCCGCGGGTCGACATGGCCCGTGAGCTGGCCAGGCGGCGTCGATTCCGGATCGGGCGTGAGACCGACCGCGCCGTTATACGTCGGATCGGTTCTGGGATCGCCAACGGTGTTGAACACCGAGGCGAACTCTGTGCCGGGCAGGCCCGCCTTGATGTCGGCGAGACCGGACAGCGGCCCGAACGCGAACAGATAGGTCTGCACACCATTGGCCATCGTCGCGTAACCGTCGCCCCCCGAGATCTGCTGGCACTTGATGGCGCCGTTGACGACACCTGTCGATGCCGAGGTCTGGCCCGTGGAGGACGGTCCCGTATACGGCGGTTCGCCGGCGCCCGCCGGCAGCGCCGTCGGATGGGACGGCGTGGTACTCGGGCATTGAACCATGAACGACTGGGAAAATGAGGGGATCGCAAACATCATGCATAGCAGGGCTGCCACGCAATTGCGACACATGCGGATGCTGAACATATGACCTCCGTCCTTGGGGTCAACCAGCGCGTCAGGCGCTGAACGTCACGCTCAACTGCGATTGCGGGCTGATGCGATCGCCACACTGACCCGTATGTGGATTTTGGATATGGGCAGCGTGGCCTGCGATGGGTCACCTCCCTACACTTGCAGTAGGGCAAACCCATCGCGATGCGCGGTCGTGGTCCTGACGGGCGATGGAGTGTGTCCTGGCCAACACAAGCGACGCGTCATGAAGCGATTCCGGTGTGGAAGTGGAACGCTGGCGCAGCGCCATTTCTTTCATTTGTATTTCATATCGCCATGACTCGTCGAATCAATCTGAGGATTGAAACGTCGTTCTTATGTGCCCTTTGGCATATAGCAGCGAACTTTCCGATGGGTACAATCCCGCGTATTCACGTCATGCGCGCAAACTTGGCGTACTTAGCGGCGGGAGTGGGACATGGATTTTCTGGTAAAGAGAGCAGTGGTGAACCTCGTCGAACGGAAAGATCACGCTCTTGAACTCGTCGAGCTGGAAAGCGCGAAGCGGACGTACTACCCCACCATGTCGATGTGGTTGAAGCTGGAACAGCTTCAGGTGGCGCAGCAACTCGTCGAGCCGCTGGACCAGGACCGGCAGCCGGTCCTGTCCACGTCGCTCCACGGCGTGGCGCATCTCGACGGCCAGGAGCTTTCGATCATTGGCGTTCCCCAGCAAGCGACGCGCATGCTTCAGGTGAGCTTCGAAGCCCGCGACGTCAGCACGGCCGACCGGCTTGGCCTGCGCGCACTGGAAGACGAACTGGGCAATTCGATGTCCGATGTGGCGCTCGGCACCGCCCGGCTCGGCTTCAATCCCGCCGATGACGAGACCGGAGAGCCCGATCAGTGGTGGCTCGCCTGCCACATTCCCCCCGCCTGCCTGCAGATGCTGGCGAAGGCAATCTCGGACGGCCAGCTTGGCGCGGTAGAGCTGGGGCTGGCAATGCGGCGCCTCTACACCTCCGAAGACCCCGCGGCTGAGCCCGCACGCCAGCCCCGGCTCTTTCTCCGTCCCACTGAAAGCGACGACACGATCGAATGGCCGAACATAGCGACTGGCTATGTCACCCATCTGCGGATCGACTTTGCTACGGCTTCATTGCGTGGCTCGGCGGCGAGCGGCGACCCGGAGAGAGCGGCGAAGGTCGTCGCGGAAGCCGTGAGCTCGCTGGGACCGACGCTCCTCAACCTCAGGCTGACGGTAAGGTGGATCGGCATCCTCATTGCAGTGCTGCTCTTCCTCGAAGTTCTCGAGCGGCTGCAGATCTGAACCGGCGCCTGTCCGGGGCTCGCAAACGCAAAGTCGGGCGCAGTTCGGGCGCAAAGGCGCGGCTCGCACTCGCCGCCCCGCCCCAGCCTTTCCCCGCGGGAAAGCACGCTTCACCCTTCCTCAATTTTCGCGCTCGCGAAAATCTCCCACACTTGCCATCACGCCTGTTCCGTACCGTTCGTACGGAGTTGCGCCCCGACCGCGGCTCGTGACGCGGTATCGAAAATACTGGAGACAGCATGAACAGCCATCCCCTCGACCTCGGCGGCAGCGCGCCGGGCGAAGCGCCACGCCGCCCGCTCGCTGCGGAAGCCCCGTTTCAAAGCCCCCAAGGCGTCACGCTCAGCAGCTTCATGGACGACATGCCCGTGGGCGCGCTGCACCGCTTCGTGGTGTGGGTGATCGGCATTGGCCTCTTCTTCGACATGTACGAGATCTTCCTCGTCAGTTCGATCGGCTCCGCGCTGCAGAACGAATACGGACTCGATGCGCACAGCCTCGCGTTCAAGCTCCTGCTCGCCTCGGCCTTCGTCGGCATGTTCTTCGGCTCGCTGTTCCTCGGCAGTCTCGCCGACCGCATCGGCCGGCGGCGCGCCTTCCTGTTCACGCTCGTGTGGTACAGCGCTTTCTCGCTGCTCGCCGCATTCTCCGTGAACGCCACCATGCTCGTGGTCTGCCGCTTTCTGACCGGCGTGGGCGTCGGCGCAATCTATCCCGTGGCCGATAGCTTCCTTTCGGAAATCCTCCCGAAGGAAAAACGCGGCAGGATGGCCGCATGGGCCTATACCACCTCGTATGTCGCGGTGCCGCTGGTCGGCTTCCTCGCGGTTTGGCTCAACCCGATCCATCCTGCCGGCATTGCGGGATGGCGCATCATTCTCGCCATCGGCAGCCTCGGCGCCCTGTTCGTGCTGGCCGTGCAGCATCGCCTGCCGGAAAGCCCGCGCTGGCTGCTGGCGCAAGGCCGCGCCGACGAAGCCTATGCGATGCTGGGCCGCTTTGCGCAAAGCGCCGGCGCGCCGATGCCGAAGCGCTTCGCCGAACCGCAAACGCGCCAGCACCCGCTGCGTCTCTCCGAGCGCATTGCCGTACTGCGGCGCGCGCCCTATGACAAACGCTATATCATGCTCGTCGTGTTTCACCTGTTCCAGGCCTTCGGCTACTACGGCTTCGGCACGCTTGCGGGCGTCGTCGTGAAGAGCCGCGGCATCGACGTGACGGGCAGCACGCTGTTCGTCGCCCTTTCGTTTCTCGGCTACCCGATCGGCTCACTGCTCTCCGTGCCGCTGCTCAACTGGATCGAGCGCCGCACGCTCGTGATCGCCTCGCTCATCTCCATTGCGATTTTTGGCCTTGGCTTCGCGTACTCGGGACAGGCTGCACTGATCGTTTGCTTCGGCGTGCTGACGACCTGCGCGTCGAATGTGTTCAGCAACGCTTACCACGTGTACCAAGCCGAGATTTTCCCCGCCAGCGTGCGCTCGACGGCGATTGGCAGCACCTATTCGCTCTCGCGCATCATGAGCAGCGCCCTGCCGTTCATCCTGTTGCCGGTGCTCACGCAGCACGGCCCGATCGCGATGTTCGGCGTGATCTCCGTCGCGCTGGCCATCGTCGCCGTGACCCTGCGGGCGCTCGGGCCGCTCACCACGCGGCGCAGCCAGGACGACATCAATCCGGTCTGACCGGCCGATGCCTCGAGCGTCCCTCTATCACCGGGGCGGCTGCCGCGTCATGCGGGGCCGCCCCGATTTTCATTGCGCCGCGCGCGCCGACATGTAGTCGAACAGGCTCACGATGTCCGAGCTTGGCGCGCTATCCGCCTTCATACCGACCCAAAGCGTACGCGTAGCCCACGTGTCCGCCAGCTTGACCTTGACGACTCCGGCCTTGCCGCGCTCGTCGCTCACCGCGTCGCGCGGCAGCACGCCGATCCCCAGCCCCGCTTCGATCATGCGAAACACGCCGTCGAAGTTCGAGGCCTGGATGCGCAGCTTCAGCGATCGCTCGATGGCGAACGCCGCGTCCGTCATGCGCGCGAGCAGCGAACTGCCATCGCTCAGGCCCACGTAGTCTTCGTCGAGCGTATCCACGAAGCGGATCACGTCGAGTTGCGCAAAGCGATGACTGCGCGGCACGAGCAGCACGAGTTCGTCGCGGCGATAGAGCCGCCGCTCGATGCCGGGCGCGGGCACGTTGTCGGCGAACACCCCGAGATCGGCCTTGCCTGCGCCGAGCGCCTCGACGATTTCGTGGCTCAGCCGCTCTTCGAGACTGACCTTGATGCCCGGATGCTCATTCAGGAAGCAGGCGAGATCGACGGGCAGAAACTGCACGATCGCCGACGTATTCGCCCACATGCGCACGTGCCCGCGCACACCGGCGGCGTAGTCGCTCATTTCGGTGGCCATGCGGTTCACCTGATCGACCACGCGCGTGGCGTGCGCTAGCAGCGCATGCCCCGCGGGCGTGAGATCCACGCCGCGCGCGCGACGGATGAACAAGGCGCAGTCGGTCACGCTTTCGAGTTCGGCAATGCGCTTGCTGACGGCCGAAAGCGTGAGCTGCCCGTGCTCGGCGGCCTTGGTGAGGCTGCCGTGTTCCGCGACGAGCAGAAAGACCCGCAGCGACTGCAGATCGAAGTGAAGTGGATTGACCATGACGAATGGGGCAAAGCCGGCGCGAGAGACGATTGTCCTGCATCGCGGGCCTGGGAGGAAGTGCAGATGTGGGAATGGAGAGGCGGACGTGCTGCGATGCACGCCCGCGTGCGGGCCACGCGGGCCGGCGTGCTCGCCGCCCAACCGGCGCCCCCCGGCTCAACGGCGAAAACGGCGAAAACTGGCGAGAGGGATGAACCGCTCTAGATCGGCTCGGAAATTTCGATGAGATTCAGATCCGGGTCGCGCACATAGACGGAGCGAATCTTCTGCGTCGCGCCCGTGCGCTCGACCGGACCTTCGACGATCGGCCAGTTCATCTCTGCGAGGTGCGCGATCACCGCATCGAGCGGTACCGCGGCGATGAAGCACAGATCGAGGGCACCCGGCACCGGCACATGCGCCTTGGGCTCGAATTCTGCGCCGCGCACATGCAGATTGATCTTCTGGTTGCCGAAGCGAAACGCGAGCCGCCCCGCGCCGAAGGTCTCCAGTTGCATTTGCAACACTCCCGTATAGAAGTGCTTCGTGGCCTCGGGGTCCACGCAGGTCAGCACCAGATGGTCGAGGTGGTCGATCAACGCCATGCTTCGCTCCTTGTCATGAGTACGCGCGTTGTACGGGCATGCCCTGCGCCTGTTCCGGCACCGGATGCAGGTCGAGGCGGCGGCCGGCCTTGAGAATCTGGCTGGGCACGTCGTGGCCGATCAGGCCGGGCAACAGCGCGGCGGCATCGAGCACGGCGGCGAGATTGACGCCGGTGTCGTAGCCGTCGAGTTCGAGCATGTGCACGAGTTCTTCGGTGCACACGTTGCCGCTCGCGCCCGGCGCGTACGGACAGCCGCCAAGGCCGCCGAGCGAGGCGTCGAAGCGCACGATGCCCGCATCGAGCGCAGCAAGCGTGTTGGCAAGCGCCATGCCGCGCGTATTATGGAAGTGCAGCGTCAGTTCGAGCGCGCCGAACGCCTGCGCAGCGCTTTCGCACAACACGCGCACCTGCGCCGGATGCGCCATGCCGGTCGTATCGCAAAGCGTCACGCCCTGCACGCCGAGTTCGGCGAAACGCTGCATCCAGCCGAGCACGTCCTCCCCGGGTACGTCGCCTTCCATCGGGCAGCCCATTGCTGTGGAGAGCGAAACATTGATCGCCACGCCGGTGCCGCGCACCGCGTCGATTACGTCGCGCAACTGCGCGAACGACTGCTCGCGCGTCATGCGCAGGTTGGTGCGATTGTGGGTCTCGCTCACCGACATCACGAGATTCACTTCATTCACGTTGCACGACAGCGCGCGCTCCGCGCCGCGGACGTTCGGTACGAGCACCGTATAGACGACGCCCGGCACGCGCTTGATCCCATGCATCACCGCCTCGGCGTCGCGCAGTGCGGGAATCGCCTTGGGCGACGTGAACGAGGTCGCCTCGATCTTCGCGTAGCCGCAGGCGCTCAGGCGGTTGATCAGCGCGATCTTGTCGTCGGTGTCGATGAAGGCGGTTTCGTTCTGGAAGCCGTCGCGCGTCGCGACTTCGTTGAGATACAGCACCTTGCCCTTGAAGTTTGCTTGATTTCCGGTCGTCATCTTGCCGCTCTCCATTCAGATCACACCGCGCGCGCGCCATGCTTCGCGCGTTGCGGCGTCCACGCCTATCGATTCCAGCACCGTGTCGGTATGCTCGCCGAGCTTCGGCGCGCTGCGCTCGATCGTGCCGGGTGTCCCGCACAGCTTGGGCACCACGCCCGGCACCTGCACCGCCGTGCCGTCAGGCAAGGTATCGTCCACGATCATCTCGCGGGCGTGGTAATGCGGATCGGCCGCGATGTCCGCGACATCGTAGATGCGGCCCGCCGGAATGCGCGCTTCGTTGAGCGCTGCGAGCACCTGGTCGAGCGTGTGCCGTGCGGTCCATTCGCCGATCGCGGCGTCGATGCGCTCGACTTGCGCGACGCGTCCGTCGTTCTGCGCGAGCGCGGGATCGCTGCCCAGGTCCGGGCGGCCGATCAGCTCCATGAGGCGGCGATAGATGCTGTCGCCGTTGCCTGCGATCAGCGCGTACTTGCCGTCACTGCAACGGTAGGCGTTGCTGGGCGCGATGCCGGGCAGGCTGCTGCCCGCCGGCTGGCGCACGGCGCCGAACACCGAATACTCGGGCAGCAGGCTTTCCATCATGTTGAAGACCGACTCGTAGAGCGCGACGTCCACGACCTGGCCCTTGCCACCCTGCTGCTCGCGGTGCCGCAGCGCCAGCAGGATGCCGATCACGCCATGCAGCGCGGAGAGCGAATCGCCGATCGAGATGCCCACGCGCACCGGCGTGCGTTCCGGCTCACCGCTCAGGTGACGCAGGCCGCCCATCGCTTCGGCGACCACTCCGAAACCGGGCCGGTCGCGATACGGGCCCGTCTGCCCGTAGCCCGAAACGCGCAACATGATGAGGCCGGGATTGATCGCGCTGAGTTCGTCCCAGCCGAGGCCCCAGCCTTCGAGCGTGCCGGGGCGGAAATTTTCGATCAGCACGTCGGTTTCCGACACGAGACGGCGGATCACGTCTTGCCCCTCGGGCGTGCGCAGATCGAGCGTGATGGAGTCCTTGTTGCGCGACTGGGCGGCCCACCAGACCGACGTGCCGTCGTGCAGCAGGCGCCACTTGCGCAACGGATCGCCCACGCCAGGCGGCTCCACCTTGATGACGCTCGCGCCGAATTCGGCGAGCATGCGGCCAGCAAACGGACCCGCGATGAGCTGTCCGAGCTCCAGAACGCGGATTCCTTCGAGTGGTCGTGGCATGGCTGTGTCTCCTGTCGACCAGAGTTGGGGCAAAGCGCCTTACTCTGTTCCCATGAAAGGGGTTATTTCGGACTGTCTGCGACTGACTATGGGAGACATGATGAACCCGACCGCACCCTTTGATAATCGATGCTTGCTCAATCTGGCTTGAGCAAATGGAAAGGCTGCGCGAACGCCTTGCGCGCTCACGGGGTTCGCATCGGTTCGTCTCGTGCGCGGCGTCGCTGCGAATTTCCTCATCGGAAAGTCAGTTGGCGGATCGAGCAAACCAACCGGGCACACAGTGCGCGACAATGGATGTACTGCCCCTCTTTCGCTCAGGCCAAATACCATGCACGTCGTTTTTCTCGATCGCGCGACGCTCGCGCCCCAGACGCGGCTTCGTCCGCTAGCCTGGCCGCGTATCGCGATGCCGTGCGCGCAGGCCGCTGGCTCGAATCGGGACAGTTCTGCTTCTTTGATTTTCCGATCCGCAATCTCGCGGGATCGACGCTCGGCGTCATCGGCGACGGCGCATTGGGACAGGCCGTTGCGCAAATGGGACGCGCGCTGGGTCTGCGCGTGCTGTTCGCCGCGCGCAAGACGCGCAACGACGCGCAAGCGGGCTACGTGCCGCTCGAAACGCTGCTCGAAGCAAGCGACATCATCACGCTGCACTGTCCGCTCACCGTGGAAACGCACGATCTGATCGACGCCACGGCGTTCGCGCGCATGAAGCGGCGGCCCTTGCTGATCAATACGGCGCGTGGGGGACTCGTGAACGAAGCGGCGTTGGTGGACGCCCTGCAAAGCGGCGCGATCTCAGGCGCGGGCTTCGATGTCGTGACGCAGGAACCGCTGCCAGCCGGCCATCCGTTTCAGGCCATCGTCTCGCATCCGGCGTTCATCCTCACACCCCACGTTGCGTGGGCGAGCGATGAAGCCATGCAGGCGCTTGCGGATCAACTCATTGAAAATATTGCGGCGTTTTACGAAGGCAAGCCGCGCAATCTGGTCAGTGCGCGTTGAGCGCGAGGCGCGGCAACCGCAGCGGGGTTGCCTGCGCCTGAATCATCAGGCCATTTCCGGCTGCTTGGCTTGCCACCATTCGTCGACGGCCTGCTTCGCCGTTTGCTCGACGACGCTGAGCGCCATCAGCACATCGATCTTCAGCTTGGGAATGGCAAGCTCCACGCAAGGCAGCTTCGCTGTTTCCACTTGTGCGTCAACACCTTCCAAAACCGCGCGGCACAGCCATTGCGTGTCCGTCGCGTCTGCTTTCGCTTCGACAGTGACTCGAAAGCCACGATATTCGACTGCCATATACTCTCCGGAAACCTGACAAAACGTAATGCTCGCCCCGCCGGACGGCGGTGAGGGGGCGACTATATCACCACTTACGTTACGCTTCAGCGAGGTCTGCACGAAGTCACGAAGAAGTCGTGCAAGAACACCGCGCCCGCATTCACGCCCTGTTTTAAAGGGAGATTCCGCGGGCACAATGACAATCGGGTCAGTTCGGACTTCAGACTTTCAGCTCGCGAGCGTGGTCCGCATCGAAGCCTGCCGCATCGACCGCCAGCCGACGATCGCGAGCGAAACACCCGAGATCAAGGCCGCGAGCGAAACGTAATACGCGGGCGCGAGCGTATCGCCCGTTACGTGAATCAGCACTTCGGCGATCGTCGGCGCGAAGCCGCCAAAGAGCGTCACGCCAAGGCTGTACGCGATGGAAAGCCCCGCCGAGCGCACGTGCACCGGAAAGATCTCCGACATCAAAGCTGGCATCGGGCCCGAATAGGCCGCCTTGAAGATGCCCGCCGAGCCCTGCAGCACGAGCAGCCAGCCGAGCGTGGGGTGACGCTGCAACAGCGCGAACATGGGATAAGTGAGCGCCGCAAGCAGGATCGACGTGGTCAGCATGATGCGAATGCGCCCGATGCGGTCCGAGAGCGCGCCCATCACCGGCGAAAGCG
>NZ_JAPMAL010000050.1:0-46153 GCF_026343935.1 Paraburkholderia sp. CNPSo 3076 | reverse complement strand
TTTCGGCTGGGCCAAGACCGTGGGGCGCATGCGTCAGGTGATGGTGCGTGGCTTGAAGAAGGTGGACCAGATGTTCGTGTTGAACATGGCGGCATACAACCTCGTGCGCATGCGATCACTGGCACAAATCCGCTTATAAGTGGCGGAAAGCGTGGCAAGGAGGTCAGAAGTCGGCCTCAAGCCGCCGAAAGAACGTTGAATTCGCGTTGAGATTGCACAATGCGAAAGTTTGCGACTGGCGGGCGCGTACATCGAGGCGCACCGCTTCCGCCGGGGGTGTATTTCCGCAACCTGTTAATGGCTGATATCTTGCATTGGGGCGCGCTTGCCCGCGCGATTGCCGAAGTCCCTGGCGAACGTCCGCGCTTCGCCTCCCATACAACGCCCGCCGCCCGCCCGGGGGTATCTCAGGCGCCCTTCTACTCTGCGGCAGCCTGCTCGCGCGTGCGACGGGCTTCGTCGCGCAGGAACTCCTGATAATCGTCCAGATCGCCGTCGAAGGGCTCGACGCCGCCCTTGGTGACCAGCCAGAACTCATCACAAACGGCACGCAGCAGGGCCCGGTCGTGACTGACCAGCATCACCGTGCCTTCGAATTCGTTGAGCGCCATGGCTAGCGCTTCGCGTGTGGCCAGGTCGAGGTGGTTGGTAGGCTCGTCGAGCAACAGCAGGTTGGGGCGCTGCCACACGATCATGCACAACACGAGCCGCGCCTTTTCGCCGCCGCTCATCGTGCTAACCGCCTGATGGACCATGTCGCCACTGAAGTTGAAGGTGCCGAGGAAAGTGCGAAGCGATTGTTCGGTTCCACTCTGTCCGGGGGCGCGCATGTGAGCCGGCGTGTCCCTGGCAAGGCGGATCATGTGTTCCATCGGCGTGTCGAGCGGGCGCAGCACGTCGAGCTCTTGCTGGGCGAAGTAACCGATGTTCAGGCCTTTGCCTTCGCTGATTTCACCGGCAATCGGCTCCAGCGAGTGCGCCACCGTCTTCACCAGCGTGGACTTGCCCTGGCCGTTGGCACCGAGGATGCCGATGCGTTGCCCGGCCAGCACGGAACGGCTGATGCCCCGCACGATGACCGTGGGCGGCGTGCCCGGCAGTGCGCCGGTCGGCGCGGGGTAGCCGAAGCTCGCGTCCAGCATCGACAACAGCGGGTTCGGGACGTTGAGGGGCTCCTTGAACTCGAAGGTGAACTCCGCATCGGCAAGCACTGGTGCGATCTTTTCCATGCGTTCGAGCGCCTTGACCCGGCTCTGCGCCTGTTTCGCCTTCGAGGCCTTGGCCTTGAAACGGTCGATGAATTTCTGCAGATGAGCAATCTTGTCCGCCTGCCTGGCCATCGCGGCCTGCTGCAACAGGAGCTGCTCAGCGCGCATCTCTTCGAACTTGCTGTAGTTGCCGCCGTAACGCACGAGCTTGGCGTTGTCGACGTGCACCGTCACCTGCGTCACCGCGTCCAGGAATTCGCGGTCGTGGCTGATCACTACCAGGGTTCCTTGATAGCGCTTGAGCCAGGCTTCCAGCCAGACCAGCGCGTCGAGGTCGAGGTGATTGGTCGGCTCGTCGAGCAGGAGCAGGTCGGACGGGCACATGAGCGCGCGCGCCAGCTGCAGTCGCATGCGCCAGCCGCCGGAGAAACTGTTGACCGGCTGGCTAAGCTGCGCAGCACTGAAGCCAAGGCCCAGGATCAGCGCCTGGGCACGTGCGGGGGCATCGTGCGCACCGGCGTCGTGCAGATTCATGTAGGCGTGCGCCATACGCATGCCGTCGTCGCAGGCCTCGGCGGCGGCGACTTCGGCCTGCGCGGCCAGCAGCACGGTGTCACCCTCGACGACAAAGTCGGTCGCGTTCTGCGTGGTCTCCGGCATCTCCTGCGCGACCTGGCCCATCCTGTATGCGGCGGGGATCGAGAACTCGCCGCTCTCTTCGTGCAGCGTGCCGTTGAGCAGGCCGAAGAAGGACGACTTGCCGGCGCCATTGCGGCCGACAAGACCAATCTTCTCGCCGGGGGTGAAGGTGACGGACGCGCGATCGAGTACGACATTAACGCCGCGGCGCAGCGTGATATTACGGACGGAAATCATAAGGAGCTACTTCGGAGAGAACAGGCATGATAGCCGACCGGACGTGCAGGGCTGTCTCATTTCTGAGCCGCGTGCGTTTTGCGGCGCCCACCGTCCACAAAACAAGGCAGGCCCTGGCGGACCGGGCATACCGGCTGCGGGGCCAGCGAACATAGCGGTGAATGACGGCCCTTCGCCGACCACCGCCCCACGCCCGAGCGAGGCGATCGCCCCCGACCCGTTTCCGCCGTTCACGTCGCCCCCTCGAGTGTCGCAATCGCGCTTCAAGGCCGACTCATAGTCAGCATTCAAACATGTATCAATACGCGGGTGGTGAGCCTGTGACGACCGCCGCCGCGTTGCGGCATACGAAACGGCGCGGCGGCCTCGACATCGATTGATAACGACAGAACATCAATCGTTCCGAAATTTGCACTTATCGTTTTGCCGGCTCCGGGCGAACATTGCCAAAACCACAATCGCCCGGAACGCCGCGTATATTCTGGATTTCAGGAGACACCTCGATGCACCCCTCGTCTAACCTTTCGACCAGACATTCAAAGGCCGCCGCGGTTTTCCGCGTAACGGCCGGGAATTTCCTGGAGCAGTTCGACTTCTTCCTGTTCGGCTTCTACGCCACGCAGATCGCCAACGTTTTCTTTCCCGCCAAGAGCGAGTTCGCCTCGTTGATGATGACGTTCGCGGTGTTCGGTGCCGGCTTCCTGATGCGGCCGCTGGGCGCGATCGTGCTTGGCGCCTACATCGACGACGTCGGCCGCCGCAAGGGCCTCATCGTCACGCTTTCCATTATGGCGAGCGGCACCATCCTGATCGCGTTCGTACCGGGCTATGCGACGATCGGACTTCTGGCACCCGCGCTCGTGCTGCTCGGGCGGCTGCTACAGGGCTTCTCGGCGGGCGCCGAGCTGGGCGGCGTGTCGGTGTATCTCGCCGAGATGGCAACGCCCGGCCGCAAAGGCTTCTTCACGAGCTGGCAGTCCGCGAGCCAGCAGGTAGCGATCGTCGTCGCTGCGGGCCTCGGCTTCGCGATTAACCAATGGCTGAGCGCATCGGCCATCGCGGCATGGGGCTGGCGCGTACCGTTCTTCGTCGGCTGCATGATCGTGCCGTTTATCTTCATGCTGCGTCGCAATCTGGAGGAAACGCAGGAGTTCAAGGCGCGCCAGCATCGTCCGGGCATGAAGGAAGTATTCGGCACGCTGGTCCAGAACTGGGCCGTCGTCGTCGCGGGCATGATGCTGGTGGCGATGACCACCACGAGCTTCTATCTCATCACGGTCTACGCGCCGACCTTCGGCAAGACGGTCCTGCACCTGAGCACCGCCGACAGTCTGCTCGTGACGCTGTGTGTCGGCGTTTCGAACTTCGTGTGGCTACCGATCGGCGGGGCGCTCTCCGACAAGATCGGGCGCCGGCCGCTCCTCGTCGGCATGACGGTGCTCGCCATCTCGACCGCATATCCTGCACTGTCGCTGCTCGCTCACGCGCCGAGCTTCGTCAACATGCTGCTTGTCCTCCTTTGGCTCTCGTTCATGTACGGAATCTATAACGGCGCGATGGTCGTCGCGCTCACGGAAGTGATGCCGGTGCAGGTACGCGTTGCTGGCTTCTCGCTCGCCTACAGCCTCGCTACGGCCGTGTTCGGAGGCTTTACGCCAGCGATTTCGACGGCGCTCATTCATATGACCGGCGACAAGGCCGCACCCGGCTACTGGATGAGCCTCGCCGCAGCGTGCGCCCTTTTGGCGACGTTCGCGCTCTATCGCCGCCGCGCAGTGACACTGACGCCGGCGCACTGATGCGCTTCCCCCGCACCCATCGCAACCCTGCACGACCACAACCATGAGAAATCTGCTTCTGAAACTTTGCGCGGCAGCGCTCGTCGCAACCTCGGCCGCTGCGGCGAACGTGCAGGCTGCCGACCTGCACGTCATGAGCTCGGGCGGCTTCACCGCCGCGTACAAGGTGCTCGGCCCAAGGTTCGCTTCCCAGACGGGCAACACGCTCGACACCGCGCTCGGCCCGTCGATGGGCAAATCGCCCGAAGCGATCCCCAACAGGCTCGAGCGTGGCGAGCCTGCGGACGTCGTCATCATGGTCGGCTACGCACTTGACGATCTGATCAAGCAAGGCAAGGTCATCCCCGGATCGCGGGTCGAGCTGGCCGATTCGCGCATCGGCATGGTCGTGCGTGAAGGTGCGGCGAAGCCCGACATCGGCTCGGCCGACGGCCTAAGGCAGACCTTGCTGCATGCGAAGTCGATTGCCTACTCGGACAGCGCGAGCGGCGTCTATATCGAGCGAGAGTTGTTCAGGAAGCTCGGCATCGTGGATCAGGTCAGCTCGAAGGCGAAGATGATCCCGCGCATTCCAGTGGCGTCGGTGGTGGCGAACGGTGACTACGAAATCGGCTTCCAGCAGGTGAGCGAATTGCTGCCTGTCCAAGGGGTCACATTCGTTGGCAAGATTCCCGAGTCTCTGCAGTCCGTCACGCGTTTCGCCGGCGGCATCCCCGTGGGCGCGCAGCATCCGAAGGAAGCGAAGGCGCTCCTCGACTATCTCACATCGCCCGATGTGCAACCCGAAGTGAGATCGACCGGGCTCGATTCCGTCTCCGCGCATTGAGGCAGAACCATGGGAAGGCTTATCTGAGCCAACCTCACGATGCGGTCTTTCTTCTTGTCTTCGCCGTCGTCGTCGCGCCGTCGCCCACGGCATCACTCCGTGCGACGCCGGCGCGCTTCGTCTCGACGATCGTCCGGTGAAACTCCTGTGCGGCGGGCGTGAGCGGCCGTCCGCGGCGTCTTACGATTCCCACGCGTCGTTTCACCACCGGTTCGACGAGCGGCACGCTCGTGAGGATAGGGTGATCATGTCCGGGCATGGCCATCGACGGCACGGCGGCGACGCCGAGCCCCGCTTCGATCAACCCGAGCATGGTCGTGACGTGCCGGGTCTCGCAAACGCTCGGCGCTCGGGGCGCCACGGCAGCGAGCGCCTGGTCGAGCAACAGGCGGTTACCGGAAGTTTTGTCGACCGAGACGTAGTCGTGTTCGTAGAGCTCGTCCCAGGTCACGCGCTTCTTGCGTGCGAGGGGATGGTCGCGGCGGCAGGCAGCAACAAACCGCTCCTGCAGCAGGACTTTGAACTCGATCTCAGACTCTTGACTGCCCATAAAGCTCACGCCGAAATCAGCCTCGCCGCTGATGACGGCGCCAAGCACCTCGTTAGCGCTCGAATCGAGGAGCTTGACCCGGATGCGTGGAAAGCGGCGATGATAGCTCGCGATGACGCTCGGCAGAAAGTAATACGCCACCGAAGGCACGCACGCGATAGTCACATGACCCAGGCGGCTCGATGAAACATCGCGAATGCCGAGCAGCGCGACGTCAAGATCATCGAGCAGTTGTTCTGCGCTTGGGGCGAACACGCGGCCGACGGTGGTGAGCGTGACGCTGCGCGTGGTACGCTCGAAGAGACGCACGCCGAGTGCTTCCTCGAGCTTGTCAATCCGACGGCTCAGGGCTGGCTGGGATATGCTCACCGCCTCCGCGGCCTTTCGGAAGCTTCCCAGCTCCACCACCGCGCGAAACGCCTGCAAGTCATTCAAGTCAAAGTTCACGCCCACGACCGGCCTCCGCATCTTGGATGCCGTCTATTTTGCATGATTCAGCAGAGATTCCCTCCACCCAAATGATGCTCGTATCCGCAGCCTTTGATGGGGTGCCACTGACACGAGTGGGACGGACTGGTTTCGCACAATCAGCCGACATTCGTGTTCGGGACGCAGCTGTCTCTTTATGGCCGGACTCTGCTGAACGCGGAGGTGGGGCACTTCGAACCGAGATGGGACCGGGCACCGTCGTCCTGGTGACGGCTACTTGCTCTCCCATGTTGCACACATAACGGCCAATATTAGCGCGCGCAGGAGCAGGGCGCTTTCGGTACGACTGCTTAGATGTCGATCACTAGATCGTCCTGCGGCCTTGCGCAGCAGATCAGCACATTTCCGCCTGCGGGCGGATCGAGCGGATCAGGCTGGTAGGTAACGGAGCCGGAGATCAATCCGCTTTCACAGTTGTGGCAAACACCCGTCCGGCAGGCCCAGCGCACCGGGACGTCGCAGGCTTCAGCCAGTTCCAGAATGCTCTGATGGGCCGCCGCATTCCAGTGCGCAGCGATGCCGCTGCGCGCGAACGACACCAGCGGACCAGTGTTCGCCTCGTCGCAGGGCGCATGGGGCTTGCGTTCTGGGGCACCGACAATGCCGGGATTGAACGCCTCGCCGCCATTGAAGATCTCGGCATGAATCCGCTCCGGCGGTACGCTCAAAGCCGCGAGCGCCGCTTTCATGTCTGCCATGAAGCGTGTCGGTCCGCAGAGATAGACATCCGCTTCCCGAGGGATACCGATCTCGCTCAGGATAGTGTGCGACAGGTGGCCGGCGGCATCGAAGTCTTCCCCCCTGCGGTCAAACGAGCCCGGTGCGCTGTAACAGACATAACTGCTCCCATGCGCGAGCGAACGCATGAGGCGGCGCGCCTCCGCGGCAAATGGATGATGCTCGCGATCGTGCGCCGCGTGCAGCCACAGAACTCGCCGTGTTGAGCGTGCGGCCGACAGCGCGAACAGCATTGCCAGAACAGGCGTTGCGCCGATTCCCGCGCTGAGCAGCACCACCGGTCCATCGCCTGGTAACAGTACGAAGCTTCCACGCGCTGAACTCACATCGAGCACATCGCCCACTTGCACATGTTCCCGCATCCAGGTTCCAGCCTTGCCATTCGGCTCGATTTTCACGCTGATCCGATAGCGCTCGGTGGAAATAGAACCCGAGAGCGAATAACTGCGGAAAAGTGGTGGTCCACCCGGGCTCGGGTGCAGGCGCAATACCACGTATTGGCCTGGCAATGCCGCTTGCAGCGGCTCGCCATTCGCGTTCGTCAACGTGAACGAGACAACATCCGAAGACTCCTGTTCGATCGCCGCCACCGTCAGTGGACGGAATCCTGGTGCCACCGGATACGAAGCCGCTGCTGGGGCGAGCCCTGCGTTCCCGCTCGTTTTGCCTGTCGTGCCAGCCTTTAGTAACGCCTCGAACGACCACCGCCAGCCGGGTGAAAGCGCCTCGATCCGCAACGCACGCTCCAGTCGATCTCGCGAATGATTGGACGAGTAGAGGAGCGCGTTGACCTCTGCAACGGTCATTTGCTCCTTCGCCTCGCCCACCTTCACGATCTCATCGCCAGCACCCACTTCGCCTTCCTGCAGGACACGAAAGTAGAATCCTGGCCGTCCGCTGGAAGTCAACAAAGCAGGCATGCGCGGCTCGTTCGTCCGGATGCCCACGCGATAGCAGGTGACGCGAGGCTGGGTGACTTCGAACAGTGCACTGCCGATCCGATAGCGGTCGCCAATGCATACCGCAGAGTCGGGCATGTCTTCAATCGTGAAGTTCTCGCCGAACGCCCCATAGGCGAAGTCATTCCTCTTCAATTGTTCTTGCCAGTAGCGACACGATTCGATCTGATACACGAAGACGGCCCGCTGCTCACCTCCATGTCCGGCAAGATCACCTTGACCGTCTCCCGCCAGATTCAGTCGTCCGGCCCAGCAACGGCCTTGCACGGGGCGTTTCCAGATTCCGGTATGTACAGTGCGGCCTTTCCACTCGACGTCGCGCGGAAGTCCGACATTCACCGATAGCAGTCGAGCCATTTTCCGTTCCTCCGCGGCGGAGCCGAGCGCGAAGCGATGCGCTAGTTCTTGACCTTTTCCGATTCAACCACCATGTCCAGCACGTATGCAATGGCTGGTCCGTCGGCGGGCGGGTTCTTGATGGTATAGCGCTTGACGCGCAGTACTTCGCGCATTCCAGGCGTGTGGGTATAGCCCTCGATATCCTGATACAGCGGCTGCCATTCACCCGGTGTTCCCGTTGGCAGACCCTGCTCGTCGAAGTGGCGCTCTCGCACCAGCAGACATTGCTTGTCCGGAACGAGCGGATGTTGGCACTGCACCGCTTGCGCGGTCACTTCGAGGAAGGTCGTTTCACCGGGGCCGCCGAAACGCGTCTGAGCAGTGGGCACACCCGTAAAAGTTAGTGTGTCGCCGCTGTCGGCCGCCAGTTGCATGCGCGGGGTGTTGCCACGGGCCAGCAGGCTCACGCCGAGACTTCCATGCAGGCGCTGGGCAATAGCGTCGTCGAGGGCGGCGCGGGCGGCGTCAGGGCAGGCCATCATGGTGCTCACCATCTGGCCAATCTGCAGCCTTCCTTTCTTGACGCTGTAGCTGGCTCCCATATTGTTGCAGCTATTGACTACGTTTAACCGGTCGGCGCTGAATTCCAGTTGCACTGGCTTTTCTGCACTGACAAACAACGCATCGATGCGCATGCCTTTGCTGTCAAATGCGTCGCTGAGTTGCCAGTGATACTGACTGAGGATCCCAGGCTCGATCGCCGGTAGCGCGCTCGCTGCCGCAGCAGTCGACGCGCTCGTTGAAGGCGCCGGGCTTCTTGCGTCAGGTATTTGCGAACATGCGGCAAGGGCGAGCAGCAGAGATAGCGTGTTGCATTTCACGGCGGTACCTCAGCTGGTTCGGTGGATGTTTCAGGCAGCCGGCGGCGCGAGGTTCGGCCTGATCAACTCAACGACGCCAGCAAGATAGACAGCTTGCGGATATGCGCCCTGAACGCTTCGGTCATCTCGCGGTTATGGCCGTCGCTCAGATGCGGCGCTTCGGCCAGCTCGACCTGGCCGTGGAACTCGTCGGAAACTTTGCGCCGTTCGTCGGGCGGAAGTATGCGGATGAGGGACACCATCAGTAGTTCCTGCGCATGGATGATACCGAGCACGGATTGTTCGTTCATGTCGACCTCCGTCGGAACGCGGCGATGCAAGTGGCTGAACAGCAGGGCAAAGCGGGCAGCTGATGGCTGCACGAGGCCGATGCTGTCTTCGATCCTCCGTTTTACCTGCCCATACTAGCTCATGGATCGCGTCATCTGGACCAGGGCACCACCGACCTCGGCAATCGAATAAACAGGGCCACGAACCGTTCGTCGCAGTCGAGACGCTTGACCTTCCAATGGTGGTAACCCCTAAGCTGAGGGTATCTTTCTTCAGGTGTTGTCGAGATAGAACTTCATGATGAACTCCACCGATTCCATTGCAGTCTGGAACTGCCATGGACGGCGGGATGGTGCGGCCCTGCGTCCGGTATCGGAGTCAGCAGGGGTGTGCGTAAGCGGGGGCGACCGTTGCTGGGGCGCCGTGGGCTGATGGTCGTTCGGGCCGCGACGGACAATACGTCGTTGTTATTCGCGACAGACATGAACTGAAAAGACGATGAAAGCGGCGAAGCCTCGTATGGCAACTTGCTGGGCAGAACCGACGTCTGAATGTCAGCACGTTGGCGCGCGAATGACGCATACTGGCCGAAGGCGACACACCGGCAGCGATTAAGTTGAGGCAGTTGATGCTCGCCGCGCTTTGTACGACGAATACCCGAAAATCGCATCCATTTCCCTGACGACATTTGCGACGATCGTCCCGGCCGGCAGTACCTCGCGGATCAACGCCGCCGACTCGCCGGCGATCACGGCCGCCAGGTCGTACTGCCTTGTGGCGCGCGCCTCCATATAGCGCGGATGCTCGACGTGCAACTGCTGCAACAGCTCGCGCTCGCGTCCGGCCCACTTCTCCGAAAACGCGTTGCGCAACACGCGCCCCGTGTACGGTGCTGGCCAGACGTTGTTGCGCGCCATGTCGAACAGGATGCCGCGCACGGTTTCCTCGCCGCCCTTGCATTCGACGATGCGCCGCTTCGCTTCGTCGTCACCGCTCGCTTCTTCGCTCGCGTAGAAGCGCGTGCCCATCAGGATGCCGGACGCGCCAAGCGCGATGGCCGCTGCGAAGCCGCGGCCATCCGCGATTCCGCCGGCCGCCACCACGGGCACGCGATCGCCGACGGCGTCGACGACTGCCGGAACGAGCGAGATCGTGCTGCAAGCGATACCATGACCGCCGCCTTCGGCGCCTTGCGCGACGACGATATCGGCGCCGCAATTGACAGCCTCGCGGGCCATCGCCGCCGTTTGAACCTGGCAGATGGTGAGAATGCCGGCAAGCTTCGTCGTCCCGATGTGCGCGCTCGCGTCGCCGAACGAAAACATGATCGCGGCCGGTGCATGCTCGATGGCGACGTCGAGCAGGTGCGGCCGCCGCGACAGGCTCCATGTGATGAAACCCACGCCGACCCGCGCGCCGCAAGCGGCGGCGAACTGCTTGCGCAACCACGCCTCGTCGCCGTAGCCTCCGCCGATGAGGCCGAATCCGCCCGCCTTCGTCACGGCCGCCGCGAGCTTGCCGTCTGCCACCAGATCCATCGGTGCGAGCAGCACCGGATGGTCCACACCGAGTTGCTTCGCCAGTCGCTCGTATCGCTCGAACATCGCCGTCCCCCGCAGTGATGACCCTTTGATCCCGTGCCCAAGCCTTTGCACCAATATTGGAGCATGATGGGCCGCACCGGAAATGATTTGTTTTAGTACCGCTCGATCAGGTAGCCCGTATGCCGGGCGGCGCGCGCTTTCATGGTATTGCGGCTTTCCTGGCTATCAATCAGGCTAGCCAGAAATTCCCAGCGTCAGTTCTGGAAGCGCGCACACGGCCACAATGCCCACCGCTGGAGGTGATGTCATGAAGATGAAAGCGTTCTTGCTCGGTCTCTTGCTTTTTTCGGGCTTGCCCGGCACCGCATCATTTGCACAGTCGTCTCCTCCCCCATCCGAGCAGGCGAGACAAGTCGAAGCGCTAGTCAACAAAGCCGCCGCGTTGATCGACAGTCAAGGTAAGGCAGCTTTTTCCGAGTTCAGAGTAAAGGACTCGGAGTGGTTGCACGGTGACACATATGTGTTCGTATACGACCTTGAGTCGAATGTCTTGTTGAATACGGGCATCCCAGCGCGCGAGGGGACGAAGGTCAGCGGTCAGAAAGATGTCAATGGCAAGTTGTTTCACGACGCCATGATTCAGACGGCCAAGACCAGTGGATCGGGATGGGTCGACTACATGTCCCCGAAACCTGGGCAGACCCAGCCAACGCAGAAATGGACCTACGTGAAGGCCGTGACGATCGATGGAGTTCCTGGTCTGGTGGGTTCGGGATTCTATCCCTGGTAGCCCCTTTGGGTTCAACACGACCCAACGCGGGCACGAGTAGGGGGACCATTGGTCCGGCATGGCCGAACCAGGACGCGGTCGGCAGAGTTCGACCCGTTGCAGCCACCAGGTCCGCAAGGACGGCGAGGCCTGTTCTCAGCACTTCATCAGCCATTCACCTGGGGGAAGCGAGTGCTTCTCGGCGGCCAAACCAGTCGCACGCGGGACTGCCACAGCGACCGCCATCATTTCTCTTGCCGCATTGATGGCGTAAAGGTGATTCCTACCAGTAATCCTTCTGGCCCGATGAAGCGACTGACGGTCTGGCCCCACGGCTCATTCCGGTTGCTGACCAGCATCCGATACCCTCGTGACTCAAGTTCTGCCGTAGCCGCTTCGACGTTGTCGACATCAAACTCAATCCAGGCTTGCGGGATCGGTACGTCACGAGGCCACGAATCCGTGCCGAAGCACGACTGAGCGGCCTGGGAGAGCGGCCACAAGGCGAAAGTGTTTGCGCCTTGCAGACTCTCCGTATGGAGGTAGCCACCTTTCTCTTCCTTGAAGGGAATACCGAAGGCCCGACTGTAGAGTTCGCGGCTTGCCTGGGCTTCAATGACAATCGGGCCGAAGCCTGCGACGAACAAGGCCGTGGCTTTTGGGATCTTTTCCATGGTTTCTCCTTTGCCGCGAATGAGCGGCGCCATGAGGAACAAACATGTCCCCCGCGCCCGTCGAACTGATGTGGCGGCCGGCATTCAGGTAGCGCGGAGCATGGATGAGTGTAGGCTTGTTTCAAGTGGCCGACAGGCGTCCCCACGCGGCAGCGAACGGCGATCGGGTTGGTTCGGTAGCGCTCGCGGCATCGACTGTGTGTGTGTCACGTCACAGCGTACTGCTGACGCTCGATTGTCCCTTTCCGACTTTGGTTGAGCTGCCGTAGATGGCCGAGAGCACTAGTTCGATGAAGATTCTGCTGAGCTGACGTTGGCGATGTGCAAGGAGCTACCCATGCACCGCGCCCACAAGTTCGTTTTGATTGAAAGTGCACCACTGCAACCCAATATTTTGCGCAGGCGATCTCGATCTGTATGGGGCCGCCACTCGATCCACGATCCATCACGTTTTCTGCGTGGTTGTCGCAATTTCGCCCATGGCTTCCTGAAACCATTGCATCGGCAAAGTCTCCAGGCGTCCTGCACGGAAGCGAACCGCAAGGAACGGGTGATGCATGTCGGAGTACCGGAGTGAATAAGAGTCTTTATCAACCGCCGGGAAGGCATGATTCATGCGCATACCGGGGAGGACAGGCACTCGTGGATGGGAGCCACCGAACGCATCAGGATTCTTATGCCCCGTCTTCCCGAACCGGAGATTAGTCGGTCTCACCGATGCTCAGTCACCGAGCGGCTACGCGGGACGGTGTGCATCCTCGTTCTCGCCGTATGCTACCCGTTAACTCTCGGGCGGGCGGCTGAACCGGTCGATAATGCGACCAGCTTGCGCGCCACCTACGAGAGCCTGAAACCGCAACTCGACCAAAATGCGTTTCATCGGAGGCTGTACCTCGATTCCCGCGAGTCCTCATCCACGGTCGCAGGCGAAATCTACGCGGTGATGGATTACCCGTTCGCGACTGTCAGTCGCATCCTCAATGATCCGTCGCACGGCCCAAAGAACTGGTGCAACGTATTGATCCTGCATCCCAACGTGAAGTACTGCCATGTCTCCGCGAGCAGCAGCGGAGACACGCTGACCGTCAACATCAGCGAGGATCAGGTGCCCGAAGAGAAGCTCGCTTCCACTTATCGCCTGCAATTCGAATACGATCCGGCGACGACCGGCCCGGGATATTTCCGGATAAAGCTCCACGCCGGGAGCGGACCGCTGGACACCCGCGATTATCAGATCGTTCTGGAAGCGGTGTCCCTCGGAAGTGGTCGCACGTTCCTGCACTTGACCTATGCATACAGCTACGGCGTATTCGGGAGGCTCGCCATGAAGGGCTATCTGGCAACTTTCGGTCGCGGCAAGGTCGGATTCACCAATATCGCGGGTCCGTCCGCGCCAGAGCCGAAATACGCCGATGGGGTGCGCGGCCTCGTCGAACGCAATACCATGCGTTACTACCTGGCTATCGATGCCTTTATCGGCGAACCGGTCAGCCTGCCCGACACGCGGCTGGAGCAACGCCTGAACAACTGGTTCAGCGCCAGCGAGCAATATCCACGGCAACTGCACGAAATCGACCGGAAGCATTACGTCGAAATGAAACAGGCGGAGTACCGGCGCTTGCAGGCAAGCCAGTAGGTCGTGGTGCGTGGACATTCGTTCACTGCCCGGTCATGAGGCGGCAAGATCGCCCGTACCGGTCGCGCCCGGTGGGACGTAGTCGTTCGTAGTCGGCGGCTGCCGTCTTGGTGCACAAGCCGCAATGCCGGTTGCGCTGGATTTGGCTGTTGTTACGCTTCGTTACCGGCGAGGCGTTCGCCTGGGGGGCTATACGCACAGTGTTCGACCGCAGCTATTGGAGCGCAACGGCCGCCTGAAGGCCCCGTCCCATTGATTGGCCAACGGCACAAATTGGCCGTCCGGTGCCCGATGCGGCAGTCCGTCTGCGTACCGGAGTGATCGGACGAGGACGTTTGTCAATCAAGGAGCCGGACGCACAAATTCGAGCCCAAAACTCACGTTATAGAGAAGGAATCGGCCTTCGGGTGTCGTGACGAGGCCAGTGATTTTCTCCCGCTGAAAGTCGTCTATACGCAAATCATCGTCGACGCCAAGGCTAACGGTCAAAGCTCCGTCTTCCTCGACTATGGCCTTGTGGTCATAGTTCACAACCGCCCCGAAACAAGTAATCGCACCTCCATCCACAACTAGCTCTGAAGGCGGATCATCTGCACCTTTCCAGCGACCCTGCATTTGCGGTGGCAGCGGCACATCGCGTCTAAATCGATTCACTTACCTCCCATCCACGAGTCCGGTGAAAGGGATTGTCGACGATCTGCGCGGCAATGTCGAAGGACCGGTCCTGTGCGACAGCATGTCCGATGCAATGAGCCGTAGCCGACCCCCAAGCGGTCGCTCGAGCCACCTCGAAGCGGACCAAAGGTCGGGAGAGCCGGTGAGCGCGGTTCACACGGCGGAGAAGGCAGGCATAAAACGGAGCTGTGGGCGTTGATCATTGGAGGTCTCCAGTACGGACGATCACGATGCCCAGGCGAACGGCGGCACTACGTCTACGCTCCCCGATGGTGCTCCATCCGTTCTCGCCAGTCACGTAGATGCCAAAACTTACCGCACCCTCGGGAATCGCCGCCGATTCAGTCCGACACAACGGGCGCCGCTACTGGAGAGCCGACGGGCGTGGCAGTCCGGTCGCGGCCACCGGTCGTACGCTTCCTGCGTTGCCGCGGTTTGCAGGTGATGGTGGGTTCGCGGGGTGTGCAGCATTGCCGCGATAAGCGGCGATTATCGCGGCACGCCGCGCGATTCATCAGCAACAGATTCCCCGAATATGACGTCAGGCAACTCGTCGATCCTGCGATAAACGGGTCTGCCGAGGCTGCGGGCCAATTCCACGTCGCCATCGGCCCCCTTCGATTCGCCTGGAATGCGCAAAACAGCGTCGCACCGTTCTATGAGTCTGCGCGCTGCGGGGTAGAGAAAATGCTCGCTGATTTCGTCGCCAATACGTTCAGAGCCGGCGGCGCGAGCGAGCGGCAGCGATACCCATTCGCCGATCATCGGCATGTGGCCGCGCTCGTAAACCGCGAGCGCAGCACGTTCCAGCCGACGCAGATTTTCGGCGATACGCACAGCATCACCATCGGTGCCGCCCCGGTACGGACCAGCGATCAGGATCAGTTGTGGTTTCACTTTGCGTGTCCTTCGGAGAGCCGACGGAGTGCGGCGTGCTGCAATAGCATAATCGTCTTGCCGTCCACGATCTCGCCGCGCTCGATCATCCTTAGCGCCTCGCCAAGCGGCACTTCGACCACTTCCAGATCCTCGCCTTCCTCCTCGACTCCGCCGCCCGCGCCGGGCCGCTCGGCGGGGTCGTATTCGCCCAGGTAGAAATACAGCTTCTCGGTCACGGAGCCGGGGCTCATGTACGCCTCGAACACCTTGCGCAGGTTGCGCACGCGGTAGCCCGTTTCTTCCTCGACTTCGGCGCGAATGCGCTCGTCGGGCGCGGCGTCGTCGAGCAGGCCGCCCGGGGCCTCGATCATCATGCCGTCATGTCCGTTGACGAACGTCGGCATGCGAAATTGCCGCGTGAGCACGACGTTGCCGCTGCGCGGGTCGTGCAGCAGGATGGTCGCGCCGTTGCCGCGATCGTAGGTTTCGCGGCTCTGGCGCTGCCACGCGCCATTGCTGCGCAGGAAGTCGAAGGTCACCTTGCGTAGCACATACCAGTCGTCGGACAGCACGGTGGTTTCGATCATTCGCACGCGCTCTTTCGTTGCAGTCATCTCGTTCCCCTTGGTCGGCATTCGACATTCATGGTATCGTGCAGTTTCGTGCAAAATCAAGAAAATTCGTGCAAACCGGTTCGTGCCATTCTCATGCTCACAGATCAACGAAAGAAAGCGATACTCGCGGCGCTCAAGCGCGACGGCCAGGTGCTCGCCGGCGAACTGAGCGCGCAATTCGGCGTTTCCGAGGACACGGTGCGGCGCGACCTGCGCGAACTGGCGGCCGAAGGCCTGTTGCAGCGCGTGCACGGCGGCGCGCTGCCGGCTTCGCCGGCGGTGGCGCCCATTGCCGAGCGGCGCGGCATGGAGGTGGCGGCCAAGCGGCGCATTGCGCAAAAGGCCGCGGACATGATCGCGCCGGGGCAGGTGGCGATCGTCGATGGCGGGACGACTTCGGCGCTCCTGGTCGAGTGCCTGCCGCCCAATCTGCAGGCGACCATCGTCACGCATAGCCCCGGCGTCGCGGTGGCGCTCGCGGAGCATCCCGCCATCGAGGTCGTGCTGATCGGCGGGAAGCTCTACAAGCATTCGGTGGTCACGGTGGGCGCGGCAGCCGTGGAGGCGATCGCGCACATCCATGCGGACGTGTACTTCATGGGCGTGACGGGCGTGCACGTACAAGCCGGGCTCAGCACCGGGGATTTCGAGGAATCCTATGTAAAGCGCGCACTGGCCTCGCGCGCGGCCGAAACGGTCGTATTGGCGTCGGCCGCGAAGCTCAACGCGGCGTCGCCGTACTGCATCGGTCCGATCGGCATGGCGCAGACCATCGTCGTCGAGCGTTCGACGGATGCGAAGCTGATCGAGCCGATCGAGGCGGCCGGCGTGACGGTGGTGCGCGCTTGAGTGCGTGAGCGCGCCGTCGTGCTAGGCGTGCAGCACCAGCTTCTGCACGCGCCAGTTCAGCAGTTCGGCGACGAACAGCACGTTTTTCGCGGGACACGCCATTTCGTGGATCCAGCCGAACTGCTTCAACTGCTTGCCTGATTCGCCCAATACGCCGAGTAACTCGCCGTCGAGACTCAACTTGTAGATGCGCCCCGGGTAAGCGTCGGAGCTGTACAGCACCTGATCGGGCCCGGGCGAGATGCAGATCGCCCACGGCGAGCCCGGCGCGAGCGTGCCCGCGGCGATCGTCGCTTCGTCCGGCACGTTGCCGATGGCGGGCCGCGCGCCGGTCGGCACGGGAACGTCGATCGTGAATTGCCGCAGGAACTTGCCATTCGTATCGAAGACCTGAATACGCCGGTTGCTTCGGTCTGCGACATAAATGCGGTCCTGCGCATCGACTGCAATGCTGTGCGGCGTATGGAACTGTCCGGGCCCCGTGCCGCGATCGCCCCATGACTTGAGCCAGTTGCCGTCCTTGTCCACCTTCGCCACGCGCGAGTTGATATAGCCGTCGCTGATGTAGGTGTTGCCGGCGGCGTCCCAGGCGACGTCGGTGACCTGGCGAAAGCGTCCGGGCTCGGCCGGCAAGGGCGGGTTCGGATGCTTGAGCGGCGCCGTCTCTTCGTCGGACGCTTCCTGCCTGCGGCCAAACACCATCGCCACGCGGCCTTCCGGCGTGAACTTGATCACCATGTCCGAGCCCTTGTCCGTCACCCAGATGTTGTCCTGGCGGTCGATCTTCACGGTGTGGGCAAACGACCACGCGTAGAGGTTATGGCCGATCTCTCTGGCGAAACGTCCATCGGCCGAAAATTCGAGCAATTGCGCGGCGGCGGCGCCGTAAGCCGGCCCCGTGGTATTGCCGCGCGAGAGCACGAAAATATGTCCGTGCGAATTCACCGCGACGCCGGAGCATTCGCCGAAATACCTATCCAGCGGCAGCTGCACCGGATTGGGAATGGAATCGTAAGCGATGGACGGAACCGTCTGCGTCTGGCCGAAAGCCGGCGCGGCCGCGAGCGCTGCGGTTGCCGCGAGGAACTGGCGACGCGTGAACGCACCCTGTAACAGGCCGCCGCAGCATGGGCAGCCGATGGAATGAAGCGGGCTCATCGAACCTTCCTCCTCTTCGTCGAAGACGGCGGCGGGCGTTGTGCATTGCAACCCTTTCGGCGCATGAAACGGGGCACCCGTCCTGCGCGTAGCAAGGCGCATTCCCCGTAGCCAATATTCCTTGATGCGCGCACCCTAAAGAATTTGCGCGCGCAACCGATAGCGCAGTAGTCGAGTGGAGGATATCCATCACGTAGTCATTTCGCATACCAAGGTGGCCTATGAGCCCAACGCCCAATTCCCTGCCTCATTCCGCGTTCGATACCAGCGTCTTGTCTCGCGACCAGCAGTTTTCCGCGTGGCGCGAGGCGGTGAGCGTCATCTTCGACACGCAGACCGCCGAATCGCGCGACGCGGGATTCCGCACCAGCGTGAGCGGCTACCTGTTCGGCGACGTGGTGCTGGGCTCGATACGCACGGGCGCGCAGCGCTACGACCGCTCGAACGCGAAGATCGGGCGCGACGGCCACGACCAATATGTTCTGCAGTTCTATCTAGGCGGCCATTGCCGGGCGCGCGACGGGGGGCCGGAAGCGTGTACGCAACCGGGCGACATGTTCATCGTGGACGCGGCCCAACCGCTCGCGACCGAAACCACACAAAGCGAATTCCTCAATCTGGCGGTGCCGCGGCGCTTGCTCGCCCCTCTGCTGACGGCGCCCGACCAGCAGAGCATGCGCGTGATAAGCGGCGCCGATCCGACGGTCGCGCTGCTGCGTGAGCATCTGGGCGCGCTTTACCGGCACGCCCCGCAGATGACGCTCACCCACGCCCAGGCCGTCATGCCCGCAACGCTTCAGCTCGCGGCCAGCGCGCTCAACGCGAGCGTGAGCCCGGAGCACATGCCGGCCGTTCAGCAATGCGGATTCGTATCGATCTGCCGCTATGTGGAGAAGCGCCTGAGCGACCCACAACTGAACGCGGAATTCGTAGCGCGAGCATTCGGCATGTCGCGTGCCACGCTGTACCGCCTTTTCGAGCAGGAGGGCGGTTTCGCGACTTATGTGCGCGAGCGCCGCTTGCGGCGCTGCCGTGAGATGCTCGCCGACCCGGCGCGACGCGGTATATCGATTGCCGACATTGCCGCCGCGCACGGCTTCACCGATGCCGCGAATTTCACGCGCGCGTTTCGCCGCTCGATTGGCCTCTCGCCGCGGGCGGTACGCATGCTGGCGCTCAACGGCGATACCGAGCTGGCGAAAGAATCCGGGGCGGACGACTGGCGCTACTGGATGGCCTTGATGCGTTGAGCATGAAACGCGCGGATCGTTCAAGCCGCGTGTGAGACAAAACAACAAGTATTTGAGACATAGCGACAGATTTGGACCCAGGTACTGCCGATTCATTGCCGCGTCATGCGCCGCCTGCAAAGATGCAGACGCCTGCGAGATCCAGGCAAACGGGGGAAACATGAAAAAGGCCCACAAAAGGCCGCGTCAAGGCGGCCTGTACTACTACGAAGCGGCGTATTCGCTCGAACTCGCGCGCGGCGCGTCGCATATTTCCAGCATGCTTTCGACGGCGACACAGGAAAGCGCCGTGCACGAAGTCATGCACGAATTCATCGCGACGCGCGGCAGGGCCGAGCTGGACGTGTTTTGCTGGCTGCTGGCCGAGCGGCTGGAAAAGCGTGGCTGCGCTGTGGCTGCCATGCAAGCCCGGGACTTCGACGGGTCCCGCCGGATGCGGGAGCTGGCCTGCGCAAGCTGAGCTGAAAACGGCTCAACACACGAATACGCCCGTATGGGCAAGCGAAAGCTGCGTCAGTCGTCTGAGCAGAATACAGCTGATTCGAAGTACGAACGAGGTGCGCTCGTTTCCGACGTGAACACGCCGAAAGACCCATCGCGCTCGGCGGACCTGCTTTCGATGCTCGAACCGCTGATCGAAAACGCCGACGCCACGCGCGACACCGCTGCATGGCAGCGGGCGCTTTCAAAGATCCACGCGACGACCGTGCTGAACGACGCATTGAATTGAGGCGGCCGGTTCGCCGGCAGCGCCTCAATCCCTTCTGGCGGCTGTCCTGCGCTCAGTGCGCGAGCCTGAACGCTCCAACGGCATCGCGCAGCGAGTCGGCCTGCTCGCTGAGCGCCATGGCGGCCGCGGCCGCTTCTTCCACGAGCGCTGCGTTCTGCTGCGAGACCTGGTCCATCTGCGAGACCGCGAGATTCACCTGCTCGATGCCGTCGCGCTGCTCTTCGGACGCGTTCGCGATCTCGTGCATGATGGTCGTCACGCGGCCAATGGACTCGCCAATCTCGTTCATCGTCTCGCCGGCCGAGCGCACATAGTCCGAGCCCGTCGAAACGTGCTCGACCGATTCCGCGATCAGCGTCTTGATCTCTTTGGCGGCCGCCGCCGAACGCTGCGCAAGCGAGCGCACCTCGCTCGCGACCACGGCGAATCCGCGGCCCTGTTCGCCCGCGCGCGCGGCTTCCACCGCCGCATTGAGCGCGAGGATATTGGTCTGGAACGCGATGCCTTCGATGATGCCGGTGATATCGGCGATCTTCTGCGAGCTGCCGTCGATGCGCTCCATCGTCTGCACCGCGTTGCTCACGACCTGCGAGCCGCGATCGGCGACTTCCTGCGCGCTGTTGGCGAGCGTTTGCGCGGTGCGCGCGTTTTCGGCATTCTGCTTGACCGTGGCGGTGAGCTGCTCCATGCTCGCGGCGGTTTCCTGCAGCGAGGCCGCCTGTTCTTCGGTGCGCTGCGACAGGTCGTCGTTGCCGGCGGCAATCTGGCGCGTCGCCGTGGAAATGGACTCGGAGCTGTGACTGACCTTGCGCACCGTCTGGGCGAGCGCGTCCTGCATGGCCTTGAGGCTCGCCACGAGGCGGCCCATTTCGTCGCTGGAACGCGTTTCGAGGTTCGCGGTCAGGTCGCCGTCCGCAATGCGCTGGAGCGCACCCTGAACGTTCTCGAGAGGCGCTGCGATCGCGCGGTGCAGTCCCGCGGCGCACACGCCCGCCACCGCGAGGCCGAGCACGATCAGCGCGATGCTGCCGGCTCGCAGCCACGAATAGCGGTCCTGTGCGCGGTCGAACGCCTGTTCCCCATGCGCCTTCTGCCATGCTTCGAGCGCGGTCGAGGCCTTGGTGAGCGCGACCGAGAGCGGCGGAATGCGCTTCATCGCAATGTCGTCCTGACCCTGGCGGTCGCCTTGCTTGATCGCGGCCATGAGCGGCTGGATGCCTTGCTCCAGCATGCCGGTGAGGGCGGCCTGAACGCCGTCGGCGAGCGCCTGCTCTTCGGGAGCGTGCGGCAGCGAGCGGTAGACCTCCCAGGCCTTGTTCGAGGTGTCGAGATAGTTCTGCGCCTTGTCGAGCAACGGCTGAACATCGGGCGCGTCGGGATGCAGGAGGATGCGGTCGAGCGTCGTGCGCGCGATGGTCAGATTCAGGTTCGCCTTGCCGATGTTGATGGCGGCGACCAGTTGGTTCGAGTAGGCATAGCCGAGCGCCGTATTGGTGCGCGACATGCCTGCAAGGCCGGAAACGCCGGCTGCCACGATCAGCAAGGCCAGTACGCCGACCGCGATGCGCAGGCGAACAGAGATAGAGAGTCGTGCAAACACGAAGTTGGCTCCAGAACGCGAGGGGCTAGGTAGCAGAAAAACGATCGTGCTTCGCGCGTGAGACGGCAAAGCACTGAACATGTTTACGGCTCTGGCCGAAGGAACTGAAGGTCGGCGGTAAAGCCCGCTGGAACCGTTGCGCAATGGTGGTTTTCCCCAGTCAATTGGGGAGAATTGTGCGCGCCTCAGCGCGCCACGGACTTGAAGAGGCGGTTCTTTTCGAGTGTCGCCGCGTCGGGCGTTTTGGTGTTGTTTTCCGTGCTTGCGGGGCGCCGGCGTCTTCGAGCGCGGGTCCGGTGTAGCGGCCGCGCGGGCGGATCACCTTGCCCACCCTGAGCTGTTCGATGCAATGCGCGAGCAGCCCCACGCTGCGCGCCGTGGCGAACAGTGCGAACGAGGCGTCGCGCGGCAGCTTCCGTTGCGCAGCGAGGGTGGCGAGCGCCACGTCGATATTCGGTTTGAGGCCGGTGAGCGCCACGACCTTCTCGATGAAGGAGGCGAGTTCTGCGGGCGGGTCCAGCACTTCCAGCAAGGCGGCCGCGCGCGGATCGCCGTCGGGATAGAGGTGGTGCCCGAATCCGGGAATAGGAATGGCCGACTGCAAATGATGGGCGACGACGTGCTCCGCGCCGAGCCGGCCCACGTCGTCGAACACCGCGCGCACGCGGCCCGAGGCGTCGCCGTGCAGCGGGCCTGAGAGCGTGGCGAGGCCGCCAAGCTGAAATACCGTCGTCGCGCCCTTTCCGAACGAAAGGATGCCATCAGGGATCTGGCCGACGTGCTTGAATTCATAAGAAACGAAGCCAAGGCAGTCCTGACTTCACAGGATGAGGCCGACCTGTTCCAGCTAGCGAACAATTTCGGCATCCGACACCATCGAAAAGACCAGAAGACCGATTACGATTCTTCGATATGGCTCAGCTGGATGTTTTATTACTATCTTGCGACGATCCATGCCTGCTTTCGCCTGATCGAGAAGGCTAAAGATGCCGATGATGCATCTATCTGGCAGGTGGCCAACTTCCATGTAGCACTGGGATAACCGAGCGGGAGACACATCCGCAGTTCGGCTCGCGCCCGGGGACGTGACGATGCGCCGTTCGAGCGTCGTTTATCTCAAATACTGAGGACTCTTGATGACAGGGAGGCGGGGAAATAATCCAGTGCGCATTAAATGGATGACTTTAATCATCAAATATCGTCAGATTCACATAAACTCAGATTTATCTGATAGTGATTCCGCAGTCAGTCCGCTAGTCTCGTCAGCTACAAGCTTGAAGCGATTCGCATAACGGCACCCGATTTGCCGTTATAGCCGTGCGTCGTCGTAAAAGAATTGAAAAACACCTCGCATGGCGCGGGGCTTCATTCAGCATTACGGGTACAGGCAATGAATAACCGTTGTTACCGGCATGTTTTCAGCAAGCTAAGGGGTATGCTGGTCGCCGTTTCTGAAACGGCCATCGCTCAGGGAAAATCAGGCCAGGGAGAAACCGGCGCGTCGTCCGCAATACGACCGATTACACTTTTTGCCATGCGCCACGCGGTATTTGCCGCGCTTGCGCTTTTCGGGCTCGCTCCTGCTCTCTCGGAGGCGCAGATCGTTCCGTCCGGCGCGCATGCGCCAAACGTGATTGGTACCGCAAACGGACTCCCGCAAGTGAACGTTACCAGGCCGTCGGGGGCTGGCGTATCACTTAACACATATTCACAATTCGACGTCGGATCGGGCGGCGCGGTATTGAACAACTCGCCCGCTATAACGTCCACTCAACTCGCAGGGCATATTAACGGAAACCCAAATTTCGGGCCGAACAATGCCGCGCAAGTAATCGTTAACCAGGTCAATAGCAATAATCCGTCATTATTACGAGGTTACGTCGAGGTCGCAGGCGTGAAAACTGCCGCCGTCGTGATCGCAAATTCCTCGGGCCTGGTAGTTGACGGCGGCGGCTTTATCAATACGTCGAAAGGTATTTTAACGACGGGCAACCCGATCATCGACGGTAGCGGCAACCTCACCGGTTTTAACGTTACTCAGGGTTCCATTACCGTTCAGGGCGCGGGGTTGAACGCCTCGAATATCGACGAGGTGGACCTCCTGTCTCGCGCGGTACAAGCCAATGCGGCCATTTACGGTAATACGTTGCACGTCGTAACCGGTTCGAACAGCATCGACTATGCGAGCCTCAATTCGACGCCAATCGCGGGTACCGGCACAGTTCCCGGCGTCTCTGTCGACGTCTCGCAGCTCGGCGGTATGTACTCGGGGCGCATCATTCTGGTTGGCACGGAGAATGGTGTCGGGGTCGCCAATGCCGGGACAATTGCCGCGCAGGCAGGCGAACTTACACTGACTTCTGCTGGTCAGCTAGTGCAGTTTGGCACGGTGCAGGCGAGCGGTACGGTCGGTATCAATGCGGCGAGCGTCGCAAACACCGGGACGATTTACGGCCAGCAGAATACCGCCATTGGTACGCCGGGGGCGGTTACCACTAGCGGCGCGATTGCGGCACAACAAGACACGTCCATCAACGCGGGCAGCATCGCATCGACCGGCACGTTTGGCGCGGGCGTGAACGGTGACGGCTCGGTCGGCAACAGTGGCGACCTCTCGCTTTCCGCGTCGGGCCAGTTGAGCGCAACCGGCCCGAACGTTGCGGGCGGCAATGCGACGCTTTCAGGCAACGGTGTGAATCTCGCAGGCAGCGAGACCGCGGCGAACGGCAACCTTTCGTTGACCGCCAATGCGGGCGATGTGGACCTCGCGGGAGCGACCACAAGCGCTGGGGGCGCAGTGAACGCGCAGGCATCCGGCGCGCTCGTCAACGACCACGCCACGCTCACAGGCGGAACAGGCGTCACGCTCAACGCGGGCAGCCTGTCGAACCAGGCTGGCGAGATTTCGTCGCAGGGGGCGCTCGTCGCGCAGACCTCGGGACAAATTGCGAACCAGAGCGGGCAGATCGTCTCGGACGGCGCGATGCAGGTACGTGGTGGTGCCATCGCAAACAAGCAGGGGACCATTCAGAGCGCCGCCGGATTGAGCGTCGCAGGCGCATCCCTGGACAATACGGCAGGCCGCGTCACGTCGCTTAACGGCGACGGGTTGTCGGTCACGACCACGGGCGCAATTACCAACGCGGCGGGTACGACCGCAGGCGGCGCGCAGGGTGGCGTGATTGCAGGTAATGGCGCCGTTAGTTTGCAGGGCGGCAGCATTGCGAATCATGGCACGGTCGGCGCACAAACGAACCTCCATGTCAATACGCAGTCGCTGAACAATAACGCTGGCGCGCTCCAGGCATCAGGTAATGCGACGATCAACGCCGGGGCACAACTGACCAACGGTGGCGGCACTATCGTTGCAGGGCAGGCGGCGAACCTTAGCGCCGCGACGCTGGACAACAGCGGGGGCACGACCCAGGCCGCGCAACTCTCGCTCAACGCAACGAACCTCGTCAATCACGCGGGCACGATCACGCAGAGCGGTTCGAGGCTGATGAGCGTGAATGTCAGCAATACGCTCGACAATTCCGCGGGCGGTACGCTTCAAACCAACAGTACGGACCTTACGCTTGCCTCCGCCGCACTGGATAACGATGGTGGCACGATCACGCACGCAGGCACCGGAATCCTGACACTCGACGCGGGTAACGGTTCGGGAGCGCTCTCGAATGCTGGCGGCAAGATCAACAGTAACGGACAGGTCGTGGCCCAGGCCGGAGCGTTCGACAACGCATCGGGTACCGTGGTCGGTCAGACGGGCCTTACGGCAACGGTCGGCGGTGCGCTCAATAACGCGAACGGCAAGCTGCTGTCGAATTCGGATCTGAGCCTCACGAGCGGCACACTGGCGAATGATGGCGGCCAGGTCGGCGCGGGCTCGAATGAAATGGTCCACACGGGGTCTCTCACGAACAACGGAGGGGCCTTTGTTGCGCCGAACCTCAGTCTCACGACGACCTCGACGCTCGACAACAGCGGCGGCGACATCGAGGCGAACCAACTCGCGCTATCCGAGACCGCCCTCCTCAACCACGGCGGCGCGATTACGCAGTATGGCGCGTCGCCGATGGCGGTCAATGTCAGCAACCTGCTCGACAACTCGGTTGGCGGCACGTTCCAGACGAACAGCACGGACCTCAAGCTCGCACCGGCTACGCTTGATAACGACAATGGCACCATCACGCACGCGGGTACTGGCACGCTCACGATTGACCCGGCTAATGGTTCGGGTTCCTTCTCAAATGCAGGTGGCAAGGTTATCACGGCGGGGCAGCTTGCGCTTCAGGCTGGGAGCCTGAACAATCAGGGCGGAGCGCTCGCTGCGATGGGCGCTATCTCGGCGAACATCGCGGGCAACGTGAACAACACGCAGGGCGAGGTTCGCTCGCTCTCCTCGATCGCATTCACGAGCGGCGGCGCGCTGACGGACACGAACGGTCAGATCCAGTCGGGCACGGGAGCAGCCGGCGACGCCAGCACGCTTTCGGTTCAGGTCGCGTCCATTGACAACACGAACGGTCTCGTTGGCAACCTCGGCACGGGAAACACGACCGTCCAGGGTGGCAGCCAGATCGTCAACCAGAACGGCCTCATTGCGGGCAATGGCAACGTGACGCTCGGCGCCTCGTCCATCTCGAACACGCAGAACGGCCAGGTCAGCGGCGCGAATGTCGCGATCCAGGCCGGTACGCTCGATGACACGGGCGGCAAGATCGGTACCTTTACCGGTTCGGGCGGCGATGTCGCCATTACGGCGACGGGGGCCGTAACGAACACAAACGGGCAAATTGGCGCCGATCATGATCTATTGCTGAACGCAGCAACGCTTACCGGAGGCGGCGCATACAGCGCAGCCAATGACGTGACGGTGAATGTTCAGGGTGATATTGCACCGACGCCCGCCATTCAGTTCATGGCCGGGCACGACCTTGCCTTTACGCTACCCGGCACGTTCAGCAATTCCGGCTCGCTTGAAGCGGTCGATAACCTGAACATCAACGCGAACGACATCGCCAACAGCGGCACGATGATGGCCGGTGGGACCCTCACCACTCACTCGAATACGCTGGAAAACACGGGCGCAATCGTGGGTGGCAGCGTCTCGTTGAATGCTACGCAAACGTTGTCGAACACGGGGCCGACCGCGCTCATTGGCGCGACCGACAGCAACGGTACGCTTGAGCTGCTTTCGAACGACATCGAGAACCGCGACGACACCACGGCAACCGATGCGCAGGCGACCACCGCAATCTATGGTCTTGGCAGGGTCGTACTCGCAGGCGGCAAGGATGCCAGTGGCAATTACACCGACGCGAACCTGATCGACAACGTATCGGCGCTTGTCCAGTCCTCTGGCGATATGGCGCTGCATGCGAACCAGGTCATCAATACCCGTCGTGTGATGACGACCGACGGGGCGTATACGGAGCAGGTCGATCCGGCGCTGCTGGCGCAGCTCGGCATCAGTCTGTCGGGGTGTACGGCCACCTACATGGCCGCGTGCGGCCCCGGCAATCCGCAGGTGCTGGGCTCCAGGGGCGACCCGTCGATGATCGGTGGCGTGCCCACCGACCCACCGCACGGCGGACAATGGAACTCGACATATCAGTACACGACCTATACGGGCGTACCGCTTGCGAACCTGGTCACGGGATTCAGCCCTCAAGCACAGATTATCGCGGGTGGCGACCTCGACGCGTCGAATGTGGGCCTGTTCCAGAACTACTGGAGTGCGGTTGCGGCCGCAGGCAACATCGCCGCGCCTGTCTCGCTTGACCAGAATAGCTGGAAGGGGCAGATGGCCCCCGCCGTGCAGGTGACGTACTCGGGCCAGTACCACTACGACAACTACGACAACACGGAATACAACTGGCAGTTGCCGTTCGGCAATGGCACATTCGTCACCTCCAATCCGGGCGGCTACCAGGTGGCACCGGCTGATATCCGCATCTACGCACTGCCGAGCTACGAATCGACATTCGTCGCGGGCGGTACGCTCTCGGGCACGGGCGTGAGTATCAACAACACGGCGGGCAACGCGGGTATTCCGTCGCTCGGACTCGCGCCCGGTCAGTCGGTAACGGGTGTCAATGTCGGCGTACTCGGCGGCAGCGCGAGCGGTACGAAGACCGGAGCCGCTTCGGTTAATGGCAGCGCGGTCCAGGTGAATCCGGTCATCGCGCGCGCCACCGCGGTGAACGTCCTGAGCAATCTGTCGATTCCGCAAGGCGGCCTGTTCCACCGGGATACAGCACCGAACGCGCCGTACCTGATCGAGACGAACCCGGCCTTCACGAACGCGAAATCGTTCATATCGAGCGACTACTATCTCCAGCAGCTTGGCCTGAATCCGCAGACCGTGGAAAAGCGTCTCGGCGATGGCCTGTACGAGCAGCAGCTCGTACAGAACCAGATTACGTCGCTGACCGGCAAGGCCGTACTTGGCCCCTATACCGACACGCAGGCGATGTACCAGGCGCTGCTCTCGGCGGGCGCATCGCTTTCCGGATCGCTGAACCTGCCGCTCGGTATGGCGCTGTCGCCCGAGCAGGTCGCCGCGCTCACGCAGAGCGTGGTCATCATGCAAACGGAGGTCGTGGACGGGCAGTCGGTGCTCGTGCCGCTCGTCTATCTCGCTCAGGCCAGCCAGCAGAACATGAACGGCCCGCTTATCGGGGCGACCGACATTGATCTCCAGAACGCGCAGACCTTCACGAACAGCGGCACCGTGCAGGCCAGCAATACGCTGACGATCAACGGCCAGTCCATCAACAATGCATTCGGCACACTCCAAAGCGGCGGCCTCATGTCGCTGGCAACCACGGACAATGTCAACCTGACCTCGGCGACCGTGAATGCGGGAAGTCTCGCGCTCAACGCAGGCGGCAACCTGCTCCTGAATACGGCGACGAATACCGTCAACCAGGTCAGCGCGACAGGTGCCACGCGAACCACGACCATGCTCGGCCCTATTGCAAACCTCAATGTAAAGGGCGACGCCGCGATTGCGACGGGCGGCAACTTCGAGCAGAACGCGGCCAATCTCAATGTTGGCGGCAACCTCGGCATGGCCGTGGGCGGCAACTACGACATCGGCACCGTTCAGACCGGCGAGCAGAAGGTGGTTTATGGCGCAAACGGCGTGTCGGATACGAACTTCAACAGCGCGACCGGCAGTACGGTGAACGTTGGTGGCGTTTCGCAGATTGGCGTTGGCGGCAACCTGACGGCGACTGGTGCGAACATCAACCTGGCTGGTGGCGGTATCGTCGCGGCGAAGGGCGACGTGACGCTGCAGGCAGCCACCACGACCTCCACCGTCGATAGCAGCAGCGCGGGTAGCGACCATCACGGCAGCTATTCGGCATCGCTGCACACCTCCGACGATACATTGACCGCGACGACGCTTAAGTCCGGTAACTCGCTTGTCGTGGCCTCGGGCAACGATATCAACGTCACCGGCAGCACGATCAGCCTCACAAGGGAGCGGCGACGCTCGCGGCACTCGGCAATGTCAACATCGGCGCGGCCACTGAAACCCACGTCGACAATTCGCAGGAGCAGCACAGCCATAGCAATGTGGTGAGCGGCAAGGCGGTATCGAGTTCGAGCGATACGACGACGACGCTTTCGCAAGGCAGCCTGATATCCGCCGATAGCGTCGCGGTCTCAAGTGGCAAGGATATCAACGTCGCGGGTAGCGCAATAGTCGGCACGAACGACGTAGCGTTGAACGCCGCGCACGATGTGAATATCACGACGTCGCAGGACACCATGAAGTCGTCGACCAGCTACCAGGAAAAGGATTCGGGCCTGGGGACAAGCGGTCTGAGCGTTACGATTGGTAGCAGGCAAACCGCAACCACCGATCAGCAATCGTCCGTCACGAATAACGCGAGCGTCATCGGTTCATCGACCGGCAACGTTTCGATTACGGCCGGACACAATGTCGGCATCACAGGTAGCGAGGTCGTAGCGGGCGGTAACGTGGCGCTGACCGGCCAGAATGTCGCCGTCGACGCTGCCTACGATACCTACAAGGACAACCAGGCGCAGCAGACCAGCCAGTCCGGTCTGAGCGTTGGCCTGGGCGGCGGTCTCGTCAGCCTCGGGCAGCAGATGGCATCAACCGTGCGTCAGGGTGTCCATTCGGGTGATTCGCGCCTCACCGCGGTACAGGGCGTGGCGGCAGCCGAAATGGCCTACCAGAATCGCGGCGCGATCGGCGGCGCGGCGAGCGGCCTCGCGAACGGTGACGCGAGTGCGGCGACGCAAGGCGTCCAGTTGCAGATCAGCGTCGGGTCGAGCCACAGCAGCAGCGATTCCAGCACGTCGATGGCGACCGCGAAGGGCTCCTCGATCATCGGCAACGGCAACGTCTCTGTGACGGCGACCGGCGCACCGGACGCAAACGGCAACGCGCAGGCGGGCACGGGTGACATCACCATGACTGGCGCAACCGTGACGGGGAAAAACGTCTCGCTGGCGGCCAACAACTCGATCACGCTGCAAAGCGCGCAGAGCACCGAACAGGACAGCAGTTCGAACAGTTCGAGCGGCTGGAATGCCGGTGTCGGGATCGGCGTCGGCAAAAGCACCGGAATCAGCATCTTTGCCAGCGCGCAGAACGCTCACGGCCAGGGCAACGGAAGCAGCGTGACGCAGGACAATACGACCGTCGCAGCAGGCAATACGCTGTCGATGAAATCCGGTGGCGACACGACGCTTGCGGGCGCACAGGTTTCAGGCAACACGGCCAACGTGGACGTTGGCGGCAACCTGACGATGACGAGCCTTCAGGATACGTCTACCTACGGCAGCAACCAGCACAGCAGTGGTATCAGCGGCACGCTGACCTACGGCTACGGCAGCAGCGTGGATGCCTCGGTCAGCCATACCGGCATCGACAGCAACTATGCGTCCGTCAACCATCAGACGGGTATCGTGGCGGGCACTGGTGGCTTCGACGTGAACGTTGCTGGTCATACGCAGCTTGACGGCGCCGAGATTGCGAGTGCAGCTCCGGCGGCAAGCAACAGCCTGACAACGGGAAGCCTTGGCTTTACCGACGTCCAGAACACGATGTCATATTCCGGCTCGACGCAAGGGCTTTCGCTGTCGGGTGGCCCGAGCTTTGCGCAGACCACCGGCAGCGCAAGCGGCACAACCCATGCGGCGGTGAGCCCTGGCAGCATTACGGTGAAGTCCGACCAGCAGAGCGGAACGGACAGTACGGCGGGCCTGTCGCGCGATACGGCCAATGCAAACCAGACCGTGCAGAACACGTTCAACCTGCAACAAGTTCAGAACAACCTTGCGTTTGCTCACGCGTTTGGCAAGACCGCAACCTATGCGGCTGGCCAGATCGCGGACCAGCTTGAGAGCAACAATCCGGCCTTTGCCGAGGGCGGCGTCGCACGCGATGCAATGCATGCAGCGGTGGCAGCAGTTGGCGCGGTGCTGTCGGGCGGTAACATCGCGGGCGCTGTGGGCGGTTCACTCGGAGGCGACGCATTGCAGTCGCTGGCGCAGCCGATTATCGAGCAGGCTGTCGCGCAGGTTCCGCCCGAAAGTCAGGCAGCGTTGCGCAATGCACTCTATGAGGTTGTCGCGGCGGCGGGCGGTGCGGCAGGTGGCGCGCTTGCTGGTGGCGGGTCGTCCGGTGCAATCGCGGGTGCGGGTTCCGCATCAAACAACGAGGTCTATAACCGTCAGCTTGACCAGAGTGAACGGCAATGGGCTTCAACTAACGCTGTAGCTTTTGCAAAATACTACGAGCAACAGACGGGCTTGGCGATCACGCCCGACCAAGCACAACAGCTTCTACTTGGCAATGGTTTGCGCCTTGTTGACAGCGCAGCTTCTAATGTACCGGGTGCCAACGCAACGGCTATTGCTTATATTAGTCAGAATGCCAATGGTCTATTCAAAAAGGACTCGAACTACAACAATCCCTTCGTAAATAATGCAACGGGATCACATACGCCCGAGCAGAATTCCCTTACCTTTAATCCGTCGTCCAATATAAATTTTACGGTTCAAATCGGTGCAAACGCAGGCCTGCATGCTCTTGGTTTAGGCAACAACATTGAGGGTGGCGTCACATTCGGTCTGGGGAAAAACGTAAATATTTGCAGTTATACGCAGTCTTGCGAAACGATAGGCCCGGGTCTTGCCGCTGGTGTCGGCGTGGGTGTTACAGTGGGGGCTGGTTCTGCTTCGAGTGGCGCGTCCAAATCTAGCGGCGCATTTATTCAGGGTGGCGATGGGTGGTACGGAGATACTACGGTGACGCATGACAACAGTGGCAATATTTCTGTCGGGAAGGGGGTTTTGGGCGTAGGTGCGGGCGCTGCGGCAGGACAAGCCCAATGTACTCAGACGAGCCATTGTGTGATTAATTGACGATCATGAAAGTTCCGGCTCAACTTTTCTTTGTTTCGATTATTTTACTGCTTGTTTTTTTATTTTTTTTCTCCTGCTTCAAGGGGAGAAAATGGCTTCCTCTTAGGATCGTTGCATTTGCCCCACTATTCGCCGTTATCGGGGCTTGGATCGGATGGCTTTTCAATCTAAGGGTTGGGGTTGGAATTGGAATGATCGGAGTTCTCTGCTTTTTCTGTGGAGTGTTCCTGAGACTTCTCGATTTTTTAGGAGGAACGACCTCACGGAGGCGATGGGAGGATCATGAATAAAAGCAGCTTTGGTGTGCTGGCAGCGCTCGCGCTGCTGGCGGCATGCCAGAACGCGCCTCCCGGTGCGCCGCCCATGCCTCCGCCGAAGCCTGAGATGCAGCCCGTGCTACCACCGAGCTCCAACGCGTTTTGGGTTATGGGCTTCTGGAAATGGAGCGGTATGGAATGGGTCTGGATTCCAGGCCATATTGCACCCAGGCCCGGACAGTAGGATAGACGACAAGAAGCCGAGAACAAAGAATGCACCACCACCTGAAGCTAACAGCCATCTCGTTAGCATTCCTGATTTCATTCGATGTGTTTGCGCAAGCCGGCCCCCGATGCTGCGGCCCGTACCAACGCAGAACAGCAACAGCAGGTCGAGCAGCGGCGCGACGCGCAGCAGCGCGAGGCGACCGTCGCCGCGCCCGTTGTGCGCTCGACTGCGCCCGCAGCGGGAGAGTACCCCGTACTGCCCGTCGAAACGCCGTGCTTTCGTATCGACACGTTCACGGTCGAGGTGCCCGATACGTTGCCCGAGGTCGAGTTCGTAAAAGGCGCGTCGGCGTTACCGATGGACCCGAGCGCGTTCCTGCACGACTGGCTACGGCACTACGAGGGGCAATGCGTCGGACGACAGGGCCTCGACCTGCTGACCAAGGGTCTGCAAGGCGTCATCCTAAGCCGTGGCTACGTTACAACCCGGATCCTTCTGCCCGCGCAGGATCTGTCAAAGGGAACGCTCAGGTTCGCCCTTATTCTGGGTGTAATCCGCAGTTTGAAGTTCGCCGACGCCAATACGCGCGGCACCCTCAAAAGTGCCTTTCCTGCTCGAGAGGGCGATGTACTCCAGGTGCGCGACCTTGAGCAGGGTCTGGAGCAGATGAAACGCGTGCCGAACCAGGACGCGGCTATGCAGATCATGCCTGGTACGTCGCCCGGCGAGAGCGACGTCGTCGTTACCGTCAAGCGCACGAAGCCGTGGTCGCTTGTCGTCTCGGCAGACAACTCCGGGACGGACGAGACGGGCCGATACCTCGGAAACGTCACGCTCGGGCTATACAACCTCCTCGGCCTGAACGACGTACTCTCGGGCGGCTATAACCAGGATCTCCAGTTCGGCAATCACTCCCTCGGGACGCACGGCTGGAATGCCTCGTATTCGGTTCCCTGGGGCTACTGGACCGGTACGTTCTACGGCTATACGAACACCTACTATCAACAGATCGCCGGGGTTAACCAGACCTTCGTTTCGGGCGGCAACGCGCAGACGGCGGGCCTGAAGCTGGAGCGCGTTTTCTACCGCAGCCAGAACGACAAATCGGGCGTCGAGCTCCAGCTTATCAAGCGGTTTGGTGCGAGTTTTATCGAGGATACCGAAATACTGCAACAACACCGAGACAACACGTTCATCGAGGCGGGGCTGACGAACCGGCATTACTTCGGCGCGGCGCAGTTCGACGGCACGCTCGCCTATCATCAGGGTATCGGTGGGCTCGGGGCGATGCCGAACACGACAAGCGGACCCACGTACTACTTCACATGGCGACGCTCGACGCGAACCTCTCGGTCCCGTTCGCGGTCGCCGGTCAGACGCTTCGTTATGTCGGAACCTTTCATGGGCAGTTCACGAATGACGAGCTGAACTATATCGACGACCTGACGATTGGTAGCCGCTATACGGTGAGAGGTTTCAGCGGCCAGACGATGCTCGCGGCGGAAAAAGGCTTCTACTGGCGGAACGAACTTCAGTATCCGCTCGGGCAATCGTGGCTGGTTCTCTATGCGGGTGTCGACTACGGCCACCTGTGGGGTCCGGCGACCGCTTTTCTCGCGGGCACGCAGCTCGCGGGTGCGGCTATCGGCCTGAAAGGTTCGGTGCCGTCTCGCTTTGGCGCCTACAGCTATGACGTATTCGCGGGTACGCCAATCTATGCACCGTCAGGTCTTCCCGCGCCGAGCGTAACGCTGGGCTTTCAGGTAACAGCGCAATTCTGATGAACGATTCACCGACCATAAGGAGATAACAACGATGGAAAAGAGCAAATTGCTGGCGGTTTTGATGGGTGCTTCCGTGCTGCTGGCGGCATGCGGTGGCGGTAACGGGAGTGGCTCGAATGCCGCTGCAGGCGGAGCGGCGTCAGCAGCCTCCTCTCCCGGCGGAGCCTCGACACCGCAAGCTTCGGCGCAGACGGCGTGCCGGCCGGACGGCAACTTCACCTATTCGGGATCGGCACCGCAGGTGGCGGCCAACAACGGTCAACTGGCTGTGGTTGTTGTACCGAGTTTGCCGGCGGCGAATTCGAAGAACAGGAACATGACTGCATCGAATGCGCCCGCGTCGAGCCAGGTTCAACAGACCGGTGGTGCATTTACCACGCTTGCGTCGTCGGGTGCGGCGACCGACTGCCTTGGGCTTGCCAAGGGTGCGGTGACCGAAATCCAGGGCGTCGGTAGCGACGTGGCGATTGGCCGGTGGAATCAGGCCATGGACACGGACGGCAATACCTATACGAGCGCGCAGAGCGTTCACTATGCAGTCGGCACGCCGCTGTCATTGTCCGCGACGAGCGGCGCGCTCGCATGTACCCAACTGATCGCTGATACGGTGGCGAACAATGATGGCGGAGTAACCGGTACGCTCGCAACGGCTACGGCCACGCTCGATCTCGTGGCACGCACGTTGAACAATCTGAGCCTGTCGATCAATCTGGCGGGTACCCAGTATGCGCTTACGAACGCGCAGTCGCCGTTGAATGGCATTGCGACGACCGGGCAGTTGTCCGTTCAGTCGGTTGTCGTGGGGCACGACGCGACGAAGCCGCTGGTTGCGGTTGGTTACTCGGCCACGTTGCCGAATAAGCAGGGGATTGGTGGCGTCGTCGTGTTGCAGTGCCAGTAAGGCGCCTGAGCCGGGATTTTAGCTGCGTCCCGAATGCCCGAATCGCTTGAGCACGAGCACGCAGAGCGCCGGCAAATGCACGACGCCCATGCCGCACGCGATCACCGCCCACGGCGGCGCGATCGTGCCGGACATCATCGCGCCGACCACGCCGAAGCACAGGCCAGCCAGCAACAACGTGGCGTGGGCGAGGATGCGCTTCGGGCCTCGCTCGGTGAAGCGCGGAATATTCACGTGGACATACACCACGATCAGCAAGGCGACGGTGGCAATGGCGGGGAACAGCATGTTCGAATCCTCGATTCCAGCAGCGATGACGGTAAAGTCTTCGACTGTAGTGGAGGATTGCCGCTGCGTCGATGGCTAGATGGTTGCGGGAAGTGCTAGCACCACACCACGCTGTCGTATGCCACCGTACGGCGATACACGTTCTTGCCGCGCCAGCTGGAAAACTCCATATACGCGCATTCCAGCACCAGAATCCAGTTCGTGACCCGCATCGCCGCCCCCAAAGGTGTTCCCGGTTGTTCGTTCGACTGCGAGACCAGTCTATGACCCGGGAGCGGCGGACAATGCGGCGAGCAAGGCGCGATATCGCGTCCAGTTCGCCGCATTGCCGGATCAGGCGTGCGGCGCTAGCGGCATGAGCACGAAATCGAACGTGGAGCGCCAGGGCGTGTCGCTGTCGGCCACCCGCTCATACGGCGCGACGAGCGACGCTTTCACCCCGAACACGGCGTCCGACTGCAGGTACGGGTCGTCGCCCACGAAGGTATGCGTGACCACCTTCTGGAAGCCCGGCGCGGTGATGAGGAAATGCATGTGCGCGGGCCGGTACGGGTGGCGGCCGAGGGTGGCGAGCATCTTGCCCACCGGGCCGTCGTGTGGGATCGGGTACGAGACCGGCTTGATGCCGACGAAGCGATAGACGCCGTCCGCGCCGGTCGTGAAGATGCCGCGGTTGTTCCACCTGGGCTGCACGCCGGGCTGCTGCACGTCGTAGTAGCCGTCGGCGTTGTCGGACCACACGTCGATGCGCGCGCCCTCCACCGGGCCGCCTTCGAGATCGAGCACGCGGCCCTCGAACAGGCAGCGCTCGCCTTTGCCGTCGGCGGTGATGCACGCGCCCATCTCGCGCTCGGGCGCGCCGGCCACATGGAACGGGCCGAACACGGTGTTTTCGGTGGCGACGCCTGGGCGGCGGTTGTTGATGGCGTCCACGAGCATGGAAAACCCCAGCGTGTCCGAGAGCAGGATGAACTCCTGGCGCTCGGCGCTGCAGAGCTGGCCCGCCGTGGTGAGGAAGTCGATGGCGGTCTCCCATTCCGGCTGGGTGAGCTGCACTTCTTTCGCGAATGCGTGCAGATGACGCACGAGCGCGCTCATCACCTCGCGCACGCGCTCGTCGGCGTTTTCGCCGATACGCGCATTGACGGCCTCGGCGGAGGCGGCTTCGCTGAAGAACTGGGTCATGGTTCGGGGTTACCTGTAGGGTTGCTGCGCCTGATCGCGGTGACGTTGAGGCTGGGCCGTAACAACGCGTATTGTGCGCCTGTCGCCATCGGGACCCAAAATCGGGTCCGTGGCAACCGCTGGCGTATTCGGCCGGGTCGCGTGATCGCGTTCGGGCAGCGCGCGTGGGCGCTGGAGGCGGCCGACGCCCCCGAGGCGCCGCCAATGGCCGCGAACGCCGGGACCACGCCGGGCTGAACGCCGGCGTGCCCTCGACGCGAAGTCCGGCTCCGAACGCCCGCTTACCGTCCGGAGCCGCGCGCCAGACGAGAAGCTCAGTGGCGCGGCGTCACCGGCTCGACCGCGGCCCAGTACGGCTCGGCGCCGTAATACGCGTGCAGCGTGCTGCCCCAACTCGCGTCGGCCATGGAGGGCCAGCTGTCCCGGTCGAAGCCCGGCGCTTCCTTCACGCGCTCGGACGACACATTGAGCAGGAAGCACTTGCGGCTCGTGTCGAGCATGAGCGCGCTCCAGGGAATGGCAAGCAGCTTGTCGCCGAAGCCGAGAAAGCCGCCGCTCGACAGCACCACGTAGGCTACGCGGCCGCTCTGCACGTCGAGCATGATTTCCTTGATCTTGCCGACTTCCTGGCCGTCCGAACTGAGCACGCGGTCGCTGTCGAGCGTGCTTGCGGCCATCACGTCGGGGCCCGGCCCCGCGGCGCTCACGCGGCCCTTGCCGACGATGCGCACGCCATTGCCGGTTGGCATGGGCGGAGGAATGAAGGTGGGCATGCTGGTCTCCATCTATGAGGGGAACAATGTTGAGTCCGGCCAGACTCCCGACGATTCCCGTGTCAGGCGGCAGGCGATGCCGCGGCGGTTCTGGCCGCCTGCCGCAGACATAGCAAGCCGCGTACCGCGTCGCGCCCGTCGATTCGATGCGCCGGCGCGAGAGGCATCGGCGGCGTTCCTGCCTGTTTGGAGACCCATTTTGGGCCGCGCGGTAGATGCCTTATGAAGCCGGCGTGGCTGCCTTTTGCGGGGTGTCGACGTCGTAGCGTTTCGCCTGCTCGAAGAACGCGCGCTCGGCGTCCTTGTTCATCACCAGAATGGTGATGCGCCGGTTCAGCGGGCTGTCCGCCGTGTCGTGGTCGAGCGGCAGGACGTCGGCGAGGCCGCGCACCTGGAGCAGCTTCTCCTCGCTCAGGTGGCCGGCCACCAGCGCGCGGCGTTGGCGCGCTCGCTCGAAAGCTCCCAGTTCGAGTAGCCGGCGAGGCCGCCGGAGTAGGGCACCGAGTCGGTGTGCCCCGCGATCGACACGCCGCGGTCCACGTCGTTGAGCGCACTGCCGATCTGCACGAGGATCTCGTACGCGTAGTCCTCGAGCTTCGCGCTACCGGTCGCGAACATGGGGCGCTTGAGCGAATCGACCAGCTCGATGCGCAGGCCTTCGTCCGTGATCCACATGCGGATCTGGTCGCGGTACGCGCGCAACTCCGGCTTGCGCTCGATGAGCGCCGAGAGTTTTTCCTTGAGCTGCGAAAGGTGCGACTTATCGACCGCTTCCATCGGCACGACGTGCGAGAGCGTGGGCTGCGCGTTCGAGCCGCCCACGGCCGGCGTTTTGCTCGAGAGGTCACGGCCGCCGCCTTGCACCACCCTCGGGTTGGGGTTCGCGGCGTCGGGCTTGCTGCCGGGCATGGCCGAAAGCGGCGTGTTGAAATACTTCTCGATGCCGTCGCGGTCGTACTGCGACGTCGAGCCGAGCAGCCACATCAAGAGGAAGAACGCCATCATCGCGGTCACGAAGTCCGCATAGGCGATTTTCCATGCGCCGCCGTGGTGGCCCTCGTGGCCGCCTTTCTTCACGCGGCGCACCACGAGCGTGGTCTTGCTGCCCTCGGTGTCGCGCGCGGCGCGCGAGCCAGGATTCCGTTCGGCCATCTCGGGACTCCTAAGCGGCCTTCGGCGCCCTGGTGGCGCGCACCGCTTCGTCGAGTTCCTGGAAGCTCGGGCGGTCGGCGGTGAACAGCACCTTGCGGCCGAATTCTACGGCCACGGGCGGCGCATAGCCGGCGAGCGACGCGAGCAGCACGGCCTTCGCGCACTGGAACGGCTTGCTGGCGGCGCGGCCCTTGGCGGTCAGCAGGTCCGCGATCGGACCGACGAAGCCGTAGGCGAGCAGAATGCCGAGGAACGTGCCCACGAGCGCGCCCGCGATCATCTCGCCGAGCACGGCCGGCGGCTTGCCGACCGAGCCCATGGTGTGCACTACGCCCATCACGGCGGCCACGATGCCGAACGCGGGCAGCCCGTCGGCCATCTTCTGGATGGCATTGGGCGCAATCGACACCTCGGAGTGGTGCGTGTCGAGTTCTTCGTCCATGAGGTCCGGCAACTCGTAGAGGAGGGCGATCAGCTCCAGGTATTGCGCCTTCGTGTAGCCGCCGCCCTTGAAACAGGTGGGCAGCGCCTTGAGCGTCTTGCCAAGCGTGGCGGTCGGGTTGCTCACCACGAACGCGCCCAGTGCCGCGCCGAAAATACACAGGAGTTCGAATGGTTGAACGAGCGCGGGCAGGTGTCCCCCCACGCCCACGAAGCTCCCGATCACCGATCCGAGCACGACGATCCAGCCTATTGCTACAAACATGATGTCTACCTTTCCAATCTCAAAGTACTACGTGTCAATCTGTTCAGGCCGGCTCGACAACACGCTTGAGCCGTGCCTCGTTCGCCGCACGATCCACGTTCAGCAAGGCGTCGATTTCACGCGCCGCCATCGCTTTGCCGAAGAAATAGCCCTGCGCGTAATCGCAGCCCTTCGCCGCCAGCGTGCGCGCGAGTTCCGCGGTCTCCACGCCTTCGGCCACCGTGCTCATGCCGAGGTTCGAGGAGAGCGCGATGATCGCGTCGACGATCTTGGCGCTCTCGTTGCACGAGGTCATCGAGAGCACGAAGGAGCGGTCGATCTTCAGCTTGTCCACCTTCAGCTCGCGCAGGTGCTGCAGGCTCGAATAGCCGGTGCCGAAGTCGTCGAGCGACATGCGCAGCCCCGCGTTGCGGAAGTCCGCGAGCACGGCGCGCGCCGCGTCGAAGTCGTACATCAGCGCCGATTCGGTGATCTCGATCTCCATGCGCTCGGGCGGCATGCCCTCGTCGGCGAGGATCGTGAGCAGCAGCGCCGCGAGTTGCGTGTCCTTGAACTGCGCCGGCGAAAGATTGAGCGCGAGGTGGTAGCGCGAAGGCCAGCGCAGCGCGTCGCGGCACGCGCGCCGCAAGATCGAAGCCGTGAACGCGGGCGAAATCCCCATCTGCTCGATGAGCGGCACGAACACCTCGGGCGAGATCCAGCCGCGCTGCTCGTGATGCCAGCGCGCGAGAATCTCGAAGCCGGTAGTCTGGCCGTCGGCGAGGCGCACGAGCGGCTGGTAGAACGGCCGGATCTCGCCGCCCGCGAGCGCGCGGCGCAGGTCCGATTCGAGCGAGGCCTGCAGGCGCAGCTCGTCGTCCATCTTCTGCTCGAAGAAGCGGTACGTGCCCTTGCCTTCGCACTTGGCGCGATACATGGCGATATCGGCGGCGCGCAGCAGCGCGTCCGGGTCGCCGCCGTCGCGTGGGCAGCACGCAATGCCGATGCTCGCGTCCACGTTGATGCGCAGCTTGCCGATGTCGATGGGCGCGCGCGTGGCGGCGAGCAGGCGCTGCGCCAGCTCGCTAGCGGCCTCGATATGGTCGTCGCGATGCACGCGGGCGAGCACGGCGAACTCGTCGCCGCCCAGGCGCGCGACCGTGTCGCCGTCGCGCACCACGCGGCGCAGGCGCGCGGCGATCTCGCACAGCACCGTGTCGCCCGCGGCGTGACCGTGAAAGTCGTTGACGGGCTTGAAGCGGTCGAGATCGATCACGAACACGAGGTAGTCGGGCGAGCGGTGCTGCGTGCGCTCCAGCGCCGCGCTCATCTCCGCGGCGAGCAAACGCCGGTTGGGCAGGCCCGTGAGCGGATCGTGGCGCGCCAGTGTCTGGGCGTGGGCCTCGGCGGCGCGCGTGGCTTCGTGGGCGAGATGCAGCTCGCGGGATTTTTCGCACAACGTATCGAAGGCATGCGCCATCGCGCCGATCTCGTCGGTGCGGTTCATGTCGGGCAATGCGCGCATGTCCTCACCGTGCGCGAGGCGCACGAGCGAGTCGGTCAAGGTATGCAGCGGACGCAGTAGCGTGCGCTCGAGGTAGTGCAGCAGTACGAGGCCGAAGGCGAGCGTGGCGAGTGCGATCGCAAAGGCGGCTTCGAGCGTGTGATGCACGCGCAGGATGCCGCGCTGGACCTGACTGTGCAGCCTCTCGACAGCGAGTTCGCGCGGCGCGGCGGAGACGGCTTGCCTGGGTGGCGCTTCGCTTTCCTGCGCGGCGCTCTCGTCGTGCCAGCTCGTATCCACGCGTTCGAAGGCATGGCCAAACGCGATCAGCTGGCTTGCCAGCAGCGTGGTTTGCGTGGCGAACAAGGCGAAGAACAGGCCGATGAAGAACTTCGTGCGTGTGCGGATCGAGGCGCGCAACGTGGCGCGCGCACGTCCTATCCAGGGAAGCGCCGCCGTGGGATTCAAGGCAGCGGCGGGATCGGGCATGGCCGCCACGGTTTCCTGTCTCATGTCTCGATGTCCGTGTGGCGTCAGATTCTGCGCGTGCGCACCTGCGCCGCGAGGCGGCGCACGGCGTAGTGGCACGACGTGCCGGTAGGCGGATGAGTGCTGCGCGACGGTGCGCGACGCGCACGGGGTGCAGCGCTCATGCGCGTGCTGGCGCCACAGCCGGCGGCAATACGCGCCGCGGTGGCGATGCGGATGGTCAATTTCAGTCGCAGGGGTTGCGCGAGGGTTTTCATGGTGACACCGGAAGGGGTGGAGCTTTGCCCTTTTTACGGCGGTGAAAAAGCGTTGCTGAAGTCGCCAAACATGTTTTTTTTGAGGGCTTGATCGATTTCGCAACACGTTAACCGGCCGGTTAAAAATGGCATGTATTTCGGAAAACGAAACAATTTGACCGCCGTGAACTTTCAGGAGGATGATGCGTCACGCGCCGTGGCGCCGGGACATGCGAGCAGCGCGGGTATGACGGCCGCGGCGCTCGATGATTGCGCAACCACACGCATACCGAACGTTCGTGCGCTTAAGTTGCGGTTTGTGCGTAGGGGAAATGCCTGGCGCGCAAGACTGGCACGACACGCGTGGCGCGGGCATTTCCGTGCTTCAGTTTTTGCTTAATCCGGCCGTAAACCCCGGTAAGGCGCGCCGGTACGGAAAGCGCCATGCAACCGTATCCGCCCTGTCGGGCCCCTCACACGATGATCACTGCTCCGCTTCCTCTGGATGAGGACGTCCGCCTTCGGGCGTTGCGGCAACTCGACATACTCGACACCGATCCTGAAGAAGCATTCGATCGCATCTCGCGGCTCGCCGCCTTTGCGTTCGACATGCCGATCGTGCTGATTTCGCTCGTGGACGAAGACCGCCAGTGGTTCAAGTCGCACCACGGGCTGGCGGCTTGCGAAACGCCGCGCAGCGTGTCGTTCTGTGCGCACGCCGTGCTAAGCAAGCGCATGCTCGTGGTGGAAGACGCGCTCGACGACGAGCGCTTTCTCGACAATCCGCTCGTCACGGGCGCGCCGAACATCCGCTTCTATGCCGGCTCGCCGCTGTGTCTGGCCGACGGCCAGGTGGTCGGCACGCTTTGCCTGATCGACGAAAAGCCGCGCACGTTCGACGCCGCACAGGCCGCCGTGCTCGCGGATTTCGCGCACCTCGTCGAACGCGAGCTGGAATTGCGCCGGCAGTTGAACCGCGCGCGAACGGCGCACGAGCGCGACCGCCGTTCGCTCGCCATCAGCGAGGCGCGCTTTCGGACCGTGTTCCAGCAAACGCCGATCGGCAAGGCCGTGGTCGATCTCGACGGCCGCTTTCTCGACGTGAACCAGAAGTTCTCGGAGATCATCGGCTACGAGGAGAGCGAGCTGCGCCGCTGCACGTTCGCCTCGGTCACGCACCCGGCCGACATCGCCGCCGATCTCGCGCTAGTGGCCGAATTGCTCGCGGGCCGCCAGGCCACGTATGCAATCGAAAAGCGCTATCTGCGGCCCGACGGCGAGGCCGTGTGGGTCAATCTCGCGGTATCGCTCGTGCGCGATGTGTCCGGTACGCCCCTGCATTTCATCGCGGCGGTGCAGGACATTACGAGCCGCAAGAAGAGCGAGGAGGCGCTGCGCAACTATCACGTCGAACTCGAAGAGCGCGTGCGCGAACGCACAGGGGAGCTGCAGCGCAGCCGCGACGCGCTGCAGACCATCACCGACAATGTGCCGGCGCTGATCGCCGTGGTCGATCGCGATCTTTGCTACCAGTTCAACAACGAGACGTTCAAGCGCGTGTTCGGCGCGGAGCCGGCGGCGCTGCGCGGGCGCAGCCTGAGCGAAACGCTGCGCCCCGAAGTGTTCGAGCAGTTGCAGCCGCTCTTTGCGCGCGCGCTGGCCGGCGAACGCGTCACCTGCGACGAGGTGCGCTATCGGGCCGACGCCGACCGCGTGTGGTCGGCGACCTACATTCCGGCCAAGCGCGAAGGCAAGGTGACGGGCTTCTACGTGATGGCGCACGACGTGACCGAGCAGCGCCGCACCGAGCAACGCCTGCGCGAGGGCGCGCTGATCGACCCGCTCACGGGACTCGCGAACCGGCGCGCGCTGCAGGAAACGCTGTGCGAACTGCGCGCGAGCGGCGAGCCTTTCGCGCTCTTCTTCATGGACATGGATGGCTTCAAGTCCATCAACGACCGCTACGGCCACGATCTGGGCGACGCCCTGCTCAGGGAGGTCGCGCGCAGGCTCGTCGCCACCGTGCGCACGGGCGACGTAGTGAGCCGCCTGGGCGGCGACGAATTCGTGGTGGCGAGCCGCGGCGTGAGCGACGCGCGTACCGGCGAGCGCATCGCGGCAGCCATTTGCCGTGAAGTGTCGAAGGCGTTCGTCGTCGCGGGCCGCGTGATCGAGACGAGCGCCAGCGTGGGCGTCGTGCTGACTGGCATGACAGGCGCGGCTGGTGTGGTGGATGCAACGAGCGCGGTGCTCTCGGCCGAGGCCGAGAACAAGGCGCTGGCCGACGATCCGCTGTGTCTCGCCGATGCGGCCATGTATGAAGCCAAGCGCGCGGGGCGCAATACGTGGCGGTTGGCGCCGAGCGCTGAAGCGATGGCGGCGTCGTGAAGCCGCGCACCGCGTTTTCATGTGACTGATTCGATTGCCGCCAGCGCCTGGCTGGCGGCAAGTGCGGCACCACTTCCCACGCGCCGCCGCGCGCCTTATCTCGCCTGCGGGCGACGTCTCTTTCCGGCTTCTGCCGGGTCCTCCCTCCAAAATCCTGCAACTGTACGAGGCGCACAGCTTCGCGTTGCGTTGCGCCCGGTCAGGCGAATTTGACCTTTCTTCGCTCGAATAGGGTAAACCCAGGGCGCGATGAAAATTAATTTTCACTAAGATCCGCTCATGTAATTTCATTTACGGCCTTGCCGTCCCAACTCCCGCTCACGCATGCCAACCCGACCGTCAACTCCTGACACGCCCGAAGCCGAGATCGTCGCGCGCATCACCGCCGCGATGCCCGTTCTCACACCGGGCCACCGGCGCATGGCCGAGTACGTGCTCGCAAACCTGTTCCACGCCGCGACCATGCGCATCGACGAACTGGCGGACGCGGTGGGCGCTTCGGTGGCCACGGCCAACCGCTTCGCGCGCTCGCTCGGGTTCGACGGCTATCCGCAGTTTCGCGAGGCGCTCGTGCGCGGCTTCGAGGCCACGCTCGCGCCGGTCGAGCGGCTGCGCAGCGCGCAGGAATCGCTGACCAGCGGCGCCGGGCTGTTCGGCGCCTCGCTGGAGCAGGCCGAGTCGAACCTGCGTTTGTCGCGCCAGTCGATCGACAGCGAAGCGGCCGCCGCAGCTGTGGACGCGATTCTTTCGGCGCGCCGCGTCTACGTGATCGGCTCGGGCACGAGCGCGTTTCTCGCCGGGCTCATGGAGAACGCGCTGCTGCCGTATCTGGACAACGTGCAGGCGCTCGCCTCGGTCGGCGGCCCCACGCATTCGGCGCGCAGGCTGCTCGGCGCGAACAGGGACGATCTGGTGATCGGCATCGCGTTTCCGCGCTACGTGGACGACACGATCAAGCTCTCGCGCCATGCCGCGAAGCTGGGCGCGCGCGTGCTCGCGCTCACCGACAGCATCGACTCGCCGCTCGCGCGCTTCGCCGATCTCACGCTGCTGATCCGCTCCGAGCGTCGCCTTGCGGCGAACTCGGAAGCCGCGGTACTGGCCGTCATCGAAGCGCTGTGCGACGCCGTGGCGTTGCGCGCGAAGGATTCCGTCGTTGCCGCGGCGGCCATCACCGAATCGGTGCTGCCGTGGCTCACCTCGGCGCAGGCGCCTGCCGCGCCTGGCGCCCCGTCTTCCCCCACGAAAAAGAAGTCATGAAATCGAACGCAGTCCTTGCCATTCACGGCGGCGCCGGCACGATCCTGCGCGCATCGATGGCGCCCGAAGTCGAAACCCGGTATCTCGACGCGCTGAGCGGCATTCTCGCGGCCGGCCAGCGCATCCTGGCCGTTGGCGGCAGCGCGCTCGACGCAGTCGAAGAAGCGGTGCGCCTGCTCGAAGACTGTCCGCTTTTCAACGCGGGCCACGGCGCGGTCTTCACGTCCGCGGGCACGCATGAACTCGACGCCTCGATCATGGACGGCCGCTCGCTCGAAGCGGGCGCCGTGTGCTGCGTGAAGCGCGTACGCAATCCGGTGCGGGCGGCGCGCTGCGTGCTCGAGAAGAGCGAGCACGTGCTCTTCACGGGCGAAGGCGCGGAAGCGTTTGCGGCAGCCCAGGGCCTCGAATTCGTCGATCCCGGCTATTTCCACACCGACGCGCGCTACCGCCAATGGCAGCTCGCCCGCGGCGAAGCGCGCGCGATGCTCGATCACGATGGCGCAACCCTTCAGGCAAATGCGGAAGCCCGGGCGGCTGCAAACGCATCGGCAGACAGCCTGCCGCACGAGCCGATCGACCCCAACCGCAAATACGGCACGGTGGGCGCAGTGGCGCTCGACGCGCACGGCCACCTCGCGGCGGCGACTTCGACGGGCGGCATCACGAACAAGCAGGTGGGCCGCGTGGGCGACGCGCCGCTGATCGGCGCGGGCTGCTATGCCGACGACGCCACCTGCGCGGTGTCCACCACGGGATCAGGCGAAATGTTCATGCGCATGGTCGCGGCCTATGACGTCGCGGCGCAAATGAAATATCGCGGTGTTTCACTCTCCGAAGCCGCTGCGAATGTCGTGATGGAGCAATTGCCGCGCATCGACGGCCGTGGCGGCCTGATCGCCGTGGACTCACAAGGCAACGTGGTCCTGCCGTTCAACACCGAAGGCATGTATCGCGGCTACGCGCGCGTGGGCGAAGCGCCCGTTGCGTCGATCTACGCTTAACAGGTTGCTGAAGTACCGCTGAAACATGTCATCGCGCAGAGTTCGTGAAGCGTTGATAGATGAACCACCACTTACCCACTGGAGATCATGCGCGGCGCCGACACTTTCACCGAGAGTTTGTTTTCCGTGCGCAAGCTGGACGACTTCGTCCCCAAGTCGCATCCGTTGCGTTCGATCCGCGTAATGGCGAACGAAGCGCTGGCGAAGATGGATCGACTGTTCGCCGAGATGTACGAAGCGGACATAAAAGGTGGACGGCCGAGCATCGCGCCGGAGAAGTTGCTGCGAGCCA
>NZ_JAPMAL010000049.1:0-47215 GCF_026343935.1 Paraburkholderia sp. CNPSo 3076 | reverse complement strand
TCTTCAGTTCAATACCTGTTACTGTTTTCGGTCTCTCTCGAGACCGGTCGCTCACTCAAAGCTGACAGGTATCTGAATAAATTCAAAAACCTGACTTACTTTAGTGTGAGACTCTTGATACTTTTGCTGCTCCCGATATCGCTCCGAAGAACCACATCAGGCCGCCACCGCATCAAGCGCCCACACTTATCGGCTGTAAATTTTTAAAGATCGATCGCGAAAGCGCCGTTAAAAACACCTAACTACCGGCTTCTTTCTGCGTTGCTGCGTCAGCAGCAGAGAAACGAGATTATGAAGAATCTTTTTCGCTTCGTCAACCCCTTTTTTTCGCTCACCGCTTAAAAAAGCTGCCGACTCCTGCGCCCGCCGGTTTCCGCGGCGGCCTTCGCTGCCCTGATGTCAGAGACATCGAACTGCGAAGGGGGCGAATCTTATCGCCCCCGCCGGCGCCGTGCAAGGGGGTGACGAAAATATTCCTCACTTCCGGGTAAGGACCTCCAGCGGCACCGCATTCGCCATCGCCGCGTAGCCGGCATCGCTTGGGTGGATGTGGTCGCCGCTGTCATAGCCGTAACGCAGTCGCGCGGGATCCGCCGGGTCCCGCAGCGCCTCGTCGAAATCGACCACGCCGTCGAACGCCCCGCTCGTCCGGATCCACTGGTTCACCGCCGTGCGGATCGCCTCGCGCTCCGGCGGCAGCGAAGCCGGCGTGAGCGTTGCGCCGAAAATGCGTACGCCGCGTCCGTGCGCCTGCGCGATCACACGGCGGTAGCCCGCAATCAGGTCGTTCGCGTCCACGTGCGTATGAGGAAAGTCGCAGTCGAGGCCCGATCGGGCCGGCATCGCCTGGAAGTTGATGTCATTGATGCCGATGAGCAGCACCACAGTCTTCACGCCCGGGTGGCCGAGCGCGTCGCGGCCAAAGCGCCGCTCGAGCGCCTCGCCGTAGCAAGGCGAATCGCTCAGCAGCCGGTTGCCGCTAATCCCGAGATCGATCACGGCGAGATCCGTGCGCGGCGACTGCGCGATGCGGCGCGCCAACGCGTCCGGCCAGCGACGGTTCTGATTGAGCGAGGAACGCATGCCATCGGTAATGGAATCGCCGATCGCCGCAACCGTCGACGCCCCCGGCGCCTCGACCGCGAGCCCCGTCACCCACGCGTACTGCGTAAAGCGCTGGGTGAACGCACCAATCGACGGATCCGTGACGTGATTGCCCGGACGCGAGACGTAATTCACCTGACTCGCCACGCGGTGCCACGCGATCATCTTTTGCTCGGGTCCCATATAGGAACTGATGGCGTAGGGTGCGTGCGCCTTCAGATCGATCTGCACCGGATCGCTATCGAGCGCAGCACCGGGAGGCACCGACACCGTCGGCCGCCCGCCGAAGGTCACATGCGCCATACCCGCCTCGCTCGCCGCCGCGCCGCCCGCAGACGGCGCAATCGCCATCGCCTCTATCACGAGCGGCGTGCGCCCGTAGAGGTTGCTCACACGCACCCGCGCAACCTTGCCGCCCAGCGTCGGGTACACGATCTGCCGAACGGTACGCCCGGCGACCTCGGGCGCGCGGTACAGCGCCGGGAGCGCGTCGCGCTCGGGAATCGACTGCAGGGCCGTCGCCCAGCTCGTGACCCAGGGGCCCGGGGCTTGATCCGCGAACGCCGGAGACGCGGCGCCAAGTGAAATGAACACTGCGGCCGCAGCCGCGAGGGGAGCAAAAGAAATCTTCATCCGTGAACGAGTGCGCAGGCAAAGGCGCATTGTGCCCCATGGCCCGGTGCACAGCCTTCCATCCGCCTGACAGTCCAGCGCACTAACCTACGCAAAATCCCACGCACACGCCGCCCACGCGCACAAATCCCAGGCAATCCCGCTGCCGCCCCACTAAAACTCAACCGGAGGTCCGAATTTCTTTGCCCTACGTCAAAAAATTCATTTACCGACCGGTCGGTTGGTTTATACTGCGCGACATACCCAACTTCGACGAGAGCGTCTCCATGTACACGCAATCCCTCGACATCCCCGGCAACGTTGCTCCGCTCGACGCGGACGCAACCTCGCCGGAGCAGGCGCAGTTCGACGCCATCATGGCCGCCGACGGCAAGATCGAGCCGCAGGACTGGATGCCCGAAGCCTATCGCAAGACGCTCGTGCGCCAGATCTCGCAGCATGCGCACTCCGAAGTCGTCGGCATGCTGCCGGAAGGCAACTGGATCTCGCGTGCGCCGAGCCTCAAGCGCAAGGCGATCCTGCTCGCCAAGGTGCAGGACGAAGCGGGCCACGGCCTCTATCTCTATAGCGCGGCGGAAACGCTCGGCGTTTCGCGCGACCAGCTCGTCGACGCCTTGCATGCCGGCAAGGCCAAGTATTCGAGCATCTTCAATTACCCGACGCCCACGTGGGCCGACGTCGGCGTGATCGGCTGGCTCGTGGACGGCGCGGCGATCATGAACCAGATTCCGCTGTGCCGCTGCACGTACGGCCCGTACGCGCGCGCCATGATCCGCATCTGCAAGGAAGAGTCGTTCCACCAGCGCCAGGGCTTCGACGCCCTGCTCGCCATGATGAGCGGCACCGACGCGCAGCGCGAACTCGTCCAGCAAGCTGTGAACCGCTGGTGGTGGCCCGTGCTGATGATGTTCGGCCCGGGCGACGCCGATTCGGTCCACAGCAACCAGTCGGCCAAGTGGGGCATCAAGCGCATTTCGAACGACGATCTGCGCCAGAAGTTCGTCGATGCGACGGTCGAGCAGGCGAAGGTGCTGGGCGTCACGCTCCCCGACCCGGATCTGAAATGGAACGACGCGCGCGGCCACTACGACTACGGCACGATCGACTGGGAAGAATTCTGGCGCGTCGTGAACGGCGACGGGCCATGCAACCGCGAGCGCCTCGGCACGCGCGTGAAGGCGCACAACGAAGGCGCGTGGGTGCGCGAAGCCGCCCTCGCCCATGCCGAAAAGCAGCGCCAACGCGCCGAGAAGCACGCAGCTTGAGCACACCTCATATATGAATCAGGAAGGAAGGAGATCCACGATGAACAAGGAATGGCCGATCTGGGAAGTGTTCGTGCGTAGCAAGCAGGGTCTCGACCACAAGCACTGTGGCAGCCTGCACGCCTGCGACGCCTCGATGGCGCTGCGCATGGCGCGCGACGTCTACACGCGCCGCCAGGAAGGCGTGAGCATCTGGGTGGTGCCGTCGTCGGCAATCACGGCATCGGATCCGAACGAAAAGGCCGAGCTCTTCGAGCCGGCCGGCGACAAGATCTATCGCCACCCGACGTTCTACACGCTGCCCGACGAAGTCAACCACATGTAAGAGCGCAACATGACGACGCCCACGCCTGAACAACTCGCGTACGTGCTGCGCCTCGCCGATACGGCGCTGATCCTCGGTCAGCGCAATACGGAATGGTGCGGTCACGGCCCGATCCTCGAAGAAGACATCGCGCTCGCCAACATGAGCCTGGACCTGATCGGTCAGGCGCGCCTGCTCTACACGCATGCCGCCACGCTCGAAAGGGCCCTCACCGGCCGCGAGCGCACCGAGGACGACTACGCCTACTTCCGCGCCGAGCGCGAGTTCGCGAACTACACGCTCGCAGAGCTGCCGCATTTCGGCCCGCTCGCCGGCACGACGCATTCGGCCAACGACTACGCCGTGACGATCGTGCGCAACTTCCTCTACGCCACGCTGATGGAGCACCTGTGGACCGCGCTGCTGCGCTCCGCCGACCCGCAGCTGGCCGCGATCGCCGAGCGCTCGATCAAGGAAACGCGCTACCACGTGCACCATGCGCGCGAGTGGCTGATCCGTTTCGGCGACGGCACCGATGAGTCGCACAGCCGCGCCCAGGCCGCGCTCGACTGGCTGATGCCGTACACGCGGGAATTCTTCAGCACCGACGCCGTGGAAGCGGCTGTGGCCGAAGCCGGCGTCGCACCGCTCACGGCGCAGTTCGAAGCCGCGTGGCGCGCCGACGTGGAAGCCGCGCTCGAGGAAGCCACGCTCACGCTGCCCGCGCAGGTGTTCCACATCACGACCGGCAAGCACGGTGAACACTCGGAGCACATGGGTTTCGTGCTGGCCGAGATGCAGAGCCTCGCGCGCCAGCACCCGGACGCGCGCTGGTAAGCACCCCCGCAGGAACAGAGGAAGTCACGATGCAAGCAACGGCAGATCACGCGCTCGAACGCGCCTGGGAAGTGCTGGAATCGGTGCCCGATCCGGAGATTCCAGTCGTGTCGATCCGCGAACTGGGCATTCTGCGCGACGTGCGCCGCGCCGATGACGGCCAGATCGAAGTGGTCATCACGCCCACCTACTCCGGCTGCCCGGCGATGTCGCAGATCGCGGAGGACGTCGCGCACGCGCTCGACGCCGCCGCGCTCGCGCCCTACCGCATCGCGACGACCCTGACGCCCGCGTGGACCACCGACTGGATCACCGACGAAGCGCGCGAGAAGTTGCGCGCCTATGGCATCGCGCCGCCCACGGGCAACTGCGGGTCCGCGCCTCAATCGGCCGAACAGCCGATCACCTTCATCGCGAAACCGACGCCGTTGCCCGCGCCCGCCTGCCCGCACTGTGGCTCGCAGCACACCGAGCGCCTCGCGCAGTTCGGCTCGACTGCGTGCAAGGCGCTTTACCGCTGCATCGACTGCCGCGAACCCTTCGACTACTTCAAACCGTACTGATATGGCCACTCCGCAATTCCATTCGCTGCGCATCCGCGAAGTGCGGCCCGAAACCGCGGACGCGGTCTCTGTCGCTTTCGAAGTCCCGCCCGAGCTGCGCGATGCGTTTCGCTTCACCCAGGGGCAGTTTGTCACGCTCAAGACGCACATCGACGGCGAGGAAACGCGCCGTTCGTACTCGATCTGCGTGGGCGTGACCGACTACGACCGCGATGGCGAGCTGCGCATCGGCATCAAGCGCGTGCGCGGCGGGCGTTTTTCGAACTTCGCATTCGAGCAGCTCGCGCCCGGCCACGAGATCGACGTGATGACGCCCGATGGCCGCTTCTTCACGCACCTGAACGCCGAGCACGGCAAGCACTACGTCGCGTTCTCGGGCGGCTCGGGCATCACGCCCGTGCTCGCGATCATCAAGACGACGCTCGAAACGGAACCGCGCAGTGCGTTTACGCTCGTGTATGGCAACCGCAGCGTCGACGCGATCATGTTCGCCGAAGAGCTTGAGGACCTGAAGAACCGCTTCATGAGCCGCTTCCGCCTCTACCACGTGCTCTCGGACGACCTGCAGGACGTCGAGCTCTTCAACGGCGTGCTCGATCAGGCCAAGTGCGCGGCGTTCCTCGAAACGCTGGTGCCCGCCGACGAGATCGACGAAGCCTTCATCTGCGGCCCCGGCCCGATGATGGACGCCGCCGAAGCCGCGTTCAAGGACGCGGGCGTGCCGCCGCAAAAGGTGCACGTGGAGCGCTTCGGCTCGCCGCTGCCGCAGGCGGGCGTGCCGAACATCGAGATCACCGAAAACACGCCGGCCGCCGACCTCGAGATCGTCATCGACGGCAAGAAGCGCAAAATGCGCCTGCCGTACGAGGGCGTGAGCCTGCTCGACGTCGGCCTGAAGGCGGGTCTGGCGCTGCCTTACGCGTGCAAGGGCGGCGTGTGCTGCACCTGCCGCGCCAAGGTGCTCGACGGCGAGGTGAAGATGGACAAGAACTACACGCTCGAGGAGCAGGAGGTGAAGGACGGCTTCGTGCTCACCTGCCAGTGTCATCCGGTGAGCGAGCGCGTGGTCGTGAGTTTCGACGAACGTTAAGGCGTTAGAGCAACAGCACGCTTTCGGCCTGCAGGCGATCCGCTTACACTAGGGGCCGCCCGTCGGTGTTGCAGCGCAGCGCTGCGACACCCGCGGGCGGTTCCTTTTGTTATTAGCGTGCTTTCGGGCTTACAGGGCGTTCAGCGTGAACGCAACGAGTTGTCGATGACCACGATTCACCTCATTTACGGCGAGCCGGCCGTGACGGCGCTACGTCAGGCTCTCGAAGCGGCAGGCCGTCCGGACCGCGTGATCGCCCTGCGCGATGATCTGACGGTAGGCCCATTGCGCGACATCGACGTGGCGGACGACCCAGGCGTGGCGCAACGCGCCGCCTTCTGGGAGCGCCTGAGCGATGCGCCGCCCGCCCTCACCCACGACGACTGCGCGGCGCTCAATGCGCTCGAAGCCGACGACTCCCACGTGGTGATCTGGCACACGCACGACGCCGCGCATCAACTCGCGCTGCGGCGCGTCTGCTACCGCTTGCGCGACGTCCCGCAGCGCCTGAACGAAGTGCGCCTGACCGCCGACGAAATTTCGGGCCCGAACGCTGCAACCTGCATCGAGGCGCACTTGCCCGACGCCGCGCCGATCTCGGTGCTGCGCATCACGCGTCTCGCGCTGGAGTGGCAGGAAGCGAAGTTCGCCAACGGCGAGACGCGCCGCTGGCGCGACAACACGTTTACGAGCGGCACATGGAGCGACCTCGACGCCATGATCCTCGACGTGCTCGACGCCCATGAAGACCGTCCGGCGGGCGCATCCTGGCTCGCCAGCGACGTGCTCGGCGCAGCGCTCACGCGTGGCGGCGCGGGCTTCACGGTTGGCGAGCCGGTCGTGCTTTGGCGCCTGCGCGAACTGTGCGCGGCTGAAGAACTGCGCCTGCGCGACGACATGTGCGCCGCCTGCGCCCCGCTCGCCGCTGCCGCGCGCGCCGCGCGTCCGGCGCTGCCGCAAACCGCCGCGCACCTTTCCCTCCCCCGCTGATTTCCTATGGCACGCACCCGAGCGCCCGACCACGAAACCCAACGCGACCAGATCCTCGAACTAGCCGCCGCCAAATTCGCGCAGACGAGCTACCCGAGCACCTCGATGTCGGATCTCGCGGCCGCCAGCGGCACCTCGAAGGCGCGGCTCTATCACTATTACGAGAGCAAGGAAGCGATCCTCTTCGATCTGCTCGATCGCTACACCAAGCGGCTCATGCTGATCATCGCCGAGGTGGAAGGCGCGAGCCAGCGGCGCGGTCACGACGAGCGCGAGTGCTTCGCGGAGCTGATTCGCGCGTTTCTCGCCGAGTACGAAACCTCGCACAGCCGCCACGTGGCGCTCCTGAACGACGTCAAATACCTCGTGGACGCCCAGCGCGAGATCATCCTGAACCGCCAGCGCGACGTGGTCGCCGCCTTTACGCGCCAGCTCGCGCGCGCGTACCCCGGCCAGGTCACGAGCGAAAACCAGACGGCGCTGACGATGATGGTGTTCGGCATGATCAACTGGACGTTTACGTGGCTCAAGCCCGGTGGCCGCATGGGCTATCGCGACTTCGCCGAACAGGTGATCGCCATGGTCGATCACGGTCTGAAGGGCGCCTGAAGATTGCCTGGACGGTGCTGCGGGTGGTAGAAATATTCGGGCCATATTGCTGCAGTGCGACATGATGCGTCGAGACAACAGTTGACACGTCAAACGACCCGATCAGAATAAATGTTAATAATCAATCACTTGCGCTCATATTTTTATTAATTAGGCGCAACACTCAAATTTGCACTCCGGGTTTTCCCTAGAGTGCACCCAGGGTTTCCGCTAGAATGCGTTTTGCGCTGCATCATGCGGCATGCATTTTAAGGAGAACCCACCATGAACCCGCTTTCGACCCACGCCAACGTGCCGATCATATCGTCCGTTCGTCCGCTGACGTCCGGTCATGCGCCCGTCATGGTGCGAGTGCTCACCTCGGCAGACCGCGAACGCCTGCTCGCGCACTTTCTCTCGCTCGACAACGATGACCGCCTGCTGCGCTTCGGCCAGGCCGCGCCGGACCACGTGATCGAAAAGTACGTGCGCTCGATGGACTTTACGCGCGACACCGTGTTCGGCGTGTTCGACCATCAGCTGCAACTCGTGGGCGTCGGCCATCTGGCCTACCTGCCGGCGGACGGCAACGGCCGCACGGCCGAGTTCGGCGTGTCCGTGCTGGAAAGCGCGCGCGGCCAGGGCATCGGCTCGAAGCTGTTCGAGCGCGCCGCCATCCGCAGCCGCAACACGCACGTCACCACGCTCTACATGCACTGCCTGTCGCGCAACTCGACGATGATGCACATCGCGAAGAAGTCGGGCATGAAGATCGAGTACGCCTACGGCGAAGCCGACGCCTACCTCTCGCTCGAGCCCGCCGACCAAAGCAGCATCATCGCCGAAATGCTCCAGGAACAAGCCGCCGTGTTCGACTACGCTCTCAAGCGTCAGGCGCGCCAGGCCAGCAAGCTGATGGAATCGATCCTGCCGCAGGCTGTCGCGGCGTGACTCCTGCCCTTCGGGACAGACTGATGCACTGAAAGAGCGGCTTCGGCCGCTTTTTTTGCGTCTGCTGCACGGCACCGCGCAGTCAGCGGATCGGCAAAGCCGTCGTTTCCTTGAACGTGTCGAGCGAAAAGCTGGACTTCACGTCGATCACCGAAGGATGGTGCAGCAACTGGTCCTGCACGAAGCGCGAGAAGTGCGCCATATCCTCCACCTGCACGCGCAGCAGGAAATCCATGTCGCCCGTCATCGCGTGGCAGGCCACCACCTCCGGCCAGGTCTGCACCGCCGCACGAAACAGCTCGGCGTGCGTCACGCCTTCGCGCCCCGCCGCCGTCGGCCCACGCTTTTCCAGCCGCACGTTCACGTAGGCGAGCAGGTCGAGCCCCAGCTTCTGCGCATCGAGCAGCGCCACGTAGCTGCGAATCACGCCGCTTTCCTCCAGCCGCCGGATGCGCCGCAAACACGGGCTCGGCGAGAGGTTCACGCGCTCGGCGATCTCCTGGTTCGAGAGCCGGCCATTCTCCTGAAGGATCGCCAGAATGCGCCTGTCGATTGCGTCCAATTCGATGCTTGCCATTTTCTGCCTTCCGAACATTCATTCAAGGCAGTTTATAGCGCAGATCGACGGCAACGCGACCCAACTCGCAAGTTTTCTCCCAATCCAGCGGACTACACTGTCCAACACGAAATCTGATCTACATCAGCCAGGAGACAACCATGCAGGTCCCCCACTGGGAGAACCCCGTCGGCACCGACGGCTTCGAATTCATCGAATACACCGCGCCGGACCCCAAGGCGCTCGGCAAACTGTTCGAACGCATGGGCTTCACGGCCATCGCGCGCCATCGCCATAAGGACGTGACGCTCTACCGTCAGGGCGACATCAACTTCATCGTCAACGGCGAACCCGATTCGTTCGCCCAGCGCTTTGCGCGCCTGCACGGCCCGTCGATCTGCGCGATCGCCTTCCGTGTGCAGGATGCCGCCAAGGCCTACAAGCACGCGCTCGAACTCGGCGCGTGGGGCTTCGACAACAAGACCGGCCCGATGGAGCTGAACATTCCGGCCATCAAGGGCATTGGCGACTCGCTGATCTATTTCGTCGACCGCTGGCGCGGCAAGAACGGCGCGGCGCCGGGCAGCATTGGCGACATCAGCATCTATGACGTCGACTTCGAGCCGATCGCGGGCGCCGAGCAGAACCCGGTCGGCCACGGCCTCACCTATATCGACCACCTCACGCACAACGTCCACCGCGGGCGCATGAACGAGTGGGCCGAGTTCTACGAACGCCTCTTCAACTTCCGCGAAATCCGCTACTTCGATATCGAAGGCAAGGTCACCGGCGTGAAGTCGAAGGCGATGACCTCGCCCTGCGGCAAGATCCGCATCCCGATCAACGAGGAAGGCGGCGAGACGGCGGGCCAGATCCAGGAATACCTCGACGCCTATCACGGCGAAGGCATCCAGCACATCGCGCTCGGCACGAACGACATTTACCGCACCGTGGATGGCCTGCGCGCCAGGGAAATTGCGCTGCTCGACACGATCGAAACGTACTACGAGCTCGTGAACCGCCGCATTCCGGGCCACACCGAGCCGCTGGAAGAACTGAAGAAGCGCAAGATCCTGATCGACGGCATGCCCGAAGACCTGCTGCTGCAGATCTTCACGGAGAACCAGATCGGCCCGATCTTCTTCGAGATCATCCAGCGCAAGGGCAACCAGGGCTTCGGCGAGGGCAACTTCAAGGCGCTGTTCGAGTCGATCGAGCTCGACCAGATCCGCCGCGGCGTAGTGCAGGACAAGGCATGACGCACCCGCGCCGATAATTTCGGCCAATGTCAAACAAAAAGGGCGAAGATCACACGATCTTCGCCCTTTTTGACTTTTGAATCCGGCGCCGCACACCCCGGCGCCGGATTCGGGTGAATGGAATGCTGCCCGGATCAGCGCGGCATCAGGATTTGCGTTCGGCCTTCGCGACCGGCATGGCGTTCGTGTCAGCCTTCATGCTCAGCGTGTACTGGGCGCATCGGGTCGTCGCATTCTCGCCGCTCTTCGTGCTGGCGTTCGAATGCAGCGGCGCGCTCATGGCAAAGAACGCGGCCGAGACCGTCAGGAAGGTCTGGATATGTCGATTATTCATGCTGGACTCCTTTTTTCAGACTGCCTGTTGCAGTAGTGCCCCTTTAATAAGCGTTAACTGCGAGGGACGCTGCGCGGTTCGCACAGGTGAGGGAGTTAGACAGGATATTCAAGTCCGGTTCCCAGGAAGTGCAAGTTTTACACGTTGTTACTCCTCTGAAGAATTCGATACATCCGTTATTACACGGGGGTTTCAGGCCGCTTGCGCGACACGGCGCCACAGGCCCGAAAGATGCAGCGCAATGCGGCGCGGCGCCCCGAACCTCGCAGCGACGGGTTTATCCGAGTGCTACTATCGAAAGAAAGAGGCCAATATGGCGACCCCGGCCGAAGCATTCACAAGATGCCGAGGCCCTGAAGTTCTGGCGATCCCACAACGGATTGGTTGGATGGAGGAAGACACATAATGAATGCCCCGCTAGACGCAGGTCAGCGCGCTTCGCTCGAAGCCGCACTCGCTTCCGTCACGCTCGACGATAAATACACCCTCGAACGCGGCCGCGCGTACATGAGCGGCATCCAGGCGCTGGTCCGCCTGCCGATGCTGCAGCAGGAACGCGACAAGGCCGCCGGTCTCAATACCGCGGGGTTCATCTCAGGCTATCGTGGCTCGCCGCTCGGCGGTCTCGATCAGTCCCTCTGGAAGGCGAAGCAGCATCTCGCCGCGCATCAGATCGTTTTTCAGCCAGGTGTGAACGAAGACCTCGCCGCGACCGCCGTTTGGGGTTCGCAGCAGGTGAACCTGTACCCGTCCGCGAAATACGACGGCGTGTTTTCGATGTGGTACGGCAAGGGACCGGGCGTCGACCGCAGTGGCGACGTGTTCAAGCACGGTAATTCCGCCGGCTCGTCGCCGCACGGCGGCGTGCTCGTGCTCGCCGGCGACGACCATGCGGCCAAGTCGTCCACGCTCGCGCACCAGTCGGAGCACGTCTTCAAGGCCTGCGGACTACCGGTGCTGTTCCCCTCGAACGTCCAGGAATATCTCGACTTCGGCCTGCATGGCTGGGCGATGAGCCGTTACTCGGGCCTCTGGGTCGCGATGAAATGCGTGACCGACGTGGTGGAATCGTCGGCTTCGGTCGAGCTCGACCCGCATCGCACGAACATCATCCTCCCCGAAGACTTCGCGATGCCCGAGGGTGGCCTGAACATCCGCTGGCCCGATCCGCCGCTCGTGCAGGAAGCGCGTCTGCTCGACTACAAGTGGTACGCGGGGCTCGCCTACGTGCGCGCCAACAAGCTCGACCGTGTCGAGATCGATTCGCCGCATGCGCGCTTTGGCATCATCACGGGCGGCAAGGCATATCTGGATGTGCGCCAGGCGCTCACCGACCTCGGCCTCGACGACGAAACCTGCTCGCGCATCGGTATCCGGCTCTACAAGGTCGGCTGCGTGTGGCCGCTCGAAGCGCAGGGCGCGCACGCCTTCGCGCGCGGCCTCGAAGAGATTCTCGTGGTCGAGGAAAAGCGCCAGATTCTCGAATACGCGATCAAGGAAGAGCTGTACAACTGGCCCGACGCCCAGCGTCCGCGCGTGTACGGCAAGTTCGACGAAAAGGATGGCGCGGGCGGCGAATGGTCGGTGCCGATGGGCAACTGGCTCCTGCCCGCGCACTACGAGCTATCGCCCGCGATCATCGCGAGAGCCATCTCCACGCGGCTCGACAAGTTCGAATTGCCCTCGGACGTGCGCGCGCGTATCGCCGCGCGCATGAGCGTGATCGAGGCCAAGGAAAAGGCGCTCGCGAAGCCGCGCGTGCAGGCGGAGCGCAAGCCGTGGTTCTGCTCGGGCTGCCCGCACAACACGTCGACGAACGTGCCCGAAGGCTCGCGCGCGATGGCCGGCATCGGCTGCCACTACATGACCGTGTGGATGGACCGCAACACGAGCACCTTCAGCCAGATGGGCGGCGAAGGCGTGGCGTGGGTCGGCCAGGCGCCGTTCACGAACGACAAGCACGTGTTCGCCAACCTCGGCGACGGCACCTACTTCCACTCGGGCCTGCTCGCCATCCGCGCGGCGATCGCCTCGAAGGCGAACATCACTTACAAGATTCTCTACAACGATGCGGTCGCGATGACGGGCGGCCAGCCTGTCGACGGCACGCTCACCGTGCCGCAGATCACGCATCAGGTCGCCGCCGAAGGCGCGGCGAAGATCGCAATCGTCACCGACGAACCCGGGAAGTACGAAGGTGAACCCGCCACGAAGCTCGCGCCGGGCGTGACGATCCACCACCGCGACCAGCTCGATGCGATCCAGCGCGAACTGCGCGAGATTCCCGGCACGACGATCCTGATCTACGACCAGACCTGCGCCACCGAAAAGCGCCGCCGCCGCAAGCGCGGCACGTATCCGGACCCGGCGAAGCGCGTGGTCATCAACGAGGCTGTGTGCGAAGGCTGCGGCGATTGCTCGGTGCAGTCGAATTGCCTGAGCGTCGAGCCGCTCGATACGGAATACGGCACGAAGCGCCAGATCAACCAGTCCACCTGCAACAAGGACTTCTCGTGCCTGAAGGGCTTCTGCCCGAGCTTCGTGACGGTGGAAGGCGGCCAGCTGCGCAAGCCGAAGGCGAGCAGCGTCGCGAACGAAGCGATGCCCGCCGTCCCGACGCCCGACGTGCCCGCCATCGGCCGGCCCTACGGCGTGCTCGTGACGGGCGTGGGCGGCACCGGCGTGGTGACGATCGGCGCGCTGCTCGGCATGGCCGCGCACCTGGAAGCCAAGGGCGTGACCGTGCTCGACGTGACCGGTCTCGCGCAAAAAGGCGGCGCGGTGATGAGCCACGTGCAGATCGCCAACCGTCCCGGCGACATCCACGCCACGCGCATCGCCATGGGCGAGGCGAACCTCGTGATCGGCTGCGACGCCATCGTGACGGCCGGCGACGACTGCATCTCGCGCATGCAGGAAGGCATGTCGCACGTAGTGCTCAACAGCGCGCCCACGCCGACCGCCGAGTTCATCAAGAATCCGCAGTGGCAGTTCCCGGGCTCCAACACCGAGGCTGACGTGCGCGCCGCAGCGGGCACGGACAACGTCGCGACCGTCGATGCGAACCGCTACGCGCTCGCGCTGCTCGGCGACGCGATCTACACGAACCCGTTCGTGCTCGGCTACGCGTGGCAAAAGGGCTGGCTGCCGCTCACGCACGAGTCGCTCGTGCGCGCGATCGAGTTGAACGCGGTGCAGGTCGAGAAGAATCTCGCGGCGTTCGAATGGGGCCGCCGCGTGGCGCACGATCGCGCCGCCGTGGATCAGCTCGTGAAGAAGCCGATGCCCGAGCAGAACGCAGACTCTGCCGGCGCGAAGATCGTCTCGCTGCATACGCCCAGGGCGCTCGATACGCTCATCGAAAAGCGCGCGCAGTTTCTCGCCGCGTATCAGAACGCGGCATACGCGCGGCGCTATCGCGCGTTCGTCGAAAGCGTGCGCGAGGCCGAAGCAAAGCTCGAGCACGTCGACGGCCAGTCTCCGCTCACCGAAGCCGTGGCGAAGAACCTGCACAAGCTGATGGCGTACAAGGACGAATACGAGGTCGCGCGCCTCTACGCGGACCCGGCGTTCATCGAGAAGATCAAGGCGAGCTTCGAAGGCGACTGGAAGGTGAACTTCCATCTCGCGCCGCCCTCGTTCGCGAAGCATGACGACAAAGGCCAGTTGGTGAAGAAGCAGTATGGCCCGCGCATGCTCACGGCCATGCGCATGCTCGCGAAGTTCAGGTTCCTGCGCGGCTCGGCGCTCGACCCGTTCGGCCGCACCGAGGAACGCCGTCACGAACGCGCATTGATCGGCGAGTACGAAACGCTGATGCGCGAAGTGACCGGCGGTTTGAGCGAGGCGAATCTGCCGCTCGCGCTGGAACTCGCGAACCTGCCCGACGCGATTCGCGGTTACGGCCACATCAAGGAGAACAACCTGAAGGCCACGCGCGCGAAGTGGGCCACGTTGCTCGCGAAGTGGCGCTCGCCGGAAAACAGCGCGGCGCGGCACGCGGCTTGACGCTCACCTGATTTGAGGCGAGAAAAACAAAGGGCGCTCCGTGCAACACGGAGCGCCCTTTTCACGTCAGGCGATTAGCCAAAGCGTGCTTACCTTGCCGCCGCCTTCGCCACGTTCGCGTTAGCCGAAGCCACCGCCGTCATGTTGATGATGCGTCGCACGGTGGCCGCCGGCGTGAGGATGTGAACCGGCTTCGACGCGCCCAGCAGGAACGGGCCGACCGTCACGCCTTCGCCGCCAATCACCTTCAGCAGGTTGTACGCGATGTTGGCCGCCTCCACGTTCGGCATGATCAGCAGGTTCGCTTCGCCCGTGAGCGTCGTGCCCGGGAACGACTGCTTGCGGATCAGCTCGGAGAGCGCCGCGTCGCCGTGCATTTCGCCGTCCACTTCGAGCTGCGGATCGCGCTCGGCGATCAGCTCGCGCGCGGCCTGCATGCGCTGCGACGTCGACGAACGCACGCTGCCGAAGTTCGACGAAGACAGCAGCGCGACCTTCGGCGTGATGCCGAACTTCTCGATTTCGCGCGCGGCGAGGACCGTCATGTCGGCGAGCTGCTCGGCGCTCGGCACTTCGTTCACGTAGGTGTCGCTGATGAAGATGTTGCGGCCCGGCAGCATCAGCAGGTTCATCGCGGCGTAGTTCTCGGCTTCCTTCGCCTTGCCGAACACCTGGTCGATGAACTTGAGGTGATAGTCGAAGCTGTTCAGCAGGCCGCAGATCATGCCGTCGGCGTCGCCCAGATGCACGAGGATCGCGCCGATCAGCGTGTTGAACTTGCGCACCGAAGCCTTCGCCACGTCGGGCGTGATGCCCTGACGCGCGCCGAGTTCGTGGTACGCCTGCCAGCTCTTCTGGAAGCGCGGATCGTCTTCGGGATCGACGATCTCGAAGTCGGTGCCCGGACGCAGTTTCGAGCCCATCTTCTTCAGGCGCATTTCCACGACCGACGGACGGCCCACGATGATCGGCCTGGCGATCTTCTCGGTCAGCACGAACTGCGCGGCGCGCAGCACGCGCTCGTCTTCGCCCTCGGCGAACACGATGCGCGCGCAGTTGGCCTTCGCCGCCGCGAACACCGGGCGCATCACCATGCCCGAGCGGTAGACCGTCGCGCCAAGCTGCTCGCGGTAGGCTTCCATGTCCTGGATCGGGCGCGTGGCCACGCCCGAATCCATCGCGGCCTGCGCCACGGCCGGCGCGATCTTGATGATGAGGCGCGGATCGAACGGCTTCGGAATCAGGTACTCCGGGCCGAATTCGAGCGTGTGGCCTTCATAGGCCTTCGCCACTTCGTCGCCCTGATCAGTTTCCTCGGCGAGTTCCGCGATCGCGCGCACGCACGCGAGCTTCATCTCTTCGGTGATGGTCGTCGCGCCCACGTCCAGCGCGCCGCGGAAGATAAACGGGAAGCACAGCACGTTGTTGACCTGGTTCGGATAGTCCGAACGGCCCGTGGCGATGATTGCGTCCGGACGCACCTTCTTCGCGTCTTCCGGACGGATTTCCGGCTCCGGGTTGGCGAGCGCGAGGATCAGCGGCTTGTCGCCCATCTCCTTGACCATTTCGGGCTTGAGCACGCCTGCGCTCGAGCAGCCGAGGAACACGTCGGCGGCCTTGATCGCATCGCCGAGCGTGCGCGCTTCGGTGTTGGCGGCGTAACGCGCCTTCGACGGATCGAGATTGCCACGGCCTTCGTAGATCACGCCCTTCGAGTCGGTGACGAGGATGTTCTCTTTCTTCAGACCGAGCTTCACGAGCAGGTCCAGACACGCAATCGCCGCCGCGCCCGCGCCCGAGCACACGAGCTTCACGCTGCCGAGATCCTTGCCAACGACCTTCAGGCCGTTGAGGATCGCCGCCGACGCGATAATGGCCGTGCCGTGCTGGTCGTCGTGGAAGACCGGGATCTTCATGCGCTCACGCAGCTTCTGCTCGATGTAGAAGCACTCGGGCGCCTTGATGTCTTCGAGGTTGATGCCGCCGAGCGTCGGCTCGAGCATGGCGATGGCGTCGACCAGCTTGTCCGGGTCCAGCTCGTCGAGTTCGATGTCGAACACGTCGATGCCGGCGAACTTCTTGAAGAGACAACCCTTGCCTTCCATCACCGGCTTGGCCGCGAGCGGGCCGATGTTGCCGAGGCCGAGCACGGCCGTGCCGTTCGTCACGACGCCGACGAGGTTGGCGCGCGAGGTGTACTTCTGTGCATCGAGCGGCTCTTCGTGAATCGCCATGCATGCAGCGGCAACGCCGGGCGAATAGGCAAGCGAAAGATCGAGCTGGTTCGAGAGCGGTTTGGTCGGTGTGACCGAGATCTTGCCGGGCCTCGGATTCTGGTGATACGCGAGCGCGCTTTGCTTCAGTTGTTCATCCATTTTCAGGCCTGCCTGGACGTGAGAGACGTGAGAGAGAGAATCTTTTATGGTCGTAGGCCCGCCGGTTCGCACGGCACGAGCGTTCCAGCAGGGCCGATTAGTGTACACCTGGCGCCGTTCGCGTCCACGTGGGTCAAAGACTGATACCGGGAATTCGCGCGGCCGATAGTGCGGGATAGCGCGGCGGCGCTTTCGTCTGACCGATGCAAGTTGCTTATTCGAGCGCCGCGCCGCGGCGCTCGGGAATCAGGAAGAGCGTGGCGAAGATGTCGAGCACGTAGATGGCGGCGAGCATGCCGAGCGCCGCCGTGAAGGAATAGCGCGCGGCCAGTGCGCCTACGGCGAGCGGCCCGAAGCCGCCCACGGCGCGGCCGATGTTGAACAGCACGTTCTGCGCGGTGGCGCGCGCCGCGGTGGGATACAACTCGGAGATGAGCGCGCCATAGCCGCCGATCATGCCGTTGACGAACACGCCCATCGCCGCACCGCCGATCAACAGCGCGAACGGCGTGGAAAGCTGCGCGTAGACGAACACCATGACCACGGCGCCCGCCTGATAGAACAGGAACGTGGGCCGGCGGCCGAACCGGTCGGCCGCGATGCCGAAAAGCCAGATGCCGAGCGCCATGCCGGCAACCGTCGCGGCGGTCCACAGCCCCGACTTCGTGAGCGAATAGCCGAAGGACTTCGAAAGGTACGCGGGCAACCAGATCACCAGCCCGTAGTAGCCGAAGTTCTGCACCGAGCACAGCACGGCCACGCCGAGGCTCGCGCGCGCGGTGCGCGCATCGGCCACGAGCATGCGCAGGGCGCGGGGGCGCTCGGCCCTGGCGGCGGCGGCCGTGCGTCGCGCATGCGCGACGAAAAGCTCGGGCTCCTCCACGCGCCGCCGCACCACGAACGAAACGACCGCCGGCAGCAGCCCAATGGCGAACATGCCGCGCCAGCCGATCAGCGGGAGCAACAGCGGCGTGAGCAACGCCGCGGCCAGCACGCCCAGCTGCCAGCCGAGCCCGACGTACGACGACGCCCGCGCGCGCAGCTGCGCCGGCCACGCCTCGGCAACGAGCGCCATGCCGATGCCGAACTCGCCGCCCAGCCCGATGCCCGCGATCGTACGGTAGACGAGCAAGTCGCCGTAGCCGCGCGCCAGCGCGCACAGGCCGGTGAAGACGGCGAACAGCAGAATGGTCCACGTGAGCACGCGCACGCGACCGTAGCGGTCGCTCAACAGCCCGAACACGATACCGCCCGCCACCGCACCGACGAGCGTCCATGTAACAAGCGCACCCGCCTGCGCGCCAGAGAGATGCAAATCGGCGCTGATCGCGGGCAGCATGAAGCCGAGCATCAGCAGATCGAAGCCGTCCATGGCGTAGCCGAGCACCGAAGCGACGAGCGCACGCAGGGCGTGGCCGCGCGTGGCGGCGGCTGGGTTAGTAGAAACGGCGGTCATGTCGGCAATCCTGAGGAACGTGCGCGCACGGGGAGCGCAAACCGGCGTGAGTGTAAAGGCGTGGCCGGGCCGTCACAACCGCGACGCCAGCCGCGCGAAGCACAGCACAGCCAGCGTTCGCGCCCCACATCGCTGCCGGCGCTTGCCCGTGCGACTCGTCGGCGATCGTCAAGTCGGGTAAAATACCGGCCTACGCGCGCAAGAGAAGCCGTCCGGACCGGGCGAGTCGCCTTGACCCCATGCAGTGAGCAAGGTCAGGCGACCCACGCCTTTCGGGCCGCGCACCGCAGGCGCCGAAGCCACGCTTCGGGGCCACCGTGCCAGCGCCACCGGGCCCCGCGCCCACCCTCCTCCCGCACTCATATCCAAGGATTCGCCCATGACAGGCTACGATCGCCAGACGATCTCGGACGCAACCGCGAAAATGCTGCTCGAAGTGAAGGCCGTGCACTTCAACGCCGAAAAGCCCTTCATCTTCACTTCCGGCTGGGCGAGCCCGGTCTATATCGACTGCCGCAAGCTGATCTCGTATCCGCGCGTGCGCCGCGGCCTGATGGAAATGGCCGAAGCCACGATCCTGCGCGACGTCGGCTACGAGCAGATCGACGCCGTGGCCGGCGGCGAAACCGCGGGTATCCCGTTCGCGGCATGGCTCTCCGACCGCCTGATGGTGCCCATGCAGTACGTGCGCAAGAAGCCGAAGGGTTTCGGCCGCAACGCGCAGATCGAGGGCCTGCTCACCGAAGGCCAGCGCGTGCTGCTCGTCGAAGACCTGACCACCGACAGCCGCAGCAAGATCAACTTCATCAACGCGCTGCGCACGGCCGGCGCGCAGGTGAACCACTGCTTCGTGCTGTTCCACTACAACATCTTCAAGGAAAGCGTCTCGGTCCTGAAGGACATCGACGTCGACCTGCACGCGCTCGCCACGTGGTGGGACGTGCTGCGCGTCGCCAAGGAATCGGGCTACTTCGAAACGAAGACGCTCGACGAAGTCGAGAAATTCCTGCACGCACCGGCCGAGTGGTCGGCTGCGCACGGCGGCGCGACGTCGGCACCGCAGTAAGCACACGAGCCGCAAGCGCGCGTGCGCGTGCGCATGGCAAAAAGGCCATCTGCCTCCAGGGCAGATGGCCTTTTTTTCTGGCCGGTGTATAGGCGTAAAGCGGGTGTCGACCGGGTGTCGAGCGGCAGGATCAACGCGCCGTTTCTGCCTCGCCGCCCGCTTCGGGCACATCGGGCGTATACGAGGAGAGATTGAGCAAGCCATTGCTCTGCGCGTACTGGAAAAGTTCGGAGTCTCGCTCGAGTCCGAGCTTGCGCATCGCCGTGTTCTTCTGAGTACTAATAGTCTTAATACTGCGGTTCAGCTTCTCGGATATTTCTTTAATCGTCATGCCCGAAACAAAGAGTCGTACGACTTCGAGTTCCCGCTTTGAGAGAATCACTTCATCGGTTTTCCCGCCGCTGTTGATGCGCAATTGATCGAGCGCAATCTTCACCTGTGGGCTCATATATTCGAGATTGCGGTTCACATGCTGCACCGCGAGGCCGATGTGGCTCAGGTCGTCGGATTTGTGCACCACCGCGAACACGCCGAGTTCGCCGAGGCGTTTGAGCAGCGCGGGATTTTCGAGCATGGTGAGGACAACGATGGGAACGTTCGGGAAGTTGCGCCTCAGGTAGCCGATGAGCGGCAAACCGTCGCCGTACTGGCCGCCCGGCATGGCAAGGTCAGTCACCAGCACGTCGCAGGGACCTGTTTGCAACGCCTTGACGAGTTCGGTGGACTGGCGGGCGCGGCCAACGACCTGGATCCCGGGAAAGTTGAGCAGTGCATGTTCCGCACCAAACAAGATCACCGGATGATCGTCGGCGACTACGACCCTGATTGGTTGCTGCATTAGCCCTCCGTGTAGGCAAACCTGCTTATTCTCCCGCGCGGCCAGTTCACATTTCGCTTGTTGTTTCTGGCCTCCGACGGCGCTAGTTGCCCGAGCAGGAGAATATACGACTATAGCGGAATCCTTCTGCACGCCTGGTACGCGCGCAGGCGAAAGCTCGCTCGCTTATACCGCTATATTGGATCAAATCCGGACCAGGGAACAATTCAAAACTTTCCTTCAGGACAACGTGGCCCAAATTTCACAAACGTGCAGGAGAACTCGCTGATGCGTACTCCCTATGACTTTCAGCCTCGTTGCATGCGGCGTGCATCCCTATGCGCGGCCTTGGCGATGGCGAGTGTTGTGGCAACAACCGACTTGGCCTGCGCAGGCGAAAAATTCACGGTATCGAGCGCCGATTTCAGCGATGGCGGAAAAGTCGGTCCGCGCCAGATCTTCAACGATGCGGGCTGCAATGGGCCGAACCAGTCACCCAGTTTGACCTGGCGCAATGCTCCGGCGGCCACGCGCAGTTTTGCCATTACGATCTTCGATCGCGACGCGCCAGGACGCGGCTGGTGGCACTGGGCCGTGGCGAATATTCCGGCAGGCGTCACGAGCCTGCCGGAGAACGCCAGCGCCGCGGGCGCGCTGCGCAAGCTCGGCGCGATCGAGGCGCGCAACGACTTCAACATCGACGGCTATGGAGGACCGTGCCCGCCGCCGGGCAATCCCCATCGCTACGTCGTCACCGTGTACGCGCTGAACGTCGCTACGCTCCCGCTCGCGCAAGGCCGCCCTGCGGCGCTGTTCGATCGCGAGATCAGCGGCTCGACGCTCGGAAGCGCACAGATCACTGTGACCTACGGCCGCTGACCGGGGGCGGTCGTGCGGCGAGCGCCTGAGCCCTTACGGGTAAGCCCCGATTTTTTCCGGACGTGTTCACACGCGCGTCCACATGACGTCTTAAAATACCGTTCCAGCACCGCCCTGGGTGATGGCGCCCCAATCCCCCGCGTTCAGAGAGACTGAGATGAGCACGAAAGTTTTTGTCGACGGACAGGAAGGCACGACCGGCCTGAAGATTTTTGAATACCTGTCGCCGCGCACCGACGTCGAGATCCTGCGTATCGACGATGCGAAGCGCAAGGACGTCGAGGAACGCCGCCGTCTCATCAACGCTTCGGACGTGACGTTCCTGTGCCTGCCCGACGTCGCCTCGCGCGAGTCGGCCTCGCTCGTCGAAAACGATCGCACCGTGCTGATCGACGCGAGCACGGCGTTCCGCACCCAGGCCGACTGGGCCTATGGCCTGCCCGAGCTGACCAGAGCCCAACGCGACAAGGTGCGCAAGTCGAAGCGCATCGCGGTGCCCGGCTGTCACGCTTCGGCGTTCATTCTCGCCATGCGTCCGCTCGTCGAAGCTGGCCTCGTTGCGCCGGATTTCGCCGCGCACAGCTACTCGCTCACGGGCTACAGCGGCGGCGGCAAGAAGATGATTGCGGAGTACGAAGCGGGCGGCAACGCGAAGCTCGCGAGCCCGCGTCCGTACGCGCTCGGCCTCACGCACAAGCATTTGCCGGAAATGGCGGTGCACGGCGGCCTGAAGTCGGCGCCGGTGTTCACGCCGATCGTCGGGCCGTTCTACAAGGGCCTCGCGGTCACGACCTATTTTTCGCCGAAGCAGCTCACGCGCGGCGCCAAGCCGCAAGACGTGCAGGCGCTCTTCGCCGAGTACTACGCGGGCGAGCCGTTCGTGCGCGTGGCGCCGTTCAACGCCGATGAGAACCTCGACGCCGGCATGTTCGACGTTCAGGCGAACAACGACACGAACCGTGTCGACCTGTTCGTGTTCGGCAACGACGAGCAGTTCGTCACCGTTGCCCGCCTCGACAACCTGGGCAAGGGCGCCTCGGGCGCGGCGATCCAGTGCATGAATCTCGCGATTGGCGCGGCTGAAAATACCGGCCTGCATGCCTGAAGCGGACTCGCATCGCAAACAAAAAAACCGGCTCGCTGAGCCGGTTTTTTTACGCCCTTCGTCCTTGCCATGCGCCGATGCGAAACATACAGACGAAAAAAAGCCCGCCAATAGTTGGCGGGCTGAATCCATATCAGAGGAGACATGGAGGAGACAAGAAGCAGTATATCGACTAGCGTGATGCAATGCAACATGTAAAGTAGTGCGCACCCTGAATGTTGCGCCACAACAACATGCTCGTCATTGTCCTGTCATCGATAGGATGAACATCAGCTGATCGAGCCCCACGGGCCGCACGAGATGCACGTCGAAGCCCGCCGCAAGCGCCTCGCCGCGGTGGCGCGATTCGCCCCAGCCGGCAAGCGCGATCAGGAGCGGCACGCGCTCGCCGCCGACCGCACGCAATTGCCGCACGATCGTTCCGGGCTCGTCCTGCGCGAGCGAAAGCGCCACGATCGCCACGTCGGGCGCGCCGCGCGCGGCAAGATCGCGTGCCTCGTCGAGCGTGCGGGCCACAGATACGCCGTAGCCGAGATCGGTCAGCAAGGTACTCAGCCCGTCCAGCGACTTCTCGTCGTTATCGGCGATCAGGATGCGCGTCTCCATCCGCCGTTCTCCTACCCTGAAAATTGGCCTTGCAGCCGGATCTCCCGTTGGATCCGGTGCGTGCCCTGTCGTCGTCGTCGGTTCCCCGTCCCCACATCGCGGGCGGCGCCGCCAATCCGGCCGCCATCCATCGAGATGCGTCACATTGTGCTCAGCCGTCCCCCGGGTCTTTGTGCGTCACCGAGCGGTCGTCTGAAGATTTTGATCGCAAAACACCCCCGAACGTTCGCCGCGCCTCATTGCGCCCCAGTACTCAGCCGCGGCCCGCGCGCCGCGCGGCCACCTTGCCGAGCACGGCGAAATCGGACTCGCCGTCGCCGTGCGCCACCGCTTCGAGCAGGCTGTCGCGCAGCACGCTCGCGAGCGGCATCGGCGTCGCGGCGGCGTCCGCCGCGGCCAGCGCGAGCCGCACGTCCTTCAGACCGAGGCGCGCCTTGAAGAGCGCCGGCTCGTAGCGCCGCTGCGCGATCATGCCGCCGTAGCCCGCATACACCGGACCCGGAAACGGGCCGCCCGTCACGACCTCGAGGAAGTCGCTCATCGCGACGCCGTAGCCGTCGAGCAGCGCGGCCGCCTCGCCGAGCGACTCGACGGCCGCAGCCAGCATGAAGTTCGCGGCGAGTTTCATCACGTTCGCCTGCTGCGGCACGGCGCCGACGCGCCATGTTTTCTGGCCGATCACGTCGAACAGCGGCTGCACGCGGTCGATCGCCTCCGAAGCCCCTGCCGCCATGATCGTGAGTTTCGCCGCCTGCGCGGCGTCCGGGCGCCCGAGCACCGGCGCCGCCACGTAGTGCAGGCCACGCCCGGCATGGGCCTGCGCAAGCGCTTCGGCCAGTGCGACGGAAATGGTCGCCATGTTCACGTGCACGAGGCCTTGTGGCGCATGGTCGAGCAGCGTTGCGTCGATGACCTCGCGCAGCGCGGCGTCGTCGGCGAGCATCGAGAGCACGGCGTCGCCGGCGAAGGCCTCGCCCGGCGTGCCGACGATGCGCGCGCCCGCGTCGGCAAGCGCCTGCGCCTTCGCGGCGGTGCGGTTCCACACGCGCACCGTGTGGGCCGCCTTCAGCAGATTGCCGACTATCGCGCCGCCCATTTCGCCAAGACCGATAAATCCAATGTCCATCGCTGCTCCTTCCATGAAAAACGAGGGGAAACCCACGGCAAAGGTGCAGTACAGCACAAGACGGGCCGCGCTGCAGGCCGGCTCTCACGCCGCGCGAACGCCCGCGCGCACTCCGGCAGGCGGTGCGATACTGCTTTGCATGGTCACCGCCACCTTCCGTTTTTACGAGGAGCTGAACGACTTTCTTGCGCGGCCGCTGCGCCGGCGTGCGTTCAGTTGCGCCTGCGCGCGCAACGCCACGGCGAAACACATGATCGAAGCGCTCGGCGTGCCGCACACGGAAGTCGAGCTGATCCTCGTGAATGGCGAATCGGTGGGTTTCGACCATCCGCTCGCGGACGGCGACCGCGTGGCCGTCTACCCGAAGTTCGAGGCGCTCGACATCCGGCCGCTGCTGCGCGTGCGCGACGCGCCGCTGCGCGAACTGCGCTTCGTCGCCGACGCGCATCTGGGCGGCCTCGCGCAACTCCTGCGGCTGGCCGGTTTCGATACGCTCTACGACAACCACTTCCCCGACGACGAGATCGAGGCGCTCGCCGCCGCCGAGCACCGCATCGTCCTCACGCGCGACCGCGAACTGCTCAAGCGGCGCAGCATCACGCACGGCTGCTACGTGCGCGCGCTCAAGCCGCGCGCCCAGGTCCACGAGATTTTCGAGCGGCTCGACCTCGCGGCGAGTGCGCGGCCGTTCCGGCTCTGCCTCATGTGCAACGCGCCGCTGCGGCCGATCGAGCGCGCCGCGGTGCGCGAGCGCGTGCCCGCCGGCGTCTACGACCGGCAGACGCGCTTCGTGACCTGCGACGTCTGCCAGCGGGTGTTCTGGGAAGGCTCGCACTGGCAGCGTATGCGCACGCTGATCGACGGCCTCACGCGCCCCACGGACGAAGCGCACGCGGCACACAACCGGCACGAGCACCACAACGGCCATGAGGGGCCGGACCGCGGCGGCGTAGCGTAGTGGTATTCACGGGTACTCGATGCGGCTCAATGGCGCTCAAGAGGCAAGTCGCCGCGATGGACGCACGCGGGCGTTTGCGTACAATGCGCGCCACCGCCCAACACCGGAGCAAGACATATGACCATGAAGAAAACCGACCTTGAGAAGAACAAGGCGCTGAAACTGATGCAAGCGACGCACAAGAGCGGGCCCGACCGTTTCGGCAAGGGTTCGGCGCAACCGCCGCTGGACCGCCGCGAACAGCGCAAGCTGGATCAGGCGCAAGGGCTCGTGCCGTTCGCGTGCAAGCTCAACGCCGATCTCGTCGAGAAGTTGAAGGCTCGCGGCGAGAGTCACCCGGGCGGCGTGAACGGCCTGCTCTCGGAATTGCTGGAAGCCGGGCTCGCACGCGACGCGTCCTGAGCGCTTACCCGCGGCGCGCGCGCAAAAAAAAAAGCCAGAGCAGTTGCTCTGGCTTTTTTTATGGGCTGAAGGGCGTTTTAGTTTGCCTGGCCCTTGTCTGCCGTACCGGCGGCCGATGCGCCTTCCGACACAGCGGCGCGCTTGCCGTGGTGCTTGAGTTGCTTATGTTGCTTCTTGGCCTTTGCCGGCGCGCTGGCTGCCGGTGCGGTTGCAGCGGGAGCCGAAGCGTCTTGTGCGAATGCCGAAGCCGTAACCAGTGCGAACGATGCTGCGATGAGCGAGGCGAGAATCTTTTTCATCTGTTGTTCCCCAAACCTGACAAATAATGACCGGCACGTTGTGAATTAGAACAGCGTGAAACCGCGAAACGATCCGCTTGCCGATCTGGGCGGGCGTTTCGCGCGAAGCAGTATTACGCAGCGTAGGGCGTTTGTCATCCGCTAATGCCCGGGTGTATTTTCCGGGAGACAATTCCCTTTCAATTCGGATACGATCGGCATTTACGCGTTCGTTTTCCGGAAGTTCGTTGTTTTTTCACGTAATACGCTGAATTGGCCTGCCTCGAGCGAATTCGGGCCAGATTGACACCCAATTCAGATGCAATCGCGAAAAAAGGGGCAACCGCCCCTTGCGCAACAGGACACCAGGCGGTACATCGCGCGCCGCGCGCGCCAACCGTCGAAAACGCTGTCGCGCCCGTTCCCCGCGAAAAGAGATCTCCGCTTGCAATCCGCCTCCCGCCGCCACCTGCGCGCCAATCTGCTGATGCTGACCGCCGCCCTCATCTGGGGCTCGGCGTTCGTCGCCCAGCGCCTGAGCCTCGACGCCATCGGCCCGTTCCTGTTCACCGGCCTGCGCTTCCTGCTGGGCGCCGGTGTCGTCTCGGTCTTTCTGCTTGCACGCCGCCGCGCCAGCCGGCGCGCCGCCGCCGACAGCGGCAACGCGGCGGCCCCGGCGCTGTTCAATGGCGCGCTGCTGCGCTCGGGCACCGTGCTCGGCGTCGTGCTGGCCGTCGCCATCTCGCTTCAGCAGATCGGGCTCGGCTACACGAAGATCGCCAACGCCGGCTTCATCAGTTCGCTCTATGTCGTGATCGTGCCGATGCTCGGCGTGCTGCTGCGCCATCGCACGGGCATCGGCACATGGGTCGGCGCCGCGCTCGCTGCGGCTGGGCTCTACTTCCTCAGCATCAACGAGCACTTCTCGGTGATGTACGGCGACTGGTACCAGCTCGGCTGCGCGCTCGTGATCTCGATCCAGGTGATGCTCGTGGGCCACTACGCGCCGCGTCACGACCCGCTCGCGCTTTCGATCGTGCAGTTCGTCGCCTGCGGCGTGGTATGCCTCGCGATCGGGCTCGCGTGCGAACCGCTGCGCGCGGCCGACATCGTGCGCGCCGCGCCCACCATCCTCTACGGCGGCGCGCTTTCGGTAGGCATCGGTTATACGCTGCAGGTCGTCGCGCAGCGCGATGCCGCGCCTGCGCACGCCGCCGTGATCTTCAGTATGGAAGGCGTGTTTGCCGCGCTCGCGGGCTGGGCCGCACTCGGCGAAACGCTCACGTCGCGCGCACTCGCCGGCTGCGCGCTCATGCTCGCCGGCCTGCTCGCCTGCCAACTGTTGCCGGCCTGGCAAGCGCGCATGCATGCGAAGCAACGCACCGCCGCGCAATCTGCCGAAACGGTGTAAAAGCGCGCCATGATTTTCTGGCGTTGACATCGCGCTCCGCACTGTTTCGACAAATGGCGTCGCTCTCGAGCGGCGCCATTTTTTTTCGTGTGGATAACGCGTGATTGCGCCGCGCCGAACCAGGTTATCCACGCCGACCTCTGGACAACCTGGGGATGACCTGGCGAACGACCTGTGGACCACTTCTTGATAACCACACACCTGGCGTTGCGGCCTGAAAAGTTATCCCAATAGCTCGCAAGGCGTACAAGCTTTGTCCGCATGGCTATCCGTTTTGCATCGGTATGAGCCAGCAGGCAATTTTCGTGTTGTCCACAGTTAATGCCGGGACTTGTTAACTGTTACTACTTATAAATATAAATACTGAAAAGACAATGGGGAAACACGCACCGCTCGCTGCGCTCGCGTGCTGCGCATTCGCGCAAAGTCATTCCATGCTGTGTTTAATCGCGCGTGAGAACACCGTAGACGAATCGCGGCACGCCGAGCAACGCTGTGCGCTGATCGGCCAGCATCGCACCTGCCGTGCCGGTCTCGACGCTCACGAGCACGAGCGAGCGCGACTTCAGATAACCGACGATCTGCTTCGCGATGTTCATGACGGCAACGAATGAATCAGGAAAAAAGCCAGTGTCGCACGCATGCGCAATGAACAAGGGCGGCCCTCCCGAGGAGGCACGCCCTTGCCGAATGCATCGAGTGAGGACACCGTGGGGGCTAGTCGCCCGCCATCATCCGCTCGATCGTCGGCTCGAGATCGAGCAGACCGATGGTCGCGGGCTTGGCCTCGACGACGCCGAAGCATTCCGTGCGCCGCGGCGCCGGATCGACGAGGAAATTGCGCGCGTGATGCCCGCAACGCGCGGGCGGCAGAAGCCGCTCGGGCGGGATCACCTCGAAGGCCGTCCCCACGGCGATGAAGAGATCGTCAGGCGTCATGTCGCTCTGAATGCGCCAGAGCGTCTCGTACTCGGGCGCGGCCTCGTTGAAGAACACCACGCCGGGCTTCACACCGTCCACCTGCCCGCACGACGGACAGGCGGCTTGCGGATCGAGCGCGCGGCTGGACACGGGAAACCGGTAGTCGCAGTCGGTGCACAGCAGCGAAATCATGTCGCCGTGCAGATGCGTCACCTGGCGCGCGCCGGCCTGCTCGAGCATGTCGTCGATGTTCTGCGTGACGAGATGCACGCGCTCCGTGCCCCAGGCGTCCTGCCACTCTGCGAGCCGTTCGTGGGCGGCGTTCGGGCGGGCGTCGGCGCATTCGGCGATGCGCTGGTTGTAGAAACGGAACACCGCGGGCCGGTTGCGGCGCCACGTGAGGTAATTGCAGACCTCGTCGATGCTCGCATGGGACCAGATGCCGTCGCCGGTGCGGAACGTCGAAATGCCGCTTTCCGCAGACAGCCCTGCGCCGGAAAACACGAACAGGCGGGGGAGTCTGCCGGACTGCCCCGGTTGCCGGGATTGCGCCACGTTTGCCACTTTCGCCTCCTTGATCGAACGGCGACATTATGACCGTCCAGCGGCGTTTCGGCAGAGGTTCGCCATGGCCAACAGGCACAGGGTCCCGACGAGCGCGTTGCGCGCCCTCAGAGGCGGCGCAACGCTTGTGGCCACCCCAGCCCACGCACCGAACCGCGGCAGCCGCCTGAGCGGCCTCTGAACGCCTTCTGCTGCGATCGACCCAACAAAAAGGGGATGCCACAATGGCATCCCCTTTTTCAACCGGCGCGATCAGCGCGCGAACAACTTCACTCCACCGTCACCGACTTCGCGAGATTGCGCGGCTTGTCCACATCGGTGCCGCGCACGCACGCCGTGTGATACGCGAGCAGTTGCAGCGGCACGACGTGCAGGATCGGCGAAAGCAGCCCGTAGTGTTCCGGCATGCGGATCACGTGGATGCCGTCTTCGCTCGTGATGTGCGTATCGGCATCGGCGAATACGTACAGCTGGCCGCCGCGCGCGCGCACTTCCTGCATGTTCGACTTGAGCTTCTCGAGCAGCGCGTCGTTGGGCGCCACCGTCACCACGGGCATCGCCTCGGTCACGAGCGCGAGCGGCCCGTGCTTGAGTTCGCCGGCCGGATACGCCTCGGCGTGGATGTACGAGATTTCCTTGAGCTTGAGCGCGCCTTCGAGCGCGATCGGGTAATGCAGCCCGCGCCCGAGGAACAAGGCGTTTTCCTTGCGCGCGAATTCTTCGGACCACGCGATGATCTGCGGCTCCAGCGCGAGCACGCCGTTGAGCGCGGCCGGCAGGTGGCGCAGCAGTTTCAGGTGCGCGGTTTCCTGTTCGGCACTCACATGGCCGCGCAGCTTGCCGAGCGTGACGGCGAGAATGAAGAGGCCGACGAGCTGCGTGGTGAACGCCTTCGTCGACGCCACGCCGATCTCGCGCCCTGCGTGCGTGAGGAACTTGAGTGCGGTGAGCCGCACCATCGCGCTCGTCGCCACGTTGCACACCGCGAGCGTGTGCGCCATGCCGAGCGACTGCGCATGCTTGAGCGCGGCGAGCGTGTCGGCGGTTTCGCCCGACTGCGAGATCGTCACGACGAGCGCGCGCGGATTCGGCACCGACTCGCGATAGCGGTATTCGCTCGCGATCTCGACATCGGTGCGGATCTTCGCCACGGATTCGAGCCAGTACTTAGCCGTGAGGCCTGCGTAGTAGCTCGTGCCGCACGCGAGAATCAGGATGCTGTCGATGCCCTTGAACACCTCGCCCGCGTTCGCGCCGAAGAGTTCGGGCGTGAAGGCGTCGGTGGCGGGAATCGTGTCGGAGATCGCGCGCGGCTGCTCGAAGATCTCCTTCTGCATGTAGTGGCGATACGGGCCGAGATCGACCGCGCCGCCGTAGGCGCCATAGGCCTGCACGTCGCGCACTTCGCGCGTGACGAGGTTGCCGGCGCGATCGGCGATGCGCACGCCTTCCAGCGTGATCTCGCACACATCGCCCTCTTCCAGATAGCTGATGTGCCCGGCGCTGCCGGCGATGGCGAGCCCGTCCGACGCAATGAAGTTCTCACCCTTGCCATAGCCCACCACGAGCGGCGAACCGGCGCGCGCGCCGACCACCGTATGCGGCTGGCTCTTGTGCACCACGCCGATCGCATACGCGCCCGCGAGTTGCTGCACGGCCGCGCGCACGGCGGCGAACAGGTCGCCTTGATACAGGCTGTGGATCAGATGGGCGATGACTTCGGTGTCGGTCTGCGAGACGAACTCGTAGCCCTTCGCGCGCAGCATGTCGCGCAGCGACTCATAGTTCTCGATGATGCCGTTGTGCACGATCGCGAGCGTGTCGCGCGAGAAGATCGGGTGCGCGTTGTTCAACGTGGGCGCGCCGTGCGTGGCCCAGCGCGTGTGCGCGATACCGGTCACGCCTTCGAAGTGCGCCTCGCGCACCTGCTCGTCGAGCTCGGCCACGCGCGCGACGCTGCGCACGCGCTGCGGGCCGTCGGCCGTCACGACGGCCACGCCGCACGAGTCGTAGCCGCGATATTCGAGCCGCCGCAGTCCTTCGATCAGGACGGGAACGATGTTACGAAGCGCTACCGCGCCGACGATGCCGCACATGGATTCGATCCTTTGCAATGAGAGGCGTGGGCGCCGCGCGTCTTCGCACAGCGGCGCCGGGTTTCAACCGTTCAGTTCTTTTTCTTCACCGGCCGAACGTAGCCGGTTTTCGCGATCTGCGTCTTCTCGTTGAGCACCAGCGTGGCTTCCGGCACGTCCTTCCACACCGTCGTGCCCGCCGCGATGGTCACGCCGCGGCCCACGCGCACGGGCGCGACGAGCTGCGTATCCGAACCCACGAACACGTTGTCCTCGATGATCGTGCGGTGCTTGTTCGCGCCGTCGTAATTGCAGGTGATGGTGCCCGCGCCGATGTTCACGCCTGCGCCGACATCCGCATCGCCCACATAGCTCAGGTGATTCGCCTTCGAGCCCACGCCGATGTTCGCGTTCTTCACCTCGACGAAGTTGCCCACGTGCACGTCGTCAGCCAGCTTCGCGCCGGGACGCAGACGCGCATACGGCCCGAGCACCGCGTTCGCGCCGACCGCCGCGTTTTCGATATGCGTGTAGGCGTCCACGCGTGTACCCGCGCCGATCGACGCGCTGCGAATTACACAGTTCGGGCCCACGCTCACGTTGTCCGCCAGCGTCACCTCGCCTTCGAATACGCAGTTCACGTCGATGAACACGTCGCGCCCGCAGTGAAGCGAGCCGCGCACGTCGATGCGCGCCGGGTCCGCGAGCGTCACACCCGCCACGAGCAGCGCCTCGGCCACCGTGCGCTGATGCACGCGCTCGAGTTCGGCGAGCTGCTGCTTGCTGTTCACGCCGAGCGTTTCCCATTCGTCGTCGGGCTGTGCGGTCACGGCCGGATGACCGGCGGCGATCGCGGCTTCCACCACGTCGGTGAGGTAATACTCGCCCTGTGCGTTGTCGTTCTTCAGCGCGGCGAGCCAGCCCGCGAGCGGCGCGGTCGGCGTCACGACGATGCCCGTGTTGATCTCGGCGATCTTGCGCTGCGCTTCGTTCGCGTCCTTCTGCTCGACGATGCGCTCGACCTTGCCTGCCGCGTCGCGCACGATGCGGCCGTAACCGGTCGGATCGTCGAGCGTGACGGTGAGGATGCCGTAGCCGTTCGCGCCAGCGGTGTCGATGAGACGCCTGAGCGTCGACACGCGCGTGAGCGGCACGTCGCCGTAGAGCACGAGCGTGGGCACGTTCGCGTCGAGCAGCGGCAGCGCCTGGGCGAGCGCGTGGCCCGTGCCGAGCTGCTGCGCCTGCAGCGCGAACTGGACGTCGGGCGCGCCGACGGCTTCGCGCACGGCCTCGCCGCCATGGCCGACCACGACGACGAGCCGGGTGGGCGACAGCGTGCGGGCAGTATCGATGACGTGCGAGAGGAGCGGCTTGCCAGCGAGCGGATGGAGCACTTTCGGCAGCGCGGAATGCATGCGTTTGCCCATGCCTGCCGCGAGGATCACGATGTTCATTGCATCAGTGACTGGATGAGGAATGAAGCGGCTGATTTTAGCATGCGGGATATCCCCGACACGCCGGCCGGCCGGGCTCTCGTGCCCCGAAAAACACTGTTTTACAACTGCTTCTCTCCGGATCGGCAGCCAGATGTAAAAAACGCTCCGATGCGGGGTCGGAGCGTTTGAGTCGAACCACAGGGATGACCTGGAGGGCAGCTCAAAGATCGTCGAACGGCGTGAACTTGATTGCCGTGCCGTCCGCGGGAGCCGGGTCGGTGGAACACGGTTCTTCGTCGAACGCGATGTCGCCGGCCGGATCGGCCACGCCCGTCGCGCGCAGGTCCGCGAAGTTGAACAGGTTCGCGTCCATGAGGTGCGACGGCACGACGTTGCCGAGCGCGTTGAACATGTTCTCGACGCGGCCCGGGAAGCGCTTGTCCCACTCGCGGATCAGCGCCTTCATCTCCGCGCGTTTCAGGTTCGGCTGGCTGCCGCACAGGTTGCACGGAATGATCGGGAATTCGCGCAGCACCGCGTACTTCTCGAGATCGGTTTCTTTCACGTAGGCAAGCGGCCGGATCACGACGTTCTTGCCGTCGTCCGACTGCAGCTTGGGCGGCATGCCCTTGAGCTTGCCGCCGTAGAACAGGTTCAGCAAGAGCGTCTGGAGAATGTCGTCGCGATGATGGCCGAGCGCGATCTTGGTCGCGCCCAGCTCGCCCGCCACGCGGTACAGGATGCCGCGGCGCAGGCGCGAACACAGCGAGCAGGTCGTCTTGCCCTCGGGCACGAGGCGCTTGACGATGCTGTATGTGTCCTGGTTCTCGATGTGGTACGGCACACCCACGCGGTCGAGATATTCGGGCAGCACGTGCTCCGGGAAGCCCGGCTGCTTCTGGTCGAGGTTCACGGCCACGATGTCGAAGTCGATCGGCGCGCGCTCGCGCAGGCGCAGCAGCACGTCGAGCATCGCATAACTGTCCTTGCCGCCCGACAGGCAGACCATGACCTTGTCGCCGTTCTCGATCATGTTGTAGTCGCCGATCGCCTGGCCGACCTGACGCACGATGCGCTTGAACAGCTTGTTGTTCTCGTAGGCTTCCTTCTGCTCGCGGCGCGTGAGCACCTGGCGGCCCGTCTCTTCGGTCGCGGCGTCCTCGCCGACGCTTAGCGTTTCGGGGGCGTTCATGAATCAGTCCTCTTTGATGCGAAAGACCTCGACGCCCACCGCGTCGCAGTCCGGATAAACGTCGGGCTTCTCGGTCGAGACGCGCACTGCGCGCACGAGTTCGTGCGAAAGCAGCGCCGCGGCGAGATCGTCGCAGAGCGTCTCCTGCAGATGGATATGACCCTTGCCCACGCGTTCGGCAACGGTCGAGCGCATGAAGTCGTAGTCCACGACTTCGCGCAGCTTGTCCTCTTGCGGCGTGGTCGAAGCAAGCGGCACGAACAGGTCGACATTGATGACGACGCGCTGTTCGCCGCGCTTCTCGAAGTCATGCACGCCGATGTTGATGTGCACTTCGTAGTCGCGCAGGAAAAGCCGGCGGCAATCGGCGAGCCGGGGGTGAAGCAAAACGGTGGACATACAGGTTCCAGTCGATAAAAGCGTACGTTCTCTCGCACGTATGCCGGCGCGGCGCGCCCGGCGGGTCGTTCAGCCGGTCTGCAAAACCGCTCGTGCGCGGCGGCTTGCGTTCCTTTGTCTTCGTCAGCACCGCTCGCTCGCCGTTCTGCGCGCAGCGGGCTATGCATTTAGTTGCAAATTTAGATGCAACCCACGTTTGGGCGTCAGCCGCCCGTCAAAAACATCACGTCGCGTGGCAGCGGCACGAGGTGCTGCCCGCCGTCCACGACGAGCGTCGTGCCGGTCACACCGGCCGCCCGCGCGAGATACAGCGCGGCTTCCACGAGATCGGCGGGCCGCGACGCGCGCTTGAGCGGCGTGACCTGGTGCGCGGCGGCGAAGCTCTCCGGCGTCTGGTCGCCCGACTGCAGCGTGAGGCCGGGCGCGAGCCCCACCACGCGCACCTTCGGCGCGAGCGCCTGGGCGAGCGCGACGGTGGCGTTCTGCAACGCGGCCTTCGTCAGCGTGTACGACAGATAGTCGGGATTCATGTTGTACAGCTTCTGGTCGAGCACATTGATCACACACGTGCGCAGCGTCTCGTCGTCCGCCGCCGCCTCGGGTGTTGTCTCGTACAGCATGCGCGAGAGCACGAGCGGCGCGCCCACGTTGATCGCCATCATTTGCAGCAGCTTCGTGTAACCCACATCCTGCGCGGTGTCCTCGTCGAAGCGCGAGGCATTGTTGAGCACGCACGCGGGGCGACCGAGCGCCGCTGTGCAGTCCGGCACGAGCCGCGCCACCTGGGCTTCGTCGCCGAGGTCGGCGTGCAGCGCCACGGCCCGGCGGCCCAGCGCCGCGATCTGCGCGACGACTTCGTCGGCGGCTTCGCGCGACTCGCCGTAATGCACCGCGACGTCCCAGCCGCGCGCCGCAAAGCCGAGCGAGAACTCGCGGCCAATGCGGCGTGCTCCGCCCGTCACCAGCACAACGGGCGTAGGGGCGCCAGAATCGGGGCGCGATCCTTCGCCGGATGCGCTCAGGTCGGCGTCAGCCGGGCGGATGCCGGGAGTTGCGCTCATTTACAATGCCGGGATGAATCCGAAAGCTCACGAACCCGATAGTTTACCTGTTCCCGAGCCGATCGCGCTCGCGCAGTCCGAGGCGCTCGCGGCCACGTTGCGCGCCGAGATCGCCGCGGCGGGCGGCTGGCTCCCATTCGACCGCTACATGGAGCGCGCACTCTACGCGCCGGGACTCGGCTACTACGGCGGCGGCGCACGCAAATTCGGCCTCTTCGCCGATGACGGCAGCGACTTCGTGACCGCGCCCGAGCTTTCGCCGCTGTTTGCCGCGACGCTCGGGCGCGCCGTGTGCGAAGCGCTCGCCGCCAGCCGCACGCGCCGCCTGATGGAGTTCGGCGCGGGCACGGGCCGCCTCGCGGCGGGCGTGATGCTCGCACTCGACGCCGCAGGCGTTGCGTTCGACTCCTACGCCATCGTCGATCTGTCGGGCGAACTGCGCGAACGCCAGCGCAAGACCATCGCGCAGCTCGCGCCGGCGCTCCTCAATCGTGTGACGTGGCTCGATGCGCTGCCCGCGCAGTTCGAAGGGGTCGTGATCGGCAACGAGGTGCTCGACGCCATGCCGGTGCGCCTGTTCTCGCGCAAGGACGCCGTCTGGCACGAGCGCGGCGTGAGCGCAAACGCTGAAGGCGCTTTCGTCTTTTCCGATCAGCCGGCGAACTCAGGGCGCGACGCCAACTGGCCCGAAAGCGCGCTCGCGGGCGTGGAAGGCAGCGAAGACTACGTGACCGAAACGCACGAAGCCGCACTCGCGTTCACGCGCACCGTTTGCGCGATGCTCCAGCGCGGCGCGGCGTTCTTCATCGACTATGGCTTTCCGCGCCACGAGTACTACCATGCGCAGCGCGCGCAGGGCACGCTGATGTGCCACTACCGGCACCGCGCGCATGGCGACCCGTTCCTCTATCCCGGTTTGCAGGACATCACCGCGCACGTGGAATTCTCGGGCATTGCCGAAGCGGGCGTCGAAGCGGGCGCGGACCTGCTCGGCTACACCACGCAGGCGCGCTTTCTGATGAACGCGGGTATTACCGAAGTGCTGAGCGAGATCGATCCGCGCGACGCACAGCGCTTCCTGCCCGCCGCGAACGCGGTGCAGAAACTCGTTTCGGAAAGTGAGATGGGCGAGCTGTTCAAGGTGATCGCGTTTTCGCGCGGCATCGACGAGACCATCGCGGCGTTCGCCCGCGGCGACCGCAGCCACACACTCTGACGCTCACGCCACGCGACCATGATCCGCTGGTTTCTCACCACCTTCATCGCCGTGGCGATTCTCTCGAGCGCCCAACCGTGGCTCAAAAAGCTTGGCATCGGGCGCCTGCCCGGCGACATCACGCTGCGCATTTTCGGCCGCGAGTATCCGCTGCCCTTCATGTCGACGCTCGTGCTTTCGATGGCGCTTTCGTTTCTCGTGCGCGCGCTCTGAGCGCGCACTCAACGGCTCAAGCCGTCGCGAGCGCGCCTTCCACCGCCGCCACGCGCGCCTCGTGCACGGCTTCCTTGATCTTCTCGGCGCCGCCGCGTTCGATCGAGCGCGCAATCGCCCCCGCATCCACGCCGCGCGCGGCCACGAGCGCCAGACGCAGGCGCTCCGCCTGCGGATAAGGCGCGTTCTCCCAGTTCAGCCGCCCGCGTAAATCTGCCTCGCAGGACTGCAGCGCCTCGGCAAAACGCGCGGGTTTGCGCAGCGCGTCGCAACGTTCGAGCATGCGCACGAGCGCCGCCGCGCCCATCTCCATCACGCGATGCACGTTGCCGTGCTCGCGTGCGACCAGCACCGCCAGCTCGCGACAGTCGTTGGGCACGCGCAGGCGATCGCACAGCGGTTTGAGCAGATCGACGCTGCGCCCTTCGTGGCCGATGTGACGCGGCAGCACGTCCTCGGGCGTCGTGCCCTTGCCGAGATCGTGGGTGAGCGCCGCGAAGCGCACCGGCAGCGTGTAGCCCTGCGCGGCCGCATGGTCGATCACCATCATCACGTGCACGCCCGTATCGATTTCCGGGTGATAGTCCGCGCGCTGCGGCACGCCCCACAGCACGTCGACCTCGGGCAGCACCCGCGCGAGCGCGCCGCAATCGCGCAGCACCTCGAACATGCGCGAAGGCTTCGCTTCCATGAGACCGCGGGCGATTTCCTGCCATACGCGTTCGGGCACGAGTGAATCGACTTCGCCCGACGCGACCATCGCGCGCATGAGTTCGAGCGTTTCGGGCGCGACGGTGAAATCGGCGAAACGCGCCGCAAAGCGCGCGATGCGCAGAATGCGCACGGGGTCTTCGAGAAACGCGTCGCTTACGTGGCGAAACACGCGCGCTTCGAGATCGCGCGCGCCGCCGAACGGATCGACGACCGCTCCCGTGAGCACGCCGCCCGGCTGCACTTCGCGCGCCATCGCGTTGATGGTGAGATCGCGCCGCGCGAGGTCTTCCTCCAGCGTCACGTCGGGCGCGTAGAAGAACTGGAAGCCGTGATAGCCCGCCGCCGTCTTGCGCTCGGTGCGCGCAAGCGCGTACTCCTCTTGCGTTTCGGGATGCAGAAAGACCGGAAAGTCCTTGCCCACCGGACGATAGCCCTGCGCGGCCATCTGCTCGGGCGTCGCGCCCACCACGACATAGTCGCGGTCGCGCACGGGCAGCCCGAGCATCTCGTCGCGGATCGCGCCGCCTACGACATAGATCTTCATTCGTCGTCGCGTTCGTCGTCGGCGACGATGTGCGTTTCGCGGCGCGCCGCTTCGACCCACTCGGCCACCGCGGGCAGTGCGCTCACGCGCTGCGCGTACGCCGCCGCTTCGGGCGAGAGCTTCGGCTGGTAGCTGTTGAAGCGCATGACGACCGGCGCGTACATCGCGTCGGCAATGCTGAATTCGCCGAACAGGAACGGGCCGCCGCTCGCGGCCAGGCACTCGCGCCAGAGCGCGTCGATGCGCGCGACGTCGGCGAGCGCGCCAGGCGTCGCGCCTGCACCCGGCTTCACCTTGCGGATGTTCATCGGCATGTGGTTGCGCACTTCGCCGAAGCCCGCATGCATCTCCGCGCTCACGCTGCGCGCGCGGGCGCGCGCGTTCGCGTCGCGCGGCCACAGCGCGTGCTGCGGGAAGCGCTCGGCGAGGGTCTCGGCAATCGCGAGCGAATCCCACACGGCGAAGCCGTCGTCGCCAACGAGGCACGGTACCTTGCCCGAGGCCGAGAACGCCAGGATCGAGGACTTGGTGGCCGGCTCGTCGAGCTCGATCAGCACTTCCTCGAACGCGATGCCGAAGTGCTTGAGTAGCACCCACGGGCGCATCGACCACGACGAATAGTTCTTGTCTCCGATTACGAGCTTCATTGTTCCAATGACCGTTGTGAGTTGAAAGAGCGCCGGCTGATAGTCCGCGTTCGGCTATCGACCGGCATGGGCGCGAAAGATGTTCAACCGCGAACGCAGCGACGCGTCGGCGAGATAGAGCGGCGCGATCGTCTCGATGCTCGCGGGCTCGATATCGAGCTCGGGTGCGAGCGGCCCGGTCAGCACGCTGTCCACCTTCATCGAATCGAGATTATCGCGCGTGAGCACCGGCACGCCCGGCGCCATCTCGAACGACAGCGCCTGCAGGCGCCCAAACGCGTCGGGCAGCCGCATGATGCGTGCGTGGCGGCCCACCACGTCGCCGCAATACTGCAGCAACTGTTCGAGCGTGTAGACCGTCGGGCCGCCGAGTTCGTAAGTGTGCCCGCTCGCGGCGTCGAGATCGAGCACGTTGACGATCGCCTTCGACACATCGCCCACGAACACCGGCTGGAACTTCGCGTCGGGCATGGCGAGCGGAATCATCGGAAAGAGCCGCTGCAGGAGCGCGAAACGGTTCAGGAAGGTGTCCTCGGGACCGAACACGACGGAAGGCCGGAAGATGGTCGTGGCGAGCGCCGTGGCCGCGTGCACGGCTTTCTCGCCGTCGCCCTTCGAGCGCAGGTACATGCTCGGCCCGCGCGGGTCGGCGCCGATGGCGCTGATGTGGATAAGGCGATGCACGCCCTTGCCCTCGCAGGCGGCGACGATCTTCGTCGGCAAGTCGACGTGCAGCTTCGCGAAGCCCGGGCCGTAGGGATCGCCGCGCCCGCCGTTGAGCGTGCCGACGAGATTGATGACCGCGTCCGCATTTTCGACGAAGGCCGCGAGCGCGACCGGATCGGACACATCGGCCTCGATCACGTCGACGGGCAGCAGGGTGAGATGGCGGGCGTTGTAGCGGCGGCGGGTGGCGACGCGCACGTCCTTGCCCGCCTCGACGAGCGCGTTGACGAGATGGCTGCCGATGAATCCCGAACCGCCGATGACCGCAATGGCTTGATGTCTCATCTTCGACCTCCTCGGGCAGACGGCGCCGCCGCGTACGAGGTCCGGTTCGTCCCGCAGCGCGCCAGCCCGAAGACGGAGCACGCAGCGTGCCGTCATGCCGCGCGCGTTTCCGTATGAAGGGAAGCGGCGCGGCGTAACGGCCCGGCGCTTACGGCGAGATATAGCCGAGACGCGCCTTCAGCGATTGCGGACGGCCCTCGAACAGCGCCGCATAGTAGACCGTGTTCGACAACACGTTTTTCACGTAATCGCGGGTTTCCTGGAACGGAATGGTTTCCGCGAAGATGGCGCCCTCGACGCCGCCCTGCAAAGTCTGGCGCCATGCGCGCGGGCGGCCCGGCCCGGCGTTGTAGCCCGCGGTGGCGAGCACAGCGGAGCCGTCGAACTGATTGTAGATCATCGACAAATAGTTCGTTCCGAGCAGGATATTGGTGTCGAGATCGTTGAGCTGGTCGCGCGACAGGGGCCCGAGGCCGATTTTCTTCGCCACCATCTGCGCCGTGGCCGGCATGATCTGCATGAGACCGCTCGCGCCCACGCCCGATTTCGCGTTGAGAATGAAACGCGATTCCTGGCGAATCAGGCCGTAGGCCCATTCGACATCGAGGCCGTTGGTTTGCGCGTCGCGCTCCACGACGTCGCGGAACGGCGCGAGATAGCGCAGCGAGAAGTCGTGCTCCGTTTGCGTGCGGTCGGCCGTGTTGACGGTGCGGTCGAGCAGCTGGATGCGCTTCGCGTATTCGGCGACGGCGAGCAGCTGCCGATCGCTCATGCCGCGCAGCGGCCAGTTCCATTCGCGATTGCCTTCGAGCCGCAGATTCAGCGCGTAGAAGCGCTGCGCGAGCGCGAAGCCCGGTGTTTGCGCAGCCTGGGCGATTTCGGCGTCGCTCACCGTGGTCTTCGGCGGGATGGTGATCTTCTGGCCGAGTTCTTCGGTGGCGAGCTGGCCGTAGAAGTTATAGCCCTGCGAGATCGACGCGAATTCCTGGTTCGCCTGCCCCGTTTCGCCGGCCTGCTTGAGCGCGCGTGCGTGCCAGTAGACCCACGACGGCTGCGCGCGCAGCGCGGCCGGCATCTGTTCGATCGACCAGCGCACCATGGTCCAGTCGCCGCCCAGCAGCGCGGCGCGCGTACGCCATTCGTAAGCCGGGCTCGAGAGCGGCGCGTTGGCCGAGAGGCGATACCAGTCGAGTGCGGCGGGCAGACGCTTCAGTGCGCCCTGATAGCCGATCGTGCCCCAGCCGATCGCCCGCTCCGGCGACGCGAGCTGCGGTGCGACGGTGGCGAACGTGGCCGCGGCCATGGCCGGGTCGTTGCGCGCCATCGCGGTGATGGCCAGCAGCGCGAGCTGATGCGACTGCGGATCGCCGGAAACGCCTTGCGCGAGCGTGAGCGGCGGCGTGCTCACGGCCTGGCTGAACGCGGTCGGATCGGGACGCTGCGAAAGGCCGTCGAGCAGCTTGGCGCCGGTCGAGGTCTGGTTCTGCTCGTAGGAAAGGCGAATCTGCTGCCAGACGTCGTCGCTCGAGAACTGACCTTTGATGGCAAGCGCGGTGATGAGATCGACGCAGCCGTCGCCGTAATAGCGCGGCTCGGTGAGCAGCGCGCGCGCGTCATTCGCGACGTTCTCGCCGCGCGCCGCACGCGACTCCAGCGCGTAGCACTTCACCTGAGTGTCGTCGTTGAGCACGAAGCGCGCATATTGCTGGTCGAAGTTCGCCCAGTCGTGGCGCGCGCCGAGCACGGTCAGAAAGTCGTTGCGCATGCGGTCGGCGATTGCCTGGCCGTCGTAGCGCTGCAGGAACGACAGCACCGGCGCGTCAGGCGCGTCGATGCGCGCGTGGCCCTGCGAATCGAACAGCTGCGGCTTGAGCTGGAAGTATTCGAGATACGACGGCGCCGGGTAATCGGGAATCATCGCCGCGAGTTGCGCGGCGCGCGCGGGATCGTTGTTGCGCGCGGCTTCGCGAAGCTGGATGAAAGTCTGATCGTCGCTGGAAAGGACTGCGCCTACGGGCAGTGCGACGGGGCGCACGGCGTCCGCCGTGCTGCATGCTACGAGTGCCGCTGCAGTCAGTGCGAGACCGACCGCGCGATATACTCGGACAAGGCGTTTGGACATCGTTATTTCTGGAGCGCGAGGTGAACCCAAGCATAGCACGCAACCCTCACACGGAATCCAAAAAGGACTGGCGTGCAAGGCTGCTTCCTCGGCGCATTGAGGCGGCTTCCGACGTGGCAATCGGTGCGTCACTCGCGGCTCGTCTCGATGCGCTCGTCGCGCAATTTTTGCCGCGTTCGATCGGGTTCTATTGGCCCTTGCGCGGCGAGTTCGATGCGCGCGCCTGGATCACCGCCTGGCTCGCCGCCGATGCGTCACGCCGCGCCGCCCTGCCCGCTATTCCCGAACGCCACACGCCGCTCGTCTTTCACGCCTGGACGCCCGAGGCACCAATGCGCGAAGGCCATCACGGAATCCTCGAGCCGCAAGCGCAGGAACGGATCGTGCCCGATCTTCTCTTCGTGCCCTGCGTGGGTTTCGATCGCGACGGCTATCGCCTCGGCTACGGCGGCGGCTACTACGACCGCACGCTGGCCGCCTGGCCAGGCGAGGCGTTGCCCATCACGGTTGGCATTGCGTATGAAGCGTGCCGCATCGACGACGGCGTGCTCGCGCGCGAGGCGCACGACCTGCCGCTCGACGCCGTGGTGACCGAAGCCGCCACGCATCTTTGCCAACGTTCACGCGAGCGCTGAAAGCGCCTTAGCCGCTCAAAGCGAAGCCGCCGCGCGCGCGGCCGTGTCATAGAGCCCCGACGCATTGCGCATGAGTTGCGCGGCGTCGCCGATCTGCTGGTTCGTGAGGCCGCTTTCCTTGAGCGTCGCAATGAGGCAGCTCTCGCGCACGTCGCGGTAGCGCAGGCACAGCGCATGGCCTTCCGGCGTAACCGAAAAGAAGACTTCCTTGCCGGTCTTTTCGCTTTTTACATACCCTCTGGAGACGAGCTTCTTCAACGCATACGTGGCCACGTGGGTGTCCTCGATGTTGAGCACGAAGCAGATATCCGCGAGCTTTTTGCGCCGCTCGCGATGGCCGACGTGATGGAGCAGCGACACCTCGATCGGCGTCATGTCCTTCACGCCCGCCGCCGACATGCAGCGCACCATCCAGCGGTTGAACGCGTTGCTCGCCATGATGAGCGCGTACTCGAACTCGGAAAGCTCGGCGCTCGACTCGGAGACGAGATGTTCGGACGAAACGATCTTGGTCGGCTGGCGCGACATGGCAGATAACCCGGTAGTCGGTGTTCGAAAAGGCAAAGCGGCGTGGCGTGAGTGTAATTGCAGTGTACTTTCGGTGCGCCTGGCGAAAACGCTTATTGATAAATTGTAGATAATTTATCGACAATGTACGCTAGGAAGGAAGGCACCGGCCGTCCGGTGCGCCCATTTTCGACCGGTCGAACCCGTCCCCTCATCGATCCAACATGCCGAATTCTGACCCTCGCATTTTTCCTCTCGGTGACGAAGCGCTCGTCTGTGAAGCGCCGCCGCCCGCCACGCTCGAGGTCCAGCGCCGCGTCTGGGCCGTCGCTGCGCTCGCGCGCGGCTGGGCGCCGGTGCGCGAGGTGGTGCCCGGCATGAACAACCTGACGATCACCTTCGATCCGCTCGCAGCCGACGCCGCGGCGCTCGCCGGCGCGCTGCGCAACGCCTGGCGCGACGCCGAAGACGCGAGCGCAGCAGGCAGCGAAGTCGAGATACCGGTGGTCTATGGCGGCGCAGACGGCCCCGATCTCGAAGCCGTCGCGCAGCACTGCGCGCTCGCCGCCGCCGACGTCGCCGCGCGCCATGCCGCGGGCGTCTACACGGTGTTCTTTCTCGGCTTTCAACCCGGCTTCGCCTATCTCGGCGGTCTCGAACCCGCGCTGCACACGCCGCGCCGCCGCGAGCCGCGCATTGCCGTCCCGGCCGGATCGGTGGGCATCGGCGGGGAGCAGACGGGCATTTATCCGGCCGCCTCGCCAGGCGGCTGGCAACTGATCGGCCGCACCGCTGCGAAGCTCTTCGACGCTTCGCGCAATCCGCCTTCGCTGCTCATGCCAGGCGACCGCGTGCGTTTCACCATCGCGGAGCTCCACGCATGATCGAAGTATTACGCGCGGGCCTGCTCACCACGGTCCAGGATCTCGGCCGCCCCGGCTACCGGCATCTGGGCGTCGCCACCGGCGGCGCGCTCGATGCGCTCGCGCTCGAAGTGGGCAACCGCCTCGTCGGCAACCGCCCCGACGCCGCCGGCGTGGAAATCACCTTCGGCCCCGTCGCGCTGCGCTTTGCGCGCGCCACGCGCGTCGCCATTACCGGCACGGACTTCGGCGCGACGCTCGGCGGCCGCCCGGTCTGGTCGTGGTGGAGCCTGCCCGTGGCCGCCGGCGAGGAACTCGTGCTGAACGGCGCGAAGCGCGGCATGCGCGCCTATGTGTGCGTGGCCGGCGGCATTGACGTCCTGCCCATGCTCGGCTCGCGCAGCACCGACCTCGCGGCGGGCTTCGGCGGCCTCGCGGGCCGCGCGCTCAAAGACGGCGACCGTCTCGCCACGGGCGCCTCGTTCGCGCCGGGCCGCGAGCGCGCCGCGCTCGACCCGGGCGCGCCGGCCTTCGGCGTGAAGGCGCCCGTGTGGTGCAACTTCGCGCTCGCGGACGAGCCGCATCACCGGCGCGGACGCCATCCGGACGGCATGGCGTGGGCCGTGCCCGTGCGCGTGCTGCGCGGCCCCGAGTACGACAGCTTCACCCCCGAGGCGCAGCGCGCGCTGTGGTCCGACGAATGGCAGATCACGCCCAACAGCAACCGCATGGGCTTCCGGCTCACGGGCACGCCGCTCGCGCGCGCGAACAGCGCGGACCTGCTCTCGCACGCCGTCCTGCCCGGCACGATCCAGGTGCCGCCGAGCGGCCAGCCCATCGTGCTGATGGCCGACGCGCAGACCACGGGCGGCTACCCGAAGATCGGCTCCGTGATTCGCGCCGACTGGTGGAAGCTCGCCCAGGTGCGGCTCACCGGGGGCGTGCGTTTCGTGGAAGCGACGCCGGCCGCCGCGCGTGCGGCGCTGGAAGAGGAACGGGCGTATTTGCGGCAGATCGACACCGCGATCGCCATGCACGACGAACGCCTTGCGAGCCGCCGCGCGAACGCGGCCGCGAGCGCGTGATTTTCAAGCACCATCGGTAAGACGAGCAGCAAGAGGAACACATCATGACCACCATCGATCTGAACGCCGATCTCGGCGAAGGCTGCGGCTCCGACGAGGCGCTGCTCGACCTCGTGAGCTCCGCCAACATCGCGTGCGGCTGGCACGCGGGCGGCGCCAACGCCATGCGCGAATGCGTGCGCTGGGCCGTGGAAAAAGGCGTGTCGATCGGCGCGCATCCGAGCTTCAACGACCCCGAGAACTTCGGCCGCAAGGAAATGAACCTGCCGCCCGAGGAAATCTACGCGGGCGTGCTGTATCAACTCGGCGCGCTCTCCGCGATCGCCCAGGCCGAAGGCGGACGCATCGCCCACGTGAAGCCGCACGGCGCGCTCTACAACCAGGCCGCGCGCGACCCGCAGATCGCCGAGGCCATCGTCTGCGCCGTGCACGACTTCGATCCGTCCGTGACGGTGTTCGCGCTCGCGGGCAGCGGCCTTGTGACGGCTGCGCGCGAAGCGGGGCTCGTGGCGATCGAGGAAGTGTTCGCCGACCGCGGCTATCGCGCGGACGGCTCGCTCGTGCCGCGCAGCGAGCCGGGCGCATTGCTCGACGACGAAGACACCGTGCTCGCGCGCACGCTCGCGATGATCCGCGAGCAGCGCGTGCAGGCCGTGAACGGCGCCTGGGTGCCGCTCAACGCGCAGACCATTTGCCTGCACGGCGACGGCCCGCACGCGCTCGCGTTCGCGCGGCGCATCCGCACGGCGCTCGACGACGCAGGCATCGGCGTGCGCGCGGCGGGGGCCGGCGAAGCCTGACGCACGCGTTTGAATGCAGCAAAGCGCGCGGCATGCGCCGCGCGCCGCTCGAGCCGTATCACCGAAGGTTTTCACAAGGCAGTCTCTCGGCAGCGCAAGCTTGCCAAGCGTAGTTGTACCCAGCAGGTTCGCAGTTGTACGAATGGCCATCAGAGCCGCGAAGTCAACGCCGCTATCCGTGGCAATCAACGACAAGCCAATACGTTTGGAGATCCACATGCAGAGCACCGTCAACTTATGGCCGCTGATCGGCGTGGCCGTCATCATCGCCGGCTTCCTGTTACGCTTCAATCCGATGCTGATCGTCGCCGCGGCGGCCGTCGTCACCGGTTTCGCCGCGGGCTTTCCGGTCGCGAAGATTCTCGCCGCCATCGGCACCGGCTTCATCAAGACCCGCAACATTCCGCTCATCATCCTGTTGCCGCTCGCCGTGATCGGGCTGCTGGAGCGCCACGGCCTGCGTGAGCGAGCGCAGATCTGGATCGGCAGCATCAAGGCGGCCACCGCCGGGCGTCTGCTCATCGTCTATCTGCTCGTGCGCGAACTGACCGCCGCCGTCGGCTTGACGGGCCTCGGCGGCCATCCGCAGATGGTGCGCCCGCTCATCGCGCCGATGGCCGAGGGCGCCACCGAAAACCGCTTCGGCAAGCTCTCCGACGCCGTGCGCTACAAGCTGCGCGCCTACTCGGCCGCGACCGACAACGTGGGCCTCTTCTTCGGCGAGGACATCTTCGTCGCGTTCGGCGCGATCGTGCTGATGGTCACGCTGCTCAAGGAAGCGGGCGTTTCGGTCGAGCCGATCCATGTGGCGTTCTGGGGCATTCCCACGGCGATCTGCGCGTTTCTGATTCACGGCGCGCGGCTCTGGCTGCTCGACCGCAAGCTCGAACGCGAACTGGGCGGCACGCGCGGCGCGATCGACACCAAGGGTGCAGACCGTGCGCAGGGAGACGAAGCATGACGCTCACCCTCAACTGGCTCTTCTGGCTGCTCGGCATCGTGCTGCTGATCGTCGGCGGCATGATCGTGATGGACCGCGAGCATCCGCGCCGCTTCACGGCGGGCGGCTTCTGGCTGCTCTACGCGCTCATCTTTCTCGTCGGCGACCTGCTGCCCGCCGAAGTCGTGGGCGTGCTGGTGCTCGCCATGGCGCTCATCGCGGGTCTCGGCGGCGTGACGGCCGCCAAGCCCAAGGTGCTTGCGCTCGAAACGCGTATTGCCAGCGCCAAGCGGCTCGGCAACAAGCTTTTCGTGCCCGCGCTCACCATTCCCGTCATTACCGTTGTGCTCACGCTCGCGGCCAGCCATCTCGTATTCGGTGGCAAGGCGCTCATCGACCCGAAGAACGTCACGCTGATCGGCTTCGGCATCGGCTGCGTGATCGCGCTCGTCATCGCCTGCATCATCACGCGCGATAGCGTCGGCCAGTCGATGAAGGAAACGCGCCGCCTCGTCGATGCGCTCTCGTGGGCCGCCGTCCTGCCGCAGATGCTCGGCATGCTCGGCCTCGTGTTCTCGGACGCGGGCGTGGGCAAGGCCGTGGCGCACGTGACGACGTCGTACATCAACATGGACGTGCGCTTCGTCGCCGTAGTGGTCTATTGCGTGGGCATGGCGCTCTTCACGATCATCATGGGCAACGGCTTCGCCGCGTTTCCGGTGATGACCGGCGGCGTGGGCGTGCCGGTGCTGGTGGGCGTGTTCCACGTCAATCCGGCGATGATGGCCGCCATCGGCATGTTCTCGGGCTACTGCGGCACGCTGATGACGCCGATGGCCGCGAACTTCAACATGGTGCCCGCGGCGCTGCTGGAGCTGCCCGACAAGAACGCGGTGATACGCGTGCAGGTGCCCACGGCGCTGGGCATCCTCGCGGCGAATATCGTGCTGCTGAATGTGTTCGGGTTTTGACCCGCGTACGCATGCGGTTGCAAAAAAAGCCGGCGAAAGCCGTAATGCCGTTCAGTTAAGCAACTGAACGGCATTTTTGTTTGTGGCGAGCGCCTGTTGTAAACAGGGCGCGACGGTGTTAACTTTCGTCGCCATGCTGGTTGACGACCTTCCTCTTCTTGTCGATGCGCACCCGCCGTTCGAATGGGATCGGCTGGGCCAGCATCTGCCATATGAATGGATTGAACAGGCAGTTCAGGCCAGCGGCAGCGCCAGCATCCGGCGGCGCCGCCTGCCAGCGCAGCAGGTGGTGTGGCTGGTGATCGCGCTGGCGCTGTACCGGCATCAGTCGGTCAGTG
>NZ_JAPMAL010000048.1:0-49704 GCF_026343935.1 Paraburkholderia sp. CNPSo 3076 | reverse complement strand
ACATCTACCTCGGCAAGATCAAGAAGTGGAACGATCCGGCCATCGTCGCGCTGAACCCGAAGGTCAAGCTGCCTGATCTCGACATCGCCGTGGTCCGCCGCGCCGACGGCTCGGGCACCAGCTTCATCTGGACGAACTACCTCTCGAAGGTCAACCCCGAGTGGAAGAGCAAGGTCGGCGAAGGCACGACCGTGAGCTGGCCGACGGGCACGGGCGGCAAGGGCAACGACGGCGTGGCAGCCTTCGTGCAGCGTCTGCCGGGCGCGATCGGCTACGTCGAGTGGGCGTACGCCAAGCAGAACCATATGGTCTACGCCGCGATGAAGAACGAAGCGGGCGCAGTCGTTCAGCCGAGCACCGAAACGTTCAAGGCAGCGGCCGCCGGCGCGGACTGGAAGAAGTCGTTCTACCAGATCCTCACGAACGAGCCGGGCAAGGACGCATGGCCGGTGGTCGGCGCGACCTTCGTGCTGCTGCACACGGCACAGGACAAGCCGGACCAGGGCAAGGAAACGCTCAAGTTCTTCGACTGGGCCTTCAAGAACGGCTCGTCCGCCGCCGATAGCCTCGACTACATCTCGCTGCCGGAGTCGGTCGTCAGCGAAATCAAGTCGCAGTGGAAGGAGAAGGTCAAGGACGCGAGCGGCAAGCCGATCGCACCTTAACCTGCAATGGAATGCAGGCGCGCATGCATTGCGCGCCTGTCTCCAGCCACGCTGAGCGTTCGAGGCCTGGTCAGCCTAGTGCGCGTCGCTGCGCAAACTCCGAAGATTTTCGCGCACACGCCGCGCGACCAGCACGCTCAGGTAATCCATGATGCGCGCGCCGTCGCTGAATGCCGCCCAGGTTTCTTCGTACATCCTGGAAACGGTCTCCATGGGAGCATGGGTCTCGGCTGCAATCGCCTTTACGAGTTCTTCTGTGGCGTGCTGGTTCATCGATGCCTCCATGCGTATAGAGGGGAACGCGGGAAGGCCATTAGACTGCATCGCGCGTCCGGCGCGCCAATACATTTAGCCTATCTAGCGACGCTTTTCGTTCGATCCGAATTTGTCGGTGTACAGCCTGTCAAATTCATTCGCCGGCAGGCGCGATCTCGAGGCGATAACCCACACCGTAGATTGAGCGAATCATGTCCTGCTCGGGCCGGATCGACTGGATCTTGCGCCGCAGGTTCTTGACGTGCGAGTCGATCGTGCGATCGGCCACGATACGGTGATCGTCGTATAGCGCGCGCAGAAGAAAGTCGCGCGCATAAATGCGGCCCGGGCCCGAATGCAATAGCGCGAGCAAACGAAACTCGATGGGTGTGAGGTGCAGATCCCGACCGTCCAGGCGCACGGCGTGTTGCGCAACGTCGATTGAAAACGGTGAGGCGACGGTGCCCTCCGCTTCCTGGTGCGCCCGCGCAAGCAGCTCGGCCCGGCGCAGGATCGCCTTGACGCGCGCCACGACTTCACGCGGACTGAACGGTTTGCACACGTAGTCGTCGGCACCCAGTTCGAGCCCGAGCAAACGGTCGATTTCGTCCACGCGCGCCGTGATGATCATCACGGGTATCGCGGAGAACGTGCGGAGTTCGCGGCACACGTCGAGGCCGCTGCGTCCGGGCAACATCAGGTCGAGCAGCACCATCGACGGTTGATGTTCGCGCACGTAGGGCACGACCTCGCGGCCGTCGGCCAGGATCGTCGTGGCGAAATCCTCCTTCGCGAGGTAGTCGGCGAGCAGGGCCGCGAGCTTCGGCTCGTCTTCGACGATGAGTATGGATGGCCGCGTGGTCGGATCAATCATGATGCATGTGTAGGCGAGGAAGTTGGACCAGGATCCGCAGCCCGCCAAGCGGGGAGCGCGATGCCTCGATGGTGCCGCCGTGCTGCTCCACGATGTGCTTGCACAATGCGAGCCCGAGACCCGCGCCGCCGCTTTGACGGCTGCGCGATGGATCGACGCGGAAGAACCGGTCGAACAGATGCGGCAGCAGCGGCGCGGGAACCGGCGGAAACGAGTCTTGAACGTCGACATAGATGTCGTTGTCGTTCGACGTGACCGAGAGCCTCACGCGGCCACCGGCATTGGTGTAGCGCAGCGCGTTTTCCAGCAGGTTTTTCCAGACCTGCGTGAGGCGATAAGGATCGCCCGAGAGCGTTGCATGTGCGTCGTCCGGACCGAATTCCAGCGAGATGTCTTTGGCGGCGAGGCGCTCGCGAAATACGTCGCATGCCGCTTCGACGATGGGCACGAGATCGAGCGGCACTTTTTCGAACGAAAGCTGGCCGATGTCCGCCAGCGATAGCTCGTAAAGATCGTCGATCAACTGGCTGAGCATCGCTACTTCGGACTGCAGAGAAGTGATGGTCGCCGCGTCGGGCCGGCGCACACCGTCCTCGATCGCCTCGAGTTCGCCGCGCAGCACCGAGAGGGGCGTGCGCAGCTCATGCGAAATATCGGCGATAAAGTCGCGGCGGTCGCTTTCGGCTTTTTCGAGCGACGCCGCGAGCCGGTTGAAATCGCTCGCGAGCATCTGCAATTCGTCGCTGCCTTTGGCCGGCACGCGCGTGGCGTAGTCGCCGCCCGCGAGGCGATGCGTGGCCGTGACGATCCGCTTGATCGGTGTGAGCAGCGTGCGCGCGAGGATGATCGACATGGCGGCGGAGAGCAACGCGGTAAAGCCCACGATGATCCAAGTCGCCTGCAGCTGGCGGTCCTTGAAGCGCTGCTCCGCCTGATTGATGAGCGAGGTGGGTCCCGCCACCGCGATCCAGCCGACCGTTTGACCCTTGACGCGCAGCGGATGGCGCACGGCGTCGGGCGGCGGGGGCGGACCCGCGCTCGTGACGAGCTTCATGTTCGCGTCGTAAAGCGTGTAGGGCGGGCGAAACGGCCGCGGGCGCCCGGCAAGGCCGGGGGCGAAGGGGCCACCGTTGCCGTCGCCGCCGTGGAAGCCGTCCGGCGCATCGGGCGGGCGCGCATCGCCGGGCGGCGCACCAGGCGGCGGGCCGCCATCGAACGGCGGCCGGTCTTGCGCGGGCTCGCGAGCGAAATCCCAATTGCCATGCTGGGCGTACGAGGCTTCGAGTTCCTGCTGGAGCGCCGACAGTTCGCTCGCACTTTGCTCCTGCAGAAAATCCACGAAGCCGAATTCGAAACTCGTCCGGATCGCGACGCCCATGGCCACGGCGGCGAGCACGCAAGCCGAAAGAATCGCGAGGAAGAGTTTGGAGGTGACGCTGACTTTCATGACGGGTTCAGCAGGGAGCAATAAAGGTGAGTGCGAAATTATTCGGCACTATTTTCGCCCGAAGCGTACCGCAAGGTGTACGTGGCCCGTCCGAATCCACATTTTCTCCAGATTTCCCTTCTTTTTCCTGCACCGTTGTTCCGTATGATCCGCTGCAGATCGAAGCGCATCCATGCGTTCGTGCGCGGGATCCGAATGGAAAGACGCGCATCTCAGAGGAAGGGACAGATCGATGGACATTCACGTGCTGCTTGTCGAACCCGATCAGGCATATCGGGACGACCTGCGTACTTATTTGCAGCGTCAGCAGATCGCGGTGTCGGTGCTGTATGGCGTCGAGCGGCTGGAGCAGCGTCTCGCGCGAGAAACGCCTTCGCTCATCATCGTGCGGCACGATGCGCTCAAGATCGACGGCATTGCAGCGCTGCGCACGCTGCGTGAGCGAGGGTGGCTGACGCCCGCCATCGTCGTGAGCCAGTCCGCCGACGTGGCCGACAAGGTGCTCGCCTTCGAATTCGGCGCCAACGACTACATGGTCGATCCGTTCGACCCTCGCGAACTGCTCGCGCGCCTGCACCACGCATTGCGCTGCAAGATCGACTATCCCGCGTCGCCGCGCAGGGAGACGAAGTACGTCTTCGACGGCTTCGAACTCGACGCCATCGACAATCAACTGTTCCGGGACGGCCTCAAGATTCCCGCGCCTCCCCTGGTGCTCGCCGTGCTCGCGGTGTTCGCCGCGAACCGCCGGCGGCCGCTTTCACGTGAGCGCATCGTGAGCATGATCGATCGCAATTCGTCGCTTCACGCGCGCAGCGTCGACGTTGTCGTCTTTCGTCTGCGCAAGTTGCTCGGCCTGTCGCCTTGCGGCCGCCAATATATTCAAACGCGTTACCGGGACGGTTATGTTTTTTGCCCCGACGACGCGCTTCCCGATCTGGACCTGGCCGCTGCACGTGGATAAAAAAAACCCGGCGGTTCGCCGGGTATGCAAAGGGTTGAAGGTAAAGCACCCTTCATCTGCGGTCGAGGCTTCCCGCGCAATGTCAGGCGAGACCAGCGTAGCAGGTGGCGTCGCATTCTCGAACTCCGGAAACATTGCTATTTCTTAACGCGTAATGGGTCCCGTAACGTTCAGGCGCGCTGGCGTGGCGCGGAAGAAATCCGCAGAAAGATCACGTAATCTGCAAAGCGCGCCACAGTGGCACCATGCGTGTCCATAGCCGAAACCCGCCTGGACACGTAACCGATGCCACAACCCGCCCGTGTGAGTCACGCACAAACGGCATTCGTGCGCCGCTGGAGTTTCGGCACCGCCGTTACGCCCAACGCGTGGCGGTGCATCCGGAGGCCAGCACGGCCGACAAGCGCTGGCTGGCGCGGCGCTTCGTGGGTTTATCCCAGCGTTTGAGCGGGGAAGGCTTTGCGCCTGAGTTCGTGGTTGCCGACAGCGAGCGCAAGCATTGGTTGCCAGTGCGTGTTGCTCTTTCCTTCGAGCAGCCATGTGCGCAAGGGACTTCCGCTCGTTGAAGCCGCCGTGCGAGACCTGAATGAACCCGTCGGCGTCGCTTCGACGCTGGGTCTGAGCGCGGCTGTCATTCCGCGCTCACATTGACCGCCACATCCACCTGATGCGCGCCCCCGCCAAGAATGACGCCGCGCAGGAGCGACACGTCGGTGTAATCGCGGCCGATGGCGAGCGTCACGTGGCCCTGGTCGGCGAGCACGTCGTTGGTCGGATCGAGATCGATCCAGCCGGCGGTCGGTGCAGACGGCGCCGCAGGCACGTACAGCGACACCCATGCATGCGAGGCGTCCGCGCCGATCATCGGTTGAGCGCCTTCGGGCGGGTCGTTGCGCAGATAGCCGCTTACGTAGCGCGCGGCGAGCCCGAGCGAGCGCAGGCAGCCGATCATCACCTGGGCGAAATCCTGACACACGCCATGGCGCAATTCGAATGCGCGCGCGGCGGGCGTGTCGAATGACGTCGCCGAGGGGCGGTAGGCGAAATCGGCGTGGATGCGATGCATCAGGTCGATCGCACCGGCCAGAACCGGCGCGCCGGGCGCGAAACTCTCCAGCGCGTAAGCGCGCAATTCCGGCAGCAAGGCGATATTCGGCGAGGCGCAGCAGAACTCCGACTCCGCATGGAAGGCGCCGCCCGCCGTGTAACGCAGCGTTTGTGCGACCTCTTCCCAGACCGGCGTGCCGTCTGCATCGAGCGTTGCGTAGCGCGACGAGAGCAGCACGCTCGTTTCGCTCGTCATCTGCAGGTAGTCGTGCGGCGCGTCGAACGAGAAGTAGAGCACCTCGTTGCCGAAGGCGTCGCGGCGGCTCGTCTGATACGACGGCGCGGGTTCGATACGCTCGCGGTGCGTGAGCACGCGCTGCCAGGGAAGATCGAGCGGGCGGATGGTCGCGAGATGCTGCGCGGTCTCGACGAGCGTCGAATAGCGGTAGGTCGTGCGGTGCGTGACCGCGAGGCGCGTGCCGTTCATGACCAGACCTGCGCGGCGAGCGGCACGGCGTGGCTGAACCAGCGCGCGCTGATCTCGTTCGACATCGCGGCCATCCGCTCGGCGAGGCTGTCGCACAGAGCGGTGAGCGCGGGGTAGCGGCCGTCGTCGCCGGGCTCGCAGAGCGCCTCCAGCGTGGGCAGCGCCTCGACGGACGGGAGTTGCGAGGCGAACGGCTCGCGCTTCGGGCCGCGCGCCGCCTGGGCGATTTCGTCGAGCCGCGCGCGCAGCCGCGCATAGACGCCGTAGAGGCCGCGCGGATTGGTCGGGTCGGTCACGATCACGTCGAGCAGGGCAGGCACTTCGAGGCGCCCAGGATACAGCGAGCGATACGTGAGCGTGCTGTCGAACAGTTGCAACAGCACGTCGAAGCCCGCGGGCGTGGCGAGCGTGCGTTCGTGCGCGGCGATACGGAGCATGGTGGCCAACGCGGCTACGCGTTCGATATGGCGTCCGGCGAACAGCAGGCGCCAGGCTTCGTCGCGGGTCATGCGGTCGCCCTGGCAGCCGCTGATGGCGCTCAACTGCGTTGCGAGCGCATCGAGCGCGCCCATCAGCGCCATGCGGTCGTACGGCGTGGGACGCCTGAATTCGATCGCCGCTCCCTGGCGCGCGGCCGCAGGCACGAGCGAAAGCGCCTGAAGCGCGTCACGGAAGTCGTTGCGCGAGGCGAGCACGGTGCGCCAATGGTCGTTCGAAAGCCGGCCGCGAATCTCGCCGCACGCATACGCCTGGCTTGCGAGCGTGCGGCCGATGCCCGTTGCGCCGGCATTTTCGTGCAGATTGGCCACGAGCGCGCGCTCGAAGTCGTCGAGGCTGCGCCGCGCTTCGCTGACCGTTGAGGGCACGAGCCCGTTGGCGGCGGCCAGCTCGATGAAGGTGCCGAACAGCTCTTCGGCGTCGCTGCCTTCGAGCGAGCCGAGAATCAGTCGGCACAGGCGCACGCCGTTTTCGGCGCGCTCGCCATAACGTCCCGCCCAGAACAGGTTCTCCGCTGAACGGCTCGGCACGCGGCGGCGCTCGCGGCGCAGCTCTGCGGGCTTGATCGGGCTCGGCAGGAGCGTGAAGGTCGAACCGGGCTGGCTTGACAGCACCCAGGTGTCCACGCTGCTGCCACCCATCTGCATCGATACGGATTCCTGATGTTCGGCCGCGAGGCGCGTGAAGCCGCCAGGCAGCACACGCCAGCCGCATTCCTGGTCCGCAATCGCGTAGACGCGCAGCACGGCAGGCCGCGCGCCGAGCATGCCCGCACCGGTCTCATAGCGCGGCGTATAGCTGTAGCGCAGCGGCTGCTGGACCGTGAAGGCGTCGGGCAACTGCTCGATGCGCTCGCGCCAGTCGGCGAGCGATTGCTCGCCGGCGGCGAGTCCGGGCGGCGCGGACGACGCGTTCGCCGCGCCCGGCCACGTCGGCACGAGCAGCGCCTCGGGCACCTGCGCGAGCGCATCGCGCCAGGCCGCGTCTTCGCCGCACCACCAGGTCGCGACGCCCGGCAGCGCAAGCTCCTCGCCGAGCAGCGCCTGCGCGATGCCGGGCATGAATCCGTGCAGCGCTGGCGATTCGACGAAGCCCGCGCCGGGCACGTTCGAGACCATCACGTTGCCCGCGCGCATGACCTGCAGCAGCCCCGGCACGCCGATGGTCGAGTCGGCGCGAAGCTCGACCGGGTCGCAGAAGGTATCGTCGAGGCGGCGCAGCACGGCGTGCACGCGCTCCAGCCCGTCCAGCGTTTTCAGGTACAGCATGTCGTCGCGCACCGTGAGGTCCTTGCCCTCGACGAGCGTGAGGCCGAGGTAGCGCGCGAGGAACACGTGCTCGAAGTAAGTCTCGCTGAAGGGCCCCGGCGTGAGCAGCACGATATGCGCAGACGCGCCGCTCACGCTGCGCTCGTCGGCGCTCATGATCGCGCGTGCAGCCGCGGCGAGCGTGGCGATGAGCTGCGAATAGGACGGCGCGAGACGGTGCACCCGCATGGTGCGAAACGGCTCGGCGAAGAGGCTCGAGACGATGAGCCGGTTTTCCAGCAGATAGCCGAGTCCCGAGGGTGCTTCCGTGCGGTGAGAAACGACGGTCCATTGTCCTTCGGGCGAGCGCGCAAGGTCGAGCGCGACGATCTGCAGATACTGGCGGCCGGGCGGCACGAAGCCTTTCACGGCGCGCAGATAGCCCGGGTGGCCGAACACCAGCGCGCTCGGCAGCAGGCCGCGCGCGAGCAGCGTTTGCGGCCCGTAGATATCGGCGACGATCTCGTTGAGCAGGCGCGCGCGCTGCGCGGCGCCGCGCTCGATCTGCGCCCATTCGGCTTCGTCGATGATGAACGGCAGCACGTCGAGCGCCCACGGCCGCGGTCCGCCCGCGTCGGCGTAGACGTTATAGGTGATGTCGTTCTCTCGCACCTGGCGCGCGACCGATGCGGCGGCGCCGTCGAACCCCGCCGCGCCCGGCTTGCCGAGCAGCCCGAAAAACTGCCGCCAGGGCTCGCGCAGCTCGCCTTCCGCCGTTTGCAGTTCGTCCCAGTGTCCGGCGCGCACCGGCAGCGTGCGCAGCGGCGCGCCCGCCTGGTCGTCGCTGGCGGAGGAATCGAACGGCAGGGTGGATTGAGTCGGCAAGATCGTGGGTCGTGGCAGCGCGCCTCGTTCGTGAGGCGCGCCTTCGGTTAGGGCTCTTGACGGGTTATCGGCCGCAATTAGCCGCGGCGTAGATCCAGTGTGAACGGAAATTCGAGGCTGCGCTCGGGCGGCGCCACTTCCACGGGCCCCGGTGTGTGGCCGGTCGTGAAGAAGCGCGCGCGCCGCCGGCTCTCGGCCTCGTAGGCATTGACCGGAAACGTCTCATAATGGCGGCCGCCCGGATGCGCAACATGATACTGGCATCCGCCGATTGCGCGCGCGCTCCAGGTGTCGACGATATCGATCGTGAGCGGCGCGTGCACGCCGATGGTGGGATGCAGCGACGTCGACTGTTGCCACGCGCGAAAGCGCACACCCGCCACGCTCTCGCTCACGCGCCCGGTGGATTGAAGCGGCAGCGCGCGGCCGTTCACGGTCACGACGTGGCGGCTTTCGTTGATGCCGAGCACGCGCACTTCGAGCCGCTCCACCGACGAATCGACATAGCGCACCGTCGCGCCGGCGCCGCCTTCTTCGCCCATCACGTGCCACGGTTCGAGGGCATGGCGCACCGAGAGCGCGATGCCGCTCGTCTGCAACTCGCCGACCAGCGGGAAGCGGAACTCGAAGTGCGGCGCGAACCAGGCGGGATCGAGCGCGAATCCCGCCGCGGACGTTTCGGCGAGCACGTCGTCGAAATCCATCCGCACGAAGGTCGAGAGCATGAAGCGGTCGTGCAGTTCGGTGCCCCAGCGCGTGAGGCGTTGCGTGTACGGCGTCTGCCAGAAGCGCGCGACGAGCGCGCGCAGCAGCAGTTGCTGCGCGAGACTCATGCGCGCGTGCGGCGGCATTTCGAAGCCGCGCAGCTCGAGCAGGCCGAGGCGGCCGGTCGGACCGTCGGGCGAGTAGAGCTTGTCGATGCAGAACTCGGCGCGATGCGTGTTGCCGGTCACGTCGATGAGGATGTTGCGCAGCGTGCGGTCGATGAGCCAGGGCGGCACGCGCGGGCGGTCGTCGAAGGGGCTCCCGAAGCCACGCAGCAAATCGACCTGACGCTGAATCTCGGCGAACGCGACTTCCAGCTCGTAGACCTGATCGTTGCGCGCTTCGTCCACGCGCGGCGCCTGGCTCGTCGGCCCGATGAAGAGGCCCGAAAACAGGTACGACAGCGACGGATGGTTGTGCCAGTAGGCCACGAGGCTCGCGAGCAGGTCGGGCCGGCGCAGGAACGGGCTGTCGCCGGGCGTGGCGCCGCCGAGCACGAGGTGATTGCCGCCGCCGGTGCCGGTGTGCCGGCCGTCGAGCATGAACTTCTCGGTGGAGAGCAGGGTTTCGTGCGCGGTCTGATAGAGGAATTCGGTGCGCTCGACCAGTTCATCCCAGTTCGACGACGGGTGGATGTTCACCTCGATCACGCCGGGGTCGGGCGTGACCTGGAGCATTTTCAGGCGCGGGTCGCGCGGCGGCGGATAGCCTTCTATCACGACGGGGAGTGCCAGCTCGGCGGCGGTGGCTTCGACGGCGGCCAGCAGGGCGAGGTAATCGTCGAGTTCGGTGAGCGGCGGCATGAATACATGGAGCTGGCCTTGCGAGCGGCCAAAGGAGGCGGCTTCGGCTTTCGGCCCTGCGGCGCGCGCGGGGTCGCGTACTTCGACGCACAGTGCGGTGCGGTAGGTCCAGGCGGCGGATTCGCCGCGCTCGGGATAGCGGTTTGTTTCAGGTCCGTTCGCGGTTCCCGCGTTTTCCTCGTGCCGCGATTGCGCGGCAGCATCGAAGCCCGCCTCGTACTGCATGCGCAGTTCGGCCGCGCTGCGCAGCGGCGCCGGCGCGGCGAACGGATCGCGCGAGTGTTGCCACCGGTAGTCGCCCGCCGCGACCCACGGCAGCGAATCGAGCGGCAGACGGTAGCCCATCGGCGAGTCGCCGGGAATCAGATACATGCGGTCGTCGCGGAAGAACCATGGACCGCTCACCCAGCGCGGGCCCTGCAGGGCGGGCTGGGCCGCCGTCGGCTCGCCGCGCTCGCACGCAAGCGGCAGCACATAGCCCGTCACGGTATCGAGGCCGGAGTCGAACACGCGGCGCAGCCGCATGCGTTCCAGTTCGTCGTCGAGGCGCGAGTCGAACGGATCGACGTTCACGGGCAGGCGGCGCTCGCGCCACAGGTAGTACCAGGTGTCCTCGTAGCCCGGCTGCACGTGTTGTGGATCGACCGCGAGCTTCGCTGCGACGTGTTCGATGAAGCGCTGCGCGTCCTGGGCCGTGTGGTGCGTCAGCGAGCGCTCGTCGGCGAAGAGCGCGGGATCGCGCCAGCAGGGTTCGCCGTCCGCGCGCCAAAAGAGCGAAAGCGCCCAGCGCGGCAACTGCTCGCCCGGATACCACTTGCCCTGGCCGATATACAGAAAGCCCAGTGCCCCATAATGCGCGCGCAGCTTGTCCATCAGCGCGATGGCGTAGCGGCGCTTGGTCGGGCCGAGCGCATCGGTGTTCCATTCGGGCGCGTCGCGGTCGCCCGCCGCCACGAAGGTCGGTTCGCCGCCCATCGTGAGCCGCACGTCCTGGCCGGCGAGCGCGGCGTCCACCTGGACACCCATGGCGTGCATGTCGGCCCATTGCGCTTCGGTGTAGGGCTTCGTCACGCGCGGCGTTTCAAGCACACGCGAGATCGACATCGAATGCGCGAACTCGACTTCGCAGTCGTCGAGCGCGCCCGAGATCGGCGCGGCGCTGCCGGGCTCCGGGGTGCAAGCCACCGGTATATGGCCTTCGCCCGCGAGCAGGCCCGAGGTCGGATCGAGCCCGATCCAGCCCGCGCCCGGCAGATAGACCTCGCACCAGGCGTGCAGGTCGGTGAAGTCGGCCTCGGCGCCGCGCGGGCCGTCGATTGCCTTGACGTCGGGCGTGAGCTGCAGCAGATAGCCCGACACGAAGCGCGCCGCGAGCCCGAGCTGACGCAGCGTCTGCACGAGCAGCCAGCCCGTGTCGCGGCACGAGCCGGAGCCTTTCTCCAGCGTTTCCTCGGGCGTCTGCACGCCCGGCTCCATGCGGATCAGGTAGCCGATCTCGCATTGCAGGCGCTGGTTCAGATCGACGAGGAAGTCGATCGTCACGCGCGGCGTGCGGTCGATCGTTTCGACGAACGCGGCGAAGCGCGGCGTCGGCTCGCTGCGCGCCAGATACGGCGCAAGCTCCGCGGCCAGCTCGGGCGCGTACACGAACGGAAAGCGCTCGGCGCCCGGTTCGAGAAAGAAGTCGAACGGGTTGTAGACCGCCATTTCCGCGACCAGGTCGATCGTGACGCGGAACTCGCGCGTCGGCTCGGGAAACGCGAGCCGCGCCTGGTAGTTGGCGAACGGGTCCTGCTGCCAGTTGACGAAATGACCGGCGGGCTCCACGCGCATCGAGTACGAGAGGATGGGCGTGCGGCAGTGCGGCGCGGGGCGCAGGCGCACCACGTGAGGCGCGAGGCGCACGAGCCGGTCATAGCGATACTGCGTGACATGGTTTAACGCGACACGGATGGACACACCCAACTCCTCGATCGACGTGGATGGAACGGCGGAAAAGGCGCACGGCGCAACCCGCCTATGATGCGCATGGCGCGAGTGCAGGATGTGACAGCGGCGGCCACGTGCGTGCGAGGCATGCGGCGTGCTGCGCGAGGCACAGCGGAGCGCGCGGCCCTCACAGGAATACGGCAATGAAGACCTTTCACTGCGATCACTGCAATCAGCTGGTGTTTTTCGAGAACTCGCGCTGCGAGCGGTGCGAGGCGCGCCTCGGCTACGTGCCGCTGACAGGAGAGATGCACGCGTTCGAGGATGCGGGCGAGGGCCGCTGGCGCAGCCTGAATGCGCAGGCAAAAGGCACGCTCTTTCGCCAGTGCCACAACTACGCGATCGAAAATGTCTGCAACGGCATGATCCCGGCCGATTGCGAGGATACGCTGTGCCGCGCCTGCCAGTTCACGCACACGATCCCCGACCTCTCGCGGCCCGAGAACCGCCTTTACTGGTATCGCCTCGAGACGGCCAAACGGCGCCTGCTCTACACGCTGGGGGCGCTCGGCCTGCCGCTCGTCACGCGCGCCGAAGACCCGGAGCATGGCCTGCAATTCGAGTTTCTCGAAGAGACGGGCGACGGCCAGCTCATTATGACGGGCCACGATCATGGCCTTATCACGATGAACATCGTCGAGGCCGACGACGCGCATCGCGAGCGCACGCGCGTATCGCTGCACGAGCCGTATCGCACCTTGCTGGGGCATTTCCGCCACGAGGTCGGCCACTACTATTTCGACCGTCTCGTCGCGCAGGAGCCGATGGGGCGCTGGCTCGAACCGTTTCGCCGCCGCTTCGGCGACGAGCGCGCCGACTATGCCGCCGCGCTCGCCGCCCATTACGCCAACGGCCCCGCGCCCGACTGGGCCCAGCGCCACGTGAGCGCGTATGCGTCCGTGCATCCGTGGGAGGACTGGGCCGAGACATGGGCGCATTACCTGCATATCGTCGATACGCTCGATACGGCCATGGCCTGCGGCCTCGCGCTCATGCCCGACAGCCCCGACGAGCCCACGCTGGTCGACCAGACGCCGGTGGACGAGGCGAGCTTCGACAGCCTGATGGCGCGCTGGTTTCCGCTCACCTATGCGCTCAACAGCCTGAACCGCAGCCTCGGCATGCCCGACGGCTATCCGTTCGCGCTGGCTTCGCCCGTCATCGACAAGTTGCGCTTCGTTCATCGCGTGATCTCGGCTTCGTGTTCGCGGTCGTGAACGCCCACGCGCCGCGCGAATTCGTTGCTGCGCCGGCTCAGCGCTCCAGCACCCAGGTGTCCTTCGTGCCGCCGCCCTGCGAGGAATTGACCACGAGCGAGCCCTCGCGCAGCGCGACGCGCGTGAGCCCGCCCGGCACCATGCGCACTTCCTTGCCCGAGAGCACGAACGGACGCAGATCGATGTGGCGCGGCGCGACGCCCGCTTCGACCCACGTCGGACAGGTGGAAAGCGAGAGCGTGGGCTGCGCGATGTACTTGTCCGGGTTCGCGACGAGCGCCGCGCGAAACGCCTCGATCTCGGCGCGCGTGGCGGCGGGACCGATCAGCATGCCGTAGCCGCCCGCGCCGTGCGTTTCCTTCACGACCAGCTCCGGCAGATGGTCGAGCACGTACTGCAGGTCGTCGGCCTTGCGGCACATCCACGTGGGCACGTTCTTGAGCAGCGGTTCCTCGCCCAGATAAAAGCGCACCATGTCGGGCACGTAGGGGTAGATCGACTTGTCGTCGGCCACACCCGTGCCCACCGCGTTGCACAGCGTCACGTTGCCCTTGCGGTAGACATTCATGAGGCCCGCGGCGCCGAGCGTCGAGTCGGCGCGGAAGACGAGCGGGTCGAGAAAGTCGTCGTCCACGCGCCGGTAAATCACGTCCACGCGCTGCGGGCCCTGCGTGGTGCGCATATAGAGGTGATCGTTCTCGACGAACAGGTCCTGGCCTTCCACGAGCTCGATGCCCATTTGCTGCGCGAGGAACGCGTGCTCGAAGTAGGCCGGGTTGTACATGCCCGGCGTGAGCAGCACGACCGTCGGGTTGTCGGCGCCGGAAGGCGCGGCGGCGCGCAGCGTGTCGAGCAGCAGGTCGGGGTAGTGCGCAACGGGCGCCACGCGATTGCGCACGAACAGATCGGGAAAGAGCCGCATCATCATCTTGCGGTTTTCGAGCATGTACGAGACGCCGGAAGGCACGCGCAGGTTGTCCTCGAGCACGTAGAACTCGCCCTCGCCGGCGCGCACGATGTCGATGCCCGCGATATGCGCATAGATGTCGTGTGCGACGTTCACGCCTTGCATCTCGGGGCGGTACTGCGCGTTGCGCAGGATCTGGTCGGCGGGGACGATGCCGCGCCTGACGATCTCCTGCTCGTGATAAATGTCGTGGATGAAGCGGTTGAGCGCGCTTACGCGCTGGCGCAGGCCTCGCTCGAGCGTGTTCCACTCCTGGCGCTGGAAGATGCGCGGGATCACGTCGAACGGAATCGTGCGCTCGGTGCCCGCGCCCGTTACGTCCTTTTCGCCATACACGGCGAAGGTGATGCCCACGCGCCGGAAGATGGCATCGGCTTCGGTGCGCTTCTTGAGCATCTGCTGCTCGCTCTGGCTGCGCATCCAGGCGAAGAATTCGCGGTAGTGGGTGCGCGGCTCGCCGGCCTGCGCGAACGCCGTGGCGGCCAGGCCCCGAACGTCGAACTCCCCGTACTCGAACATCTCGTTGAAGACTGTTGGCGTCATGTGCGTTTTTCCGTTCGCTGCTTTTTTGCGCTCGCTTATTCGTGTTTGTTCGTGCCGGGCTGCATGGGGGCGATGCAACTTCCATGCCGAAGCCCGCGGCAAGACGTGCTCGATGTTGGTGCGCGGCGACGCTCAGAACTCCATATCGAGCTCGTCGATGTCCTCGGTTTCCGACTGTGCAGCTGCAATCCATTCGGCGACGTAAGGCTGCTTGAGCACGCGCATGCAGTAGTCGCCGATATCGGGGTCGATCGGCACGTCATAGGTGAGCAGGCGCGTGACGACGGGCGCATACATCGCGTCCGCCGCGCCGATCTCGCCAAAGAGCCAGGGCCCGCCATATTTCTGCAGACATTCGCGCCAGATAGTCACGATGCGCGCGATGTCGTCCTGCGCGCGCGACCAGACGCGAAAGTTCGGAAAGTGGCCGCGCAGGTTCATCGGCAGTGCGGAGCGCAATGCGCTGAAGCCCGAGTGCATTTCCCCGCTTACCGAGCGGCAGTGCGCGCGCGCCGTGCGGTCCGCGGGCAACAGTTGCGCCTGCGGCTGGATCTCGTTGAGGTATTCGCAAATCGCGAGCGTGTCCCAGACCGCGATGCCGTCGTGGCGCAGGCAGGGAACGAGAATGGAAGGCGAGAGCAGCAGCAGTTCGGCACGCGTGGCGGCGTCGTCGAGCGGCACCGTCACCGTGTCGAATTCGAGTCCGGCGAGTCTGGCAAGCAGCCAGCCGCGCATGGACCACGACGAATAGTTCCGGCTGCTGATCGTCAGGGTCGTATTCGTCTGACTCATGGAGGCTCCTGAACGGTGAGGACATGACGGCAAACAGTGTGACGGTCAGGCAGCCGCATGCACCGAATGCGCGCATCGCCCCTGCATGCACCGCTCACGCCAACTGGGCGCACTACATTGCGGCATGCAGGAAGGCAGTGCCGCCGCTTCCTGCGAAGCGTCCGCGCCGTGCTGCCGTGACGCAGCGCGCCGGCCAGGGCGCGAGTGCAAGCGCGCCATGCCGGGAAAGTGCAAGCACTGTGCCAACGAGCGCTTCTGGCATACGTATTGCCTGCTTTGCTTCGCGTTCAAGACAAATCGGGATCTCTGCCCATGAACCTGCTCGCCTATCTGGCCTACCAGACGTTCGCGGACTTCACGAGGTTCGGGCGCACCACCGCGTCGTTCTCCCGCGCGGCGCTCGCGGCGTGGCCCGCGCTCGCGTGCGGCTTCGACGCGCGCTATCTCGACGCCTGGTGGGAGCAGATCGAGCTTGCCGGGCTCTCGCACGCGCGGCCGCCGTTCGAAATCGATGGGGTGGAGGTGGGTGGCGTGCGCACGCCGGTGACCGAAGCCATCGTCAAGCGCACGCCGTTTGCCTCGCTGCTGCACTTTCGCAAGGACGTCGCCACGCCGCAGCCGCGCGTGCTGCTCGTCGCGCCGATGTCGGGGCACTTCGCGACGCTGCTGCGCGGCACCGTGCGCACCATGCTCGCCGATCACGACGTCTATATCACCGACTGGCACAACCCGCGCGACGTACCTTTATCGGCGGGGCGCTTCGGCTTCGACGAATACGTCGAGCACGTCATGTCCTTCATTCGGCGGATCGGCCCCGATGCACATCTGGTGGCGATCTGCCAGCCGACGGTCGCGGCGCTCGCGGCCGTATCGTTGATGGCCGCCGACAACGATCCCGCGCAGCCCGCGAGCATGACGCTGATGGCGGGACCGATCGATTGCCGGGTGAATCCCACCAAGGTCAATGAACTCGCCAACAGCAAGCCGATCGCGTGGTTCGAGCGCAATCTCATCAGCGCGGTGCCAGGCGGTTTTCCCGGCGCGCAGCGGCGCGTGTATCCGGGTTTCGTGCAGCTCAGTGCGTTCATGTCGATGAACCTGGAGCGTCACATCGCTTCGTTCGAGGAGATGCGCCACGAGCGGGCGAAGGGCGACCCCACGAGAGCGGATGCGCTCAACGTGTTCTATCGCGAGTACTTCGCCACTTCCGATCTCACCGCGGAGTTCTACCTGGAAACGGTCAGATCGGTGTTTCAGGAATACGCCCTGCCGTCAGGCAAGCTCAAGGTGGGCGAGCGCCTCGTGGAGCCGCACGCGATTCGCCGCACCGCGCTGCTCACGATCGAAGGCGAGAAGGACGATATCTGTGCGGTCGGCCAGACCGTTGCCGCCCATGACCTGTGCCGGGGGCTGCGCCCTTATATGAAGACGCATCATGTGCAGACCGGCGTGGGTCACTACGGCGTCTTCAATGGCCGTCGCTGGGACACGCAGATCTATCCGCTCGTGCGTTCGACGATTCACGACCACGAGCCGCGCGCGCGGCGCATTGCGGCGCCGGAGGCGATGGGCGACGATCGGGTAACCCTGCGCGCGCTGCTCGACGCCGACGCGCATGCCGCAACGGCAATCAGCCGCGCCGCCGAAACGCAGCCCAACCAGGGCTAGCGCGTTAGATTGCGGGGCTCGCTTGCCAGGGTGTCGGCGCGGGCACCGCGCAGGGCGCTTCCACATCGATCGACTTGAAGTCGGCGGGGCTCACGATTTCGAGGTACTCCATGTCGGGCGAGTAATCGAAGAGGTAATGGGCGATGCCCGGCGCCTGATGCACGCAGTCGCCCGCTTCAACGAGCGTTTCCTTCTCGCCGTACATGAAGCGCGCCCAGCCCTTGAGCATGATGACGATATGAAACTCTGCCTCATGCCGGTGCCAGCCCGTGCCCAGTTCCGGCGCAAGATTTGCCCTGACGAGTTGCGCGACCACCTTGCCATGCGTGGCTTTGGCGATGCCCAGGTCGCGATAGACAAAGAAGTCGCGCAGCCCGCCGCCCGTGAACGAGGTGTCCTGCGGCTTGACGTGCGAAAAATCCGTGGCGAGTGCGGTTTGCATGACAGGTCTCCCGAGCGCAAAGGTTGAAGGGGCAAGGGGTTCGGCAAGCACGACGCGTTCCAGCGTGAAGCCACCGACGATTCCGTGCTTCAACGGCGCGTTGGGCGTTATATCGATTCCGTTATTCATCACATAATGAATCGAAATTTCGGCCTCAATTTTGACTGACCAGTATCTGACCTTTCCATTCCCTGTTTCGGAGACCTCATGGCAACAAGATTCGCTCGCGTGTCGGTGCGCTCACTGCGCCTGGTGGCTGCGCTGTTCGCCACGCTCGGCGCCTGGGTCGCGTTGAGCCCTACCGCCATCGCTGCGGCCCCGATGGGCGTCGCGTTCGTCTATCTCGGCAACCCCGGCGACGCAGGCTGGACCTACGCGCACGAACAGGGCGTGAAGGCGATCGAAGCGAAATACGGCGACAAGATCAAGGTCACACGTGTGGAGAACGTCCCCGAATCCGCCGACTCGGAGCGCGTGTTTCGCGATCTCGCGAGCAAGGGCAACAAGATTATCGTGGGCTCGAGCTTCGGATTTCAGGACTTCGAACTGAAGACCGCAAAGGATTATCCCGACGTTGTGTTCGAGCATGCGACGGGATACAAGAAGGCCGCGAACTTCGCGACCTATGACGTGCGCACGTACCAGAGCGCGTATCTGGCCGGGCTCGTCGGCGGCTATACGACGAAGACGAATACGCTCGGCTTCGTCGCCTCGGTGCCGGTGCCCGAAGTGGTGCGCAACATCAACGCCTTCACAATGGGCGCGCGTTCGGTCAATCCGAATGCGAAGGTCAAGGTCATCTGGATCAATAGCTGGTTCGATCCGGGCAAGGAGAAGCAGGCGGCCGAAACGCTGATCGGCCAGGGCGCGGACGTGCTGATCCAGAACACCGACTCGACGGCGACGATGCAGACTGCCGAGCAGAAGAAAGTGCATGCGTTCGGTTGGGACTCCGACATGAAGAAGTTCGGCCCGAATGCCCAACTGGGGGCTTGCGTGAGTTACTGGGGCGTGTATTACTCTCACCTGGTCGAAGAGGTGCAAGCCGGCACGTGGACCAACACGCCGACGTGGTGGGGCCTCAAGGAAAAGGCCATCGACCTCGCCGACATCAACACCGCAACCGTCTCGCCCGCCGCGCAAAAGGCGCTCGCGCAAAAGCGCGACGACATCATCGCCGGAAAATTCGAACCGTTCGCGGGGCCGATCAAGGATCAGAGCGGCGCGATCAAGGTGGCAGCGGGCACGTCGCTGCCCGACGCCGAGTTGCTGCGGCTGAACTGGTTCGTGCAGGGCGTAGACGGTGCGTTGCCGAAATGAAACCGCCAACAAGGAGGAGGCTCGCTTTGAGCCTGACCATTTCCCCACAACAGAACGCTTCTGAATTCCCGGAGCAAGGGCTCGCGCCGACGCGCGATCAGATCGTCCGCCATTTGCGGCACGCAAGCGTGATCGCGGAACGCGCGACGCAGTTGGGCCATCACCCGTTTGGCGCCATTCTCGTCGGGCCCGATCAGGAATCGGTTCTCATCGAACAGGGCAATGTCGATACCGTCAATCATGCGGAAGCCGTGCTCGCGCGCATCGCCGCGCTCAACTTTACGCCGCAATACTTGTGGAGTTGCACGCTGTATACGACGGTCGAGCCGTGCTGCATGTGCGCGGGCACGGCCTACTGGGCGAACATTGGGCGCGTGGTGTTCGGCATGACGGAAGAGCGGCTGCTGCAGGCCACGGGCAATCACGCGGAGAATCCGACGATGAGTGTGTCGTCGCGCTATGTCTTCGATCATTGCCAGAAGCGCGTTGACCTGATCGGGCCCGTAGCCGAGGTCGAGGAAGAAGTGATGCAGGTGCAGCGCAATTTTTGGGGACACGTTTGAGCAGTGACTTCATGCCGTAATCACGCGAAATCGCTCTGTAAGTCGGCTGACCTATGCTTAACCCACCGGCGTACCTTTGAACAGGAGAAACGCAAATGAAAGCTCGGCGCATCTTTGCAGCCCTGTTGGCTGTATCGCTTGTCCTGGCGCTGCCAGCCACCGCGAGTTACGCATGCGACGGTACTGGTTATAACCAGCCAGGCTCTGGAAAATGAAACGGTTAGATAACTAGCCGTTTGCCTGGAAAACGGCCACCAAAATCTTTTTGCACCGCCGCATCGGGTATGCTCATCCCCATCCATCTCATTGAATGAGAGAGAAACAGGGGAGCGAAGAGATGCGGCGCGTGGTGTTCAATCAGAAGGGTGGTGTAGGCAAGTCAACGATCGTTTGCAATCTGGCTGCGATCAGCGCGAACGAGGGCCGGCGCACGCTCGTGATCGACCTCGACGCGCAGGCAAATTCGAGCCAGTACCTGCTCGGCGCGGCTTCCACCGACGCGAAGCCCAACGTAGCCGACTTCTTCGAAACCGCGCTGACGTTCAGCTTCCGGCCGGTCGAGGTCACGTCGTTCATTCATTCGACACCCTTCGAGAATCTGGACGTGATGCCCGCGCATCCCGATCTCGACACGCTGCACGGGAAGCTCGAGTCGCGCTACAAGATCTACAAGCTGCGCGACGCGCTCAAAGAGCTCGACATGTACGATGCGATCTACATTGACACGCCGCCTGCACTGAACTTCTACACGCGCTCGGCGCTGATCGCGGTCGAGCGCTGCCTCATTCCATTCGACTGCGACGACTTCTCGCGCCGCGCACTTTACACGCTGCTCGAAAACGTGAAAGAAATTCAGCAGGACCACAATGCCGCGCTTACGGTCGAAGGCATCGTCATCAACCAGTTCCAGCCGCGCGCGAGCCTGCCGCAGCAACTCGTTGACGAACTCGTCGATGAAGGGTTGCCGGTGCTGTCGTCGCGGCTTTCATCGTCGGTGAAGATTCGCGAATCGCATCAGCAGGCCAAGCCCGTCGTTCACCTCGATCCGGCGCACAAACTCACGCGCGAATTCCTCGCGCTCCATCAGGAACTGAGCGGGGCTTAAAGGGCAAGCGCGGAGATCACCGGTTTACGCCCTCGGCGGAGTGTGCAAGTATCCCTCGCAGCGAGTCGCACCGAGACTCTTGCTCTCTTGCGAGGTGCAGAATGGACTGGAGGTTCTGGAAGAACGAGAAGCGCCAGGAAGAGGCGCGCAACTGGCCTGCCAATACGCATGAATCGATACGCCAACTCCTGGGCATGTATCAGGGCGTCGGCACGCCGCCGTTTGCGAACTGGGCCGCGCCCGGCATCGCATTCACACCCGAGGTCGAAGCAACCGCTCAAAATGGGGTCAAGGGCTACCAGCTCGCCCTCTGGTTCTGGCTCTTTGCCGAGAAGCACGGCACCATCGCGGCGAGAATGGCACGCGAGACGTTTTGCCTGCTGGCCGACGCAGCGCAGCCGTCGTCGGGAGACGCGATCGATGCGCTCCTCGATCAGGAAAACCGCCTCGCGCACGCTGTCGAGGCGATTTCCGCCGAGCAGCGCGCGTTCAGACTGGAAGGCCAGAGCGTCGAACTGCCGATGGAATTCTTTTTGGCCACCGGCACCCTGAGGCTCAGGCCCGACTCGCCTTACGCGGGGGATGTGGCCGCCTCCCTGCAAGGCAACGACTACAAGCTGGCGGACTGCTTTCGCCATGCCACCGACGAAGCGCTGTCCGTGTTCCGGCCGATGATCCAGGCGGTCGAATTCGACGCGAAATCGTTGCCCAACTGGAAATGGAGCGCCCGGCCGGGCGCGGCCGAGCGGCATCTGCAGCGGCGCTACAGCAATCCACTCTTTCCGCTGCATCGGCAGATGGTGACGGCTCACGACGTGCATGAGGCGCGTCTTGCCGATAACCAGGCGCTGCAGGATATTCGCAACGAACTCAGTGAAGTGCGCCGCGCATTCTTCGAAAAGCCGGAGCTGCCGTTGAACTGGCTGGCGTACCTCGAAAGCTACCGGGACGAGGTGGACAGGCTCGACGAACGCCGCCTCGTTGCGGGCGGGCAGAACGCGGCGCTCGGCGAAGCGATAGCGGCGCTGCGTGCCGAGATTCTGGCGCCGTGGCGCGCCGAGATTCAGAAGAATCGCCACAGCCTCGCCGCGCTCGAGCAGGACGAAGCGCGCAGGGCCGAACGGCGCGCACTGCTGTATGGCTGCGACTGGACCGCGCAACTGCTGAGTCACGGCTCGCTGATCCCGCCGGACGAAGTCGTTCCGGCTCTGCTGAGCGAATCTCCACCAGAGCTGCAGAGGGCGGTGACCGGTTTGCAGTCGGAGCCGCGCCTGCATGAGACGCTGGCCCACTGCCGGGCCGTTGCGCATCGGCTCGTGAACGAGCTGCGCGCGGCAGGTCACACCTTTCCCGATATGACCGACAAGCTGCGTATTCTGGACGGCTCGTTCGACGCCCCCCTGAACGGCCCGAAGGACCGGCCGCTCGACGGCGCGCCGGGAGAGGTGCCGGCCTGAAGTTCGAGGCGGGCACCCGGTTGATTCGCTAACGTCAGGTTTTCAGCCGGTAGCCCGTCTTGAAGATCCACGCAGTGATCGCGAGGAACACGGCGAGAAAGGCGGCTGTCATGCCGAGACTCACGCCGACGTCGACATCGGCGAGCCCGTAGAAGCTCCAGCGAAAACCGCTGATGAGATAGACGATCGGGTTGAATAGCGTGATCACTTTCCACGCCGTCGGCAGCATGTCGACCGAGTAGAAGGCGCCGCCGAGGAAGGTCAGCGGCGTGATGATCAGGAGCGGCACGATCTGCAGTTTCTCGAAGTTGTCCGCCCAGATGCCGATGATGAAACCGAGCAGGCTGAACGTGACCGCGGTCAGCAGCAGGAACAGCGCCATCCATACGGGGTGCTGGATCTGGATCGGCACGAAGAGCGCCGCGGTCGCGAGGATGATGAGCCCGAGCACGACCGACTTGGTCGCCGCCGCGCCGACATAGCTGACCACGATTTCGAGGTAGGACACGGGCGCCGAGAGCAGCTCGTAGATCGTGCCCGTGAAGCGCGGGAAGTAGATGCCGAACGATGCGTTCGAGATGCTCTGCGACAGCAGCGACAGCATGATCAGGCCCGGCACGATGAACGCGCCGTAGCTGACACCGTTCACTTCCTTGATGCGCGAACCGATTGCGGAGCCGAAGACGATGAAGTAGAGCGAGGTCGAAATGACCGGTGCGACAATGCTCTGCATCAGCGTGCGCCGGGTGCGCGCCATTTCGAATCGGTAGATGGCGCGAATTGCGTAGTGGTTCATCGGGAGGTTACCTGTCCTTTGCCGTCTTCTGCGACCGAAGCTGCGGCGGGCCGTGAAGCGGCCGCCGGGTCTCTATGGACGAGACTCACGAAGATGTCCTCGAGCGAACTCTGGCTCGTTTTCAGGTCCGTGAAGCCGATGCCGGCCTCGTTCAGGTTCTTCAGCAGCGTGATGATGTCGTTGCGTTCGTTTTCGCTGTCGTACGTATAGATGAGTTCGGAGCCGCCGTCGGCCAGCTCCAGCCCCCAGGCAGCGAGCCCGTCCGGAATCGCGCCCAGCGGCGCGTCGAGCTGCAGCGTCAACTGTTTGCGGCCGAGCTTGCGCATGAGCACGTCCTTGCGCTCGACGAGCATGATCTTGCCCGCGTTGATGACGCCGATGCGGTCGGCCATCTCCTCCGCCTCGTCGATGTAGTGCGTCGTCAGGATGATCGTCACGCCGTTCGCCTTGAGCCCGCGCACGAGTTCCCACATGTCGCGGCGCAGCTCGACGTCCACCCCCGCCGTCGGTTCGTCCAGAAACAGGACTTGCGGCTCGTGCGCGAGCGCCTTCGCGATCAGCACGCGGCGTTTCATGCCGCCCGAGAGCGTCATGATCTTGTTGTTCCGCTTTTCCCACAGCGAGAGGTCGCGCAGCACGCGCTCGACATACGCGGGGTTGGGCGGCTTGCCGAACAGGCCGCGGCTGAACGATACGGTGGCCCAGACCGTTTCGAACGCGTCGGTCGTCAGCTCCTGCGGCACGAGGCCGATCAGCGAGCGCGCGGCGCGATAGTCGGCGAGGATATCGTGACCGGCCACGCGCACACTGCCTTCGCTCGCATTGACGATGCCGCAGATGATGCTGATCAGCGTCGTCTTGCCGGCGCCATTCGGCCCCAGCAGCGCGAAGATTTCGCCCCGCGCAATGTCCAGATTGACGTTCGTGAGCGCCCGGAGTCCCGATGCATAGACTTTCGAGAGATTCTCGATGGATAGGATCGTTTGCATGTGCGTGACATTACCAGAAGCGGGTAAAAGACATCGCACGGACCCACACGGGACATTGAACATCTCCAGGGAAAACCCTCTCATGTCATTCCCATTCGCTGGGAATCGTATTTTTGATTTCTGGGAGTAGCGTGGCATGCTGAGTGCATCAATTCAGCCTTCGTCTTCCAGGTGAAACAGGAACCCGGTGTTACTGGCGCAGAGCGCCTGCTACTGGTGCTTTCGGCACTCGCGAGCCGCGGCAAGGCAATGTCCGCGAAGGACATGCTCGCGGCCACCGGGCTCGCGCAAAGCACACTTTACCGCCAGGTCGCGGTGCTCAAGCGCTGGGGCTTCGTGACCGAAGACGCCGGCTACTACGCGCCGGGCCCCATCAGTCTGCAGCTTGCGCTTGGCTTCGACGTCAATTCGCTGCTCGTCGAATCGAGCCGCGAAGGCATGCTGCAACTCGCGCGGACCTCGCAGGAGAGCGTCGGGCTCGTCGTCGCCGTGAACGACCAGGTGGTCTGCCTCGAAATGGTCGAAAGCACACATTCGCTGCGCTGCTCGTTCGAGAAGGGGCGCGCGGTGCCGCTCAAGGCCGGGGCGTCGGCCAGGTCATTGCTCGCGTTCATGCACGAAAAGGCGCGCGGCGAGACGCTCGATCGCCTCTTCGCCGGCGACGCCAAGGGCCGCGCCGCCATGGAAGCGGAACTGAAGCAGATTCGCGCGCGCGGCTACGCGGTGAGCGAAAGCGAAGTCGACCCCGGCGTATGGGGCGTGAGCGCGCCCGTGTTCCGGCGCGTTGCGCGCGGCGCGGGGGCCAACGCGTCGATCACCTTGATGGCGCCGTCCTCGCGCGTGGCAGGCCGCGAATTGCAGCTCGCCGACTGGACCTTGCGCACGGCGCACACCATTTCCGCCCGCCTGCAGACCGATTGACCGCAACGAACGAAGCCCACGAACAAAGCCAACGAACGAAGCCAAAAAACGCAGCGTCCCGACCAACCACACAGGAGTCCAACATGAAACTGCACAAACTGCTGTCCGCCACGTGCGTCGCCCTCGCGATGTTCGCCGCCGCCGCTCCCGGCACCGCGGGCGCGCAAGCGCAGAACGTCCTCCAGGTCGCGACCGATGCGACGTTCCCGCCGATGGAGTTCACGGAAAACGGTCAGCGCACCGGGTTCGACGTCGACCTGATGAACGCGCTCGCCAAGGCAATGGGCAAGCAGGTCCAGTGGACCGACATCGACTTCAAGGGGCTGATTCCGGGGCTGATCGCACACCGCTTCGACGCCGCGATCTCCGGCATCTACATCACGCCGGAACGCAGCCAGGTGGTGGACTTCACGCAGCCGTATTTCGCAGGCGGCCTCGTCGCGCTCGTGAAGGCCGACTCGCCCATCAAGACGCTCGCCGATCTCGACGGCAAGAAGGTCTCGGTGCAGGTCGGCACGAAGTCGGTGAACTTCCTGCGTGACAACTACCCGAAGGTCACGCGCGTCGAGGTCGAGAAGAACCAGGAAATGTTCGACCTGGTCGGCATTGGCCGTGCCGACGCCGCCGTGACCGGCAAGCCCGCGGCGTACCAGTTCGCCCGCACGCGCTCGGGTTTTCGCGTGCTCGACACGGAGCTGACGAAGGAGGCCTATGGCATTGCCGTGCGCAAGGATGAACCGCAGCTGCGTGATTCGCTGAACGCGGCACTTGCGAAGATCAAGGCGGACGGTACCTACGCCCAGATCGTGAACAAGTGGTTCGGCTCGAGTTCGAAGTGACCCGGCGGATCTGATCCATGCAATTCGACTTCTCTCCGGCTATCGCCGGTTGGGCCGACATCGCACACGGCGCGCTGGTCACGGTGGAAGTGACCGCTGCCGCACTCGTGCTCAGCTGCATGCTCGGCCTCCTGATCGGCATCGGCCGGCTCGCGCCGCAGCGGCGGCTCGTCTACGGCTTCTGCACGGGCTACCTCGTGTTCTTTCGCGGCACGCCGCTGCTCGTGCAGCTGTTCCTGCTGTTCTTCGGACTGCCGCAGTTCAACATCCTCTTGCCGGCGTTCGTCTGCGGCATGCTGGGGCTCGGGCTCTATTCGGCGGCCTACGTCTCGGAGATCGTGCGCGGCGCGATCCAGTCCGTCGATCGCGGGCAGATGGAAGCCGCGCGGTCGATCGGCATGTCGTCGGGGCAGGCCATGCGCGCCATCATCCTGCCGCAGGCCGTGGTTCGCATGATTCCGCCGCTCGGCAACGAATTCATCGCGCTCATCAAGAATTCCGCGCTGGTCTCGCTGCTGACGATCGACGACCTGATGCATGAAGGCCAGAAGATCATCAGCGTTTCGTATCGCTCGCTGGAGGTGTACCTCGTGATCGCGCTCGTCTATCTCGTGCTGACGCAGACGACCAACTACGCGCTGCATCGCGTCGAGCGCCGTCTGCGCGCAGGAGGGATGGTGCAATGAGCGCGCAACCGGATCCGATCGTTCGCATTCGCGGACTCAAGAAGTCGTTTGGCTCGCACCTCGTGCTCAACGGCATCGACTTCGACATTCAGCCGCAACAGGTGGTCGTGGTGATCGGCCCGAGCGGTTCGGGAAAGAGCACGTTCCTGCGCTGCTGCAACGGACTCGAGCAGGCCGAGGGCGGCACCGTCGATATCTGCGGTCATCGCCTCGTGGAAAACGGCGCGATGCTCAAGGACCGCGCGCTCAATGCGCTGCGTACCGAAGTCGGCATGGTGTTCCAGTCGTTCAACCTGTTTCCGCACCTCTCGGTGCTGCACAACATCACGGTCGGGCCGCGCATGTTGCGCGGGGCATCGAAGGCGCAAGCCGAGTCCGCCGCGCTTGCCTTGCTCGAGAAAGTCGGGCTCGCGCACAAGGCGCATGTGATGCCGGCGAGCCTTTCGGGCGGCCAGAAGCAACGTGTCGCCATTGCGCGCGCGCTGGCCATGCAGCCGCGCGTGATGTTGTTCGACGAGCCGACTTCGGCGCTCGACCCGGAGCTGGTCGGCGAGGTGTTGCAGGTCATGAAGCTGCTGGCTTCCGAGGGGATGACGATGGTGGTCGTCACGCACGAGATGGGCTTCGCGAAGGAAGTGGCCGATGTCGTGGTGGTGATGGACGGTGGCGAGATCGTCGAGTCGGGGCCGCCTTCGACGATCTTCACCGCGCCGGCACAACCGCGCACGCGCAGTTTCCTGCAAGCGGTGTTGTCGCGCGCATGAGCCGCTCTTCCGCACCCGAAGGCAGGGCAGGCGCAAGAGTGACGCTGCTGCGCGGCGCCGATCTCGTGCCCGCGCCCTGGAAAAACGGCGGCGGCGTGACGCGCGAAATCGTGACGGGTTGCGCAGCGGGCGCGCCGCCCGATGGGTTCGCTTGGCGCGCGAGTCTCGCGGATATCGCGCAGGCCGGGCCGTTTTCGTGCTTCGCGGGCGTCGACCGCACGCTCGTGTTGATCGAGGGCGCCGCCTTGCAGCTGGACGAAGCGTGCGCAGGAGGACAAGCGCCACACGCCAAACATACGCTCGATCGCGCCCTGGACATCGCGCGCTTTGCCGGTGAATCGGCGATCGATGCACGGATCGCCGCCGGCCCCGTGCGCGTGTTCAACCTGATGGTGCGCCGCGAGGCCGCGCGCGGCGCGCTCGAAGTGTGGCGCGAGGCAGGGCGGCGCAGTGTGCATGCGCAGACCGTGTTGCTGCATGCCGTGCAAGGTCGAGTCGAGGTGAGCGTGGCCGGCGACGGCTTCATCGCGCTCGCGCCCGGCGACACGTTGCGCGTGGACGCGGCGCAGGCCGTGGACCTCGAAACGCGCGGCGCAGGCGCGCTGCTGGCCGTCACACTCGATATCGCGCGAGCCTGATTTCATGAGCCCCCTGATTTCTCCGCTTGCCACGACGAACGCGCTCTTCGCGGACCATGCGTACCTGCCCGGCGGCTGGCGCCGCAACGTGCTGCTCGAATGGGACACCACGGGCACGCTGCGCGGCGTGACGCCCGACCTCGCGCACGCGCCGAACGGCGTTGCGCACGCGGCGGGGCCGATCATGCCTGGCATGCCCAATCTTCATTCGCATGCGTTCCAGCGCGCCATGGCGGGCCTCACCGAATATCGCGCGAATCCGACCGACAGCTTCTGGAGCTGGCGCGACCTGATGTACCGCTTCGCGGCGCGCATCACGCCCGACGATCTTGCCGCGGTCGCGAGCTGGCTTTACGTGGAAATGCTCAAGGCGGGCTATACCTCCGTTTGCGAGTTTCACTACGTGCATCACGCGCAGGACGGCCAGCGTTATGCGAGTCCTGCCGAACTGGCGCAGTGTGTGGTCGAGGCGGCCGAGGTCACCGGCATCGGCATGACCATGCTGCCCGTGCTCTACCAGTACCGCGGCTTCGGCGCGCAAGCGCCGCGCGACGATCAGCGGCGCTTCATCAACACGCCCGATCAGTTGCTCGGCATCGTCGAGGCGCTGCGTGCGTGGCGGCCCGAGCATGGCGCGTTGCGCTATGGCGTCGCGCCGCATTCGCTGCGCGCCGTTTCGCTCGACTCGTTGCGTGCGCTGCTGGAAGGCCTGGATCACGCGCTTCCTCACGCGCCCGTGCATATCCACATCGCCGAGCAGACGGCCGAAGTGGACGCGTGCCTCGCGACCGAGGGCGCGCGGCCCGTGCAATGGCTGCTCGATCGCTTCGACGTGAACGCGCGCTGGTGCCTCGTCCATGCCACGCATATCGATGCGCGGGAGACCGCCGCGCTCGCGCAGAGCGGCGCGATTGCGGGCCTGTGCCTCACGACCGAAGCGAATCTTGGCGATGGCATTTTCCCCGCGCGCGAGTATCTCGATGCGGGCGGCGCGTTCGGCATCGGCTCGGACAGCCATATCGGCGTGGACTGGCGCGCCGAATTGCGCCTGCTCGAATACGGACAGCGGCTCGTACGGCGCGAGCGCAATGTATTGGCCGCGACGCATCAGGCGCAGGTAGCCGACCGTCTTTTCGACGCGGCGCTCGCGGGCGGTGCGCGCGCGACGGGGCGCGCGGTGGGCGCGCTGCAGGAGGGCGCCCGCGCGGACTGGCTCGTGCTCGACGCGCAGCATCCGAACCTCGCGCAGCAGACGCCGCCAAGCTGGCTTTCCTCCGTGGTGTTCTGCGAGCATGGCGAGACGCCGGTGCGCGACATCTATGTGGGCGGCGAGCAAGTCGTCGCGCAGCGCCGGCATCGCGACGAAGCGCGCCTGTACGCCAGCTATCGCAAGGCGTTGAACCATCTCCTCGCCGGCGCCTGAGCGCGCGGCCAACCGAACGGAGCCCCCATGACCGACCTCTTTACGCTCGAACGCGGCACGGCGCCGCTGCTGATCTCGATTCCCCACCTCGGCACGCAGATTCCCGAGGCGCTGCGCGACGCCTATACGGACATCGCGCTCACGGTCGCCGATACCGACTGGCATCTCGACCGGCTCTATGCGTTTGCGAAGTCGCTGGGCGCGACGATACTCGGTGCGCGCGTGTCGCGCTATGTGATCGACCTGAACCGGCCGCCCAACGACGAAAGCCTGTATCCGGGGCAGACGACGACTTCGCTGTGCCCGACCGAAACGTTCCGCGGCGAGGCGCTCTATCGCGAGGGCCGCGCGCCTGATGCGCACGAGCGGCAACGCCGCGTCGCCACATACTGGCAGCCGTATCACGACGCGCTGCGCGCCGAGCTGCAACGCCTGCGCGCGCAGCACGCCAACGTGCTGCTGTGGGAAGCGCACTCGATTGCGAGCGTGCTGCCGCGGCTATTCGACGGCAAGCTGCCCGATCTGAACATCGGCACGCAGGACGGGCGCACGGCGGCGGCGGCGGTGCAGGCGGCGGTCGAGCGCGCGGCGGCCGCGAGCGACTTCACGTGGATCGCGAATGGCCGCTTCAAGGGCGGCTACAACACGCGTCATTACGGCGCGCCGCAGGACGGCGTGCATGCCGTGCAACTCGAAATGTGCCAGTCGACTTACATGAGCGAGGCAGCACCGTTCGACTACATGCCGTCGCACGCGCAGAAAGTCGAGCCGGTGGTGAGCAGGATGATGGGCGGCGCGCTCGAGGCCGTGAAGGCGATGAACGCCGCCGCGGGTTGATTGCGCCGCGCGTGAACACGCTATTAAGCGAATCCCTACCTTTCAGACAGCAGCCGGTCTCAAAGGCGATGTGCCCCGTTCTGCGCGCCGCCCAGCGCGGGAAAGTACTCAGTTGTGCGGGCTACGATCGCGCTGCCGATCGTAGTATTCTCTAGCGACGCGGCCTCGGGGGGCGCTGATGTGCCATCGCGAAGCAGTCCAGACATCCACATAAAGAGGAGAGGTTGAATGAAGTTGACGAAGCTCCTGTTCACAAGCGCGCTTGCCGTATCGGCACTTGGATTTACCGCCATATCCGCCCATGCGGAAGACCTGCTGGATTCCGTCAAACAGGCCGGGGTGCTCAAGATCGGTCTGGAAGGCACCTATCCCCCATTCGATTCCCGTGACAGCAAGGGCGAACTCGTCGGCTTCGACGTGGACGTCGCGAAGGCCGTGGCGGCCAAGCTCGGGGTTAAGCCCGAGTTCATTCCCACCGAGTGGAGCGGCATTATCGCGGCGCTGCAGGCCGGCAAGTTCGACGTGATCGTCAATCAGGTGACCATCACGCCGCAACGCCAGCAGGCGCTCGACTTCAGCCAGCCGTACACGTACTCGGCCGCGCAGCTGATCCAGCGCTCCGACGACAAACGCGAATTCAAGACGCTCGACGAATTCAAGGGCGACAAGAAGCTCGGCGTGACGCTCGGCACCAACTATGACCAGATGGCGCGCGCCGTGCCCGGCATCAACGTGCAGACCTATCCCGGCGCGCCCGAGAAGCTGCGCGACCTGGCCACGAAGCGCATCGACGCAACGATGGACGACCGCCTGATGCTGCCGTACATCATCAAGACGTCGAACCTGCCGCTGCGTCCGGGCGCCGTGTTGCCGGGCGCCGATCAGCAAATGGCCATTCCGTTCCGCAAGGGCAATCCGAAGTTCGAGAAGGCGATCAACGACGCGCTCACCTCGCTCAAGCAGGACGGCACGCTCAAGAAAATCTCCATGCAGTGGTTCGGCCAGGACGTGACGCAACCGCTCGCTCACTAACGCTACTGGCGTTTCTCGACACTCGCGCCGGCCGCATTCATGGCCGGCGCGTTTCGCTTCAACACATCTTCCTATCGCGCCGCCTGCGTCCTCGTGCGCAGCTTCGCGACTTCCGCCGCGCCCACCCCGCCTGCCTTGTTGTTCCAGCCCGCACGCACGAACGTGAGCACATCGGCGATCTGCTTGTCGCTTAGGACATCTGCATAAGCGGGCATGGGGTACGGCGCGGGCATGCCCTGGATCACGAGATCGCCCGTGCCGTTGAGCGTGACGTTGATGAGCGACGACGCGTCTTTTTCCAGCACGTTCGGGTTGCCCGCGAGCGGCGCGAACATCGGCGCGAAGCCGCGCCCGTCGGCGCCGTGGCAATGCATGCAATACGCCGTGTAGACGCGCGCGCCCGCATCGTTCGCCGGACGCGAGAGCGATACTTTCGTCGCCTGCGCGTCATAGGCGTAAGCCGGTGCGCCGTCGCCGCCCTTCGCGGGCAGCGACTTCAGGTAGAGCGCGATCGCGTTGACATCCGCGTCGTTCATGGCCTGGGTGCTCTTGTTGACCACATCGGTCATCGCGCCGAACGCCGAGGCGTGCTGGTTCGCGCCCGTCTTCAGGAACTGCGCGAGGTCCGCTTCGTTCCAGCGCCCGAGGCCCGTGTTGTGCGCGCCGGTCAGGTTCGAGGCGAACCAGCCGTCGAGCACGGCGCCCGTGAGCCAGGCGTCGCCGCTTTCGTCGAGCGCCTTCTCGTTGAAGCCGATGCCGCGCGGCGTGTGGCACGAGCCGCAATGGCCGAGACCCTGCACGAGGTACGCGCCGCGGTTCCATGCCACGTCCTTGCCCGCTTTGTCCTGGTACGCGCCTTTCTCGAGGAAGACGGCGTTCCAGATCTTGAGCGGCCAGCGCAGGTTCATCGGCCACTTGATGTCGGCGTCGCGATTGCTCTGCCTGACCGGTTTCACGCCTTGCATGAAGTACGCGTAGAGCGCGGCGACGTCCTCGTCGCGCACCTTCGCATACGAGGGATAAGGCATCGCCGGATAGAGGTTGTGGCCGTCTTTGGCGACGCCCTCGCGCAGGGCGCGCGCGAAGTCCGCTTGTGTGTAGCCGCCAATGCCGGTGTCCGGATCGGGCGTGATGTTGGTCGTGTAAATGCGGCCAAGCGGTGTGCTCATCGGCAGGCCGCCTGCAAACGGCTTGCCGTGCGGCGCGGTGTGGCACGCCGCGCAGTCGCCCACGGCGGCGAGGTAGGCGCCGCGCTGGATCGTGGCGGCGTCCGCTGCGCCCGCCGCGAGCGCGGGGCGCGCAGTCACGCACGCGAATGCCGCGAGCGCGAGCGTTGCGGCGGCAGCGCGGCGCAGGCCGCGGGCTCGTTGGGATGCGTCGATCGTCTTCGTCATGGTTCGCTCCCTCAAGCCGATTGCGCGGACGCGCCCGCGTTCACGAGCTGGCGGCCCACGGGCAAGTGCCGCAGACGTTTTCCGGTCGCCGCATAGATCGCATTCGCCACGGCCGGGATGACCGCCGAGGTCCCGGGCTCGCCGATCCCGCCGGGCGCTTCGGCGCTCTTCACCAGATGCACTTCGATTACCGGCATCTGGTCGATGCGCATGATCCGGTAGTCGGTGAAGTTGGTTTGCGTGACGCGTCCGTGCTCGATCGTGATCTCGCCCCACAGCGCGGCCGTGATGCCGAACACGATGCCGCCCTGGATCTGCGCCTCGATGGTCTCGGGATTCACGGCCATGCCGCAATCCACGGCGCACACCACGCGGTCCACGCGCACTTCGCCGTCGTCCACGGTGACGTCCGCGACCATGCTGAGGAAGCTGCCGAACGCGTGCATCACCGCAACGCCGCGCCCCTGGCCCTTCGGCATGGGCGGTCCCCAGTTCGCGGCGCGCGTGGCCACGTCGAGCACATTGAGCGCGCGCGGCGATTTGCCGAGCAGATTGCGGCGGTAGGTGACCGGATCGGTTTTCGCGGCCACCGCGAGTTCGTCGACGAAGCTCTCCACCACGAACGTGCCGCGCGTGGGCCCCACGCCGCGCCAGAACGCGGTGGGCACCGCATGCGGCTCCTGGCGCACGTATTCGATCAACTGGTTCGGCAGGTCGTAGGGCAGGTCGGCGGCGACTTCCACGGCGTCGGGGTCGACGCCGTGCTGGAACGCGGGGGGCGCAAAGCGCGCGATGATCGAGGAGCCAGCGATACGGTGCTGCCAGGCCACGGGCTTGCCGTTCGCGTCGAGCCCGGCGGACAGGCGGTCGTAGTAGTACGGCCGGTACATGTCGTGCTGAATGTCCTCCTCGCGCGTGTAGAACACCTTCACCGGCACCTTGAGCTGCTTGCCGATCTTGAGCGCCTGGGTGATCGCATCGACTTCGAGCCGCCGCCCGAAGCCGCCGCCAAGCAGATGATTGTGCAGCGTGACCTGCTCGGGTTTCAGGCCCGTGACGGCCACGGCGGCATCCACGGCGCGCGTGGGCACCTGGGTGCCCACCCAGATCTCGCAGCCATCGGCCTGCACGTTGACCGTGCAGTTGATCGGCTCCATCGTTGCGTGCGCAAGGAACGGCTGCTGATAGACGGCGTCGATGCGTGTTTTTGCGGTGCCGAACGCCTGCTGCACGTCGCCATTCTTGCGGGCGACGGCACCTTCGCGTTGCGAGGCGCTCGCGAGATCGGCGACGATCTGCTGCATCGAAACGTTCGCGCCCGCGCCTTCGTTCCACTCGACGACGAGCGCCGCAGCGCCCCGTTTCGCGGCCCACGTGTGCGCGCCGATCACGGCCACGGCGTTGTCGATCTTCACGACCTGCGTGACGCCGGGCACCTGCTTCGCGTGGGTGTCGTCGACCTTCGCGAGCGTGCCGCCGAACACAGGGCAGTTCACGATGGCGGCGTAGACCATGTCGGGCAGGCGCACGTCGAGGCCGAAAAGCGCCGAGCCGTCGACCTTTTCGGGCGAGTCGAGGCGCTTGGTGGGCTTGCCGACCAGCGTGAAGTCTTTGGGGTCCTTGAGCGCCACCTTCTGCGGCACGGGCAGATGGGCGGCCGCATCGACGAGCTGGCCATAGGCGATGCGCCGGCCGCTCGCGTCGTGCAGCACCTCACCTGCTTTGGCGTGGCAGGTGGCCGGATCGACTTGCCACTGCTGCGCTGCCGCCTGAATCAGAACGGTGCGCGCGGCCGCGCCCGCTTCTCGCATGGGCTGCCAGGCAAAGCGAATCGACGTCGAGCCGCCCGTGAGCTGGCCGCCCAGCAGCGGGTCGGTGAAGAGCTTCGCATTGGGCGGCGCGTGATCGATCGTGACGCTATCGAGCGGCACTTCGAGTTCTTCCGCGATCAGCATCGGAATCGAGGTGTACACGCCTTGCCCCATCTCCACCTTGGGGACGATCAGCGTGACCTTGCCCGAGCGGTCGATCTGCACGAACGCGTTCGGCTCGAACACGCCGTCTTGCGGCGCTTCGTTGCCGTCGCCGCCAACGACCGATTGACGCGTCTGGCTGTCGCCCTGCGCGCCGGCAGAAAAGCTGATGCCGAGCAGCAGGCCGCCGCCCGCCGCCGCGCCGAGCTTGAGAAAGGTGCGGCGCGAGAGTGGGCCGCTTGCTGTGACAGGCTGCTTGCGTTCTGGCGCGCCGTTCTGCGCATCGAGGAGACCCTGTGACATGTCAGGCCTCCTTCGCGGCTTGCTTGATGGCGGCGCGAATCCGCGCATAGGTGCCGCAGCGGCAGATGTTTCCCGCCATGGCGGCGTCGATATCTGCGTCGCTCGGGTTCGGATTCGCGGCGATGAGCGCTGTCGCCGACATCACCTGCCCCGATTGACAGTAGCCGCACTGCACGACGTCGATCTCGCGCCACGCCTTCTGCACCTTCTGTCCGGCGGGGGTCGCGCCGATGGCCTCGATGGTGGTGATCCTGCGGCCCGCAACGGCCGCGACGGGTAGCACGCACGAGCGCGCGGCCACGCCGTCGAGATGCACCGTGCATGCGCCGCACTGTGCAATACCACAGCCGAACTTCGTGCCGGTGAGGCCGACAATGTCGCGCAGGACCCAGAGCAGCGGCATGTCGGGCGGCGCGTCGACCGTATGAGTTTCTCCGTTGATTGTTAGCGTCGTCATGGTGCGGCTCTCGGAAAGTGGGGATTTGTCGTTCTTGATCGTGCAATCGAAGTGTCCGCGCGCCGGCTGTTCCGCCTGGCTTGCCTAATGAGCAAGCCAAAAGCGCAGGCCCGTGGGCACGGCCTTTCGACAACCGTTCGAGTGTAGCGCCGCCGTTAAATGCGTGCAGAAAACGGGTCCGCGGCTGCCCTGCGATGCCCGAATAGCCAAAACGCGCCTTGACTTCCGTTTAGATGATGACTAGCATCTAAACAACATCGAATCACGGAGCGGGTCATCATGAGGAAGTCGAAGGTCGAAACGGCGCAGACGCGGGAGCGCATCGTGGAAGTCGCGGCTGGAGCATTCAGGGCGAATGGCATCCATGCAACGGGACTCGCCGACGTGATGGCCGCTGCAGGGCTCTCGCATGGCGGCTTTTATCGCCATTTCGAGTCGAAGGATCAGCTGGTTGCCGAGGCGTGCGAAGCGGGGCTGGCCGGCATCGTCGAAAACCTCGTCGCCGCTGCGGATGGGGCCACGGGCGAGGACGCGTTCCGGGCGATCGTGGACGCGTACATGTCCACCGGTCATCGCGACGCGCGCGCGAACGGTTGCCCGCTTGCCGGCATGGGCAGCGAGCTGGCGCGCGCGGACGACGCGACCCGCGCGGCGGCTTCGCGCGGGTTCGACGCGCTCGTGGACATGCTGGCGGCGCGCATGGCAACACCGGAGGAAGAGGCGAACCGCTCGCAGGCCGTTTTCGCGCTCGCGGCCATGATCGGCGCGCTGACCCTGGCGCGCATCATCCCCGATCAGGATGCTTCCGCGTCGTTGCTGGAAGACGTCAGGCAACACATCGAAGTGATCTGAACGAAAGCTGTCGCCAGAGTCTGGCGATTCAATTCGCGCTCATATGTGTATATGCACTTTTTAACGGAGAACCCATCATGCAACAGCGAAAATTCCTGATTACCGGCGCCACGGGAAAAACCGGCGTGCACGTGGTCAATAACCTGCTCGAAGCCGGACATGCGGTTCGCGCGATGGTCCGTACGGAAGACGCGCGCAGTGCCGCGCTGCGTGCCGCCGGCGCCGAAGTGGTGGTCGGCGATCTGCTCGATCACGACGACCTGATTCGCGCCACCTCAGGCGTGACGGGCGCGTACCTCTGCTATCCCGTTCGGCCCGGGTTTATTCAGGGCACCGCGTATTTCGCGGACGCCGCGCGCCGCGCCGGTCTCGAAGTCGTCGTGGAAATGTCGCAGATTTCCGCACGCGAGGATGCGAAGAGCCACGCCGCGCGCGACCACTGGATCGCCGAACGCGTGCTCGACTGGTCAGGGGTACCGACCATTCATGTTCGCCCGACCTTTTTTTCCGAATGGCTGATCTTCCCGTGGGTGCGCGACACCCTCGTCAAGCAAGGGCAGATCACGCTGCCTTACGGAGCGGGACGCCACGCGCCGATCGCCGCCGTTGACCAGGCCCGCTTCATCGCCACGGTGCTCGCGCAACCGTCGGGCCATATCGGCAAGCGCTACGAGCTTTGCGGGCCGGTCGAATTCGACCACCAGGGCATTGCCGACGAGATCGGCAAGGTGATCGACCAGAAGATCGTTTATCGCCCCGGCACACTCGATGAATATCGCGAGCATTTGCAGAAGTACGACCTTCCCGAGTTTGCGATCCAGCACTTCATCGAAGTCGCCGTCGATTACCAGAACGGCGTGTTCAAGGGGACCGACAGCATCATCGAGCAGGTTACCGGCAAGGCGCCGCAGACGGTCGAGGCGTTCGTTCGCACTCGTCGCGAGCTTTTCCGTGCCTGATTCAAACGAACACTTTGCATGACTAATTTCATTGGAGATTCAAAATGAAGATCAAGAATGCCGTTGTGTTTGTCACCGGCGCAAGCCGTGGCCTCGGTCTGGCTTTTGCACGCGAGGCGCTCGCCCGCGGCGCCGCCAAAGTCTACGCCGGGGTGCGCAATCCGGAAGGCTTCCGCGAGCCCGGCATCGTCCCGGTCAAGATCGACGTGACGGATCCGGCCTCCGTTACGGCTGCCGCGAAGATCGCCGCGGACGTGACGCTGCTCGTGAACAACGCAGGGATTGCGGAAATTCTCGCGTCGCCGCTTGCGGCAGAGGCGGAGGAACAGGCGCGGCGCATCTTCGAAACGAACTTTTATGGCGTTATTCGCACGACGCGCGCGTTCGAATCCGTGCTGCCCAGCGACGGCAACGGCGGCGTGATCAACGTGCTCTCCGATGTCTCATGGCGAGCCGTGCCGTTCCTCGCGCCGTATTCCGCTTCGAAGGCGGCGGCCTGGAGCTATACCAACAACATCCGGCTGCACTTCAGCGAGCGCAAGATCGGCGTGGTCGGTGTGCATGTCGGCTTCGTGGATACCGATCTCACGAAGGATTTCGACGTGCCGAAAGCCAGTCCCGTCGATGTCGTTCGCCAGGCCTACGAGGCGCTCGAAGCGGGCGAAAGCGAAGTGCTCGCGGATGCGGGCAGCCGTGAGTTGAAGCAATCGCTTTCGGCTGCGGTGCCGGGCTATATCGACCCTGCGGTCCTGCTGGCATAGGTATGCTGGCGTAGGCAGCAACGGGCCGGTGCGCCGCGCGCGCATGAAGACTGCGCGGCTCCGGCTCTAGATATCGTCTGGATGCGCAGCGAAGTGCCGAATGCGACAGGTTTCGAATCATCATTTCGATTCATGAATGATTCGAACTACGAAGGTTTGGATTCGTGTAACAACAATCAAGATGAGTCGTCCCTCCGTTGCCTTCCCTGTGTGGCATTCCACACACAACCCGCATTCGCGGTCTTGAGCGTCGTGTCAAAACCGCTGATCGTTGAAGAGAGGGCGCCCGCCACGCGATTGCCTCGAACATGCTGCGATCTGCAGCGGGCTGCGCAGTCTCTCATCTCTTGAAGTGCACGCACGCGGAGTCGCACATGTTCAACAGCACCGTACTCGAAGTCGGCATCGGCCTGGTGTTCTGCTATTTCGCGGTGAGCCTTGCCGTCAGCACCGTGACCGAGCTTTTTGCGTCGCTCTTGCAGTTGCGCGCGAAATGTCTGCTATCCGGCGTCAAGCAGATCCTGAACGACCCGCAGTTCAACGGCATGGCGCGCGACCTCTATAACCACGCGCTCGTGAGCCCGCGCGACTCCGGTGACGCGACGAATGCGCGCGACCTGAAGTACAAGCCATCCTATATTCCGTCGAAAGACTTTGCCCTGGCGATGATCGATATCCTTCGGCGCGCGCCCGGTGCGGACCAGGACATCGGTCAGTCGATTGCCACCATCCAGAACCAGCAATTGAGGGAGGTGTTGCAGGCGATGTATCGGCACGCCAACCAGGATGTCGGCCAGTTTTCAGACGCGCTCGGCAAGTGGTTCGACAATGGCATGGACAGGCTCTCCGGCACCTACAAGCGCTGGTCGCAGTTCATTTCATTTGCCGTGGCGCTCGTGATCGTGATTGCGCTGAACATCGATACGGTTTTTCTGTTCAGGATTCTGTGGGTGCATCCCTCGCTCGCGGGTGCGCTGCACTCGAGCGCGTCTTCTGGTGCGGTCTCCCTGATGAACCAGTTGCCGATCGGCTGGCAAAGGGATGACGCCTACGCTGACGGCGTGGTCTGGATGATCGTCGGCTGGCTTCTCACGGCGAGCGCAACGTTGTTCGGCGCGCCGTTCTGGTTCGATCTGCTGCAAAACGTGACGAACCTGCGCGGCACCGGGCCGTCCACCGACGACGCTGCCCGCAAAACGGCGTCGAATTGACGGCCCGTCGGCTCAATCGCCCGTCGGCAAAGCCAGCTCGGCATCGAGCCCAACAACTTGCTCATCCACCACGCGATTGCGCAGCACGAGCGTGCCGCCATGCGCGGCCGCCACGCTGCGCGCGATCGTGAGCCCCAATCCCGTGCCGGCGGGCGCATCGCTGCCACACGAACCGATGCGGAAATAAGGCTCGAACACGCGTTCGAGCAGAGCGGCATCGGCAATGCCGGGCCCGTTGTCGCTGATCACCACGTGCACGCCATCCTCCACATCGCAAACGGTGACGCTCGCCTCGCTGCCATAGCGAATCGCGTTGTCGAAAAGATTCTGCAGACAGCGTTTGAGGTTGCGCGCAAAGTCCGGAACGGGCGCGCGCACGATCCTCGGCGAGAGGCGCGCGATAGATATTGCGCCCGAGCGCTTCGGCCGCCGTCGCGAAGCGGCGCAACGGCGCAAGCGCGAAGCGCACCGCCACCATGGCGATCAGGCACACAGCGGCGAAGCGCAGCAGATAGATCCGCAGCAGGTAATCGATCACGAGCGCGCCGCGCTCGGTATGCATGCCCGCCTGGCCTTCGTTCGCGTGGATGTCGAGCCAGCCGTGTCCGGGCACTTCGAGTTGCACGTGAAAGTCGCCGGTGGGCATGCGCGAATCGAACAGGCTCAGCACGCCGCCTTCCCGGCGCGCGCCGTCGCGCACCTGAGCGTCGATGAGATGTACGTCGATGGCTTCGGACAGGCGCTTGCGGATCACGCCTTCGATCAGCCCGGCGGTGGCGCGCTGTGCGAGCGAAAGCGTGGCGGGCGTGGCCAGCGGCGCGCCTTGCACTCAATGCAGGCGGTAGCGATCGTCGCCGAGCGTGCCGACGATCGCCTCGCGCGTCGCCGCGTCGGGCGCGCGCTCGATGAGGCGCACCGTATCGGCGAGACGGCTGCCGAAGAGCCGCGCCGGAATTTCGAGCGTGAGGTTGTCGTGGGTTTCGAACCAGATCGTGCTGGTCAGCAACTGTCCCGCGAACATGCCCGCCGCGAGGACCATGACGAGGCGCCCAAAGAGCGTGTCTGGCCAAAGCGGCCGAAGTGGCAAAAGCAGCGGCCAGCGGCGCAACTGCGCCGCGATCTGCGCGACCCGCCTCACGCTTCGTACCCGACGTCGGCCACGAGCATATAGCCCTCGTTACGCACGGTGCGAATGAGCGTGGCCTCGCGCGCCGAGTCCTTCAGGTGCTGGCGCAGCCGGCTCACGCAGACGTCGATGGCGCGAACGAGCGGCGTCAGGCTCTTGCTGAACACCTGGTCGAGCAGAAACTCGCGCGAGAATTGCGCCGCATATCGCGCGCACGATTTTCGGCGAGGATCATCGCTTCTATTTGCCGGGCGGCCTGCTGCTCGGCGCGCTGATGCTCTCGCTCGCTTCCATTGCCTCGAAACTGCTCGTGCCGGGCGTGCTGATTCCCGTTGGGCTCGTCACGGCGCTCGTGGGCATTCCGCTCTTTCTCGGCATCGTCGTGCGCTCGCAGGGAGCCATGCAATGAGCGGATTGTCGATTCACGCGCTTTCGGTGCGCTACGGCAAGCGCGAGGTGCTGAGCGACTTGAGCGCCGGGCCGCTCGCGCGCGGCGAAATCACGGCGCTGCTCGCGCCGAGCGGCAGCGGCAAATCCGGCGCGCTTCGGCTTCGTGTGGACCCGCACGCAACTGGGCGGCCTCGACACGATCAACGGCGCGAACAGTCTCGGCCTCGTGCAGAACGGGCAGGGCGCGAGCTTCAGCAACTATGAGGTGAACGCGAGCTACCTGTTCACGCCGAAATTTAGCCTGAACGGCGCGTACACCTACACGCAGGGCGCGCTTTCGAGTTCAGGCGGCGAGCATCACCCGCGCTGGCACGAGGTGTCGGTACAGGCCGACTACTTCCTATCGAAGCGCACCGACGTCTATGCGCAGGCGAGCTACCAGCACATCAGCGCGGATGGATCGGGTCTGGGTGCGGATATCAGCGGGCAATCGCCGTCGTCGACGAATCAGCAGACGGTTGTTGCGATCGGCATGCGGCACCGGTTCCAGGCAACGTGCAGCCTAAAGCAGGCTGACTACGCTGACGATGCTGCTCAAGCCGGCGTCAACGCCAACACCGGCGCCGGCAAGCATCGTCCCGCGGCACAGCGGCGCGCCGCAGCGGCAGGTGTATTCACGCAGGCTGTCTTCGCAGGCGTCGTCGGGCAGTTCGAGCGCGTAGTCGATGAACAGCTCTTCGCCTGGCAGGATGTCGCGGCACGCGTCGATGAATACGTGACCGTTGATTTCGATCGTTTCGCAGTTCGCCTGGCACGCGTGATTGAGCCAGCGCGCCCAGTTGCCGTCCTGGCCGCCGTCGATCACGCGGCCATCGGAAAGGCCGAAGAGAAACGTATGCGCACCGTCTTCACGCAGACGATAACGCCGGGCCGCGCTGCGCCAGCTCATGATCTTGCCTTTGTATTCGAAGATGCGCTCGCCGGCCCGCAGGGGACGCAACGCATAGACGCCTTTTCCGTGCACCGGCGACTGCCGGACAGTCATTCGTTTGCTCATGGCCATCTTCGCGCGTTGAACGCGTGCAGTATAAGCGGCCACGATGAAAGCGAGTGATGAAAATGGATATGGGCATCGACCTTGCGTATCGCGCCGTCACACATTGCGTGCACCGTATTGAAGCGGACGGCGCCCGACTCTCGGCTTCTGCCACATGTGTGCCTCGCAGTTGACCTCGCGGGCAGGATCAAGGCAACATACCCGGGTTTCTTTGGCGAGTTTCCGGATCCAATTCTCGAGTGGGTATATGGCAAGCACGAATGAGCCAGGCGCAGACGCCTCGCTGACCTATCGGCTGAAGGCATTGACCAAGATCGCCGACCGCATGAGCAGCGAGATGTCGCGCGACAAGCTGGGTGTGCCGTATCCGGAGGCAAGCATCATCGCCGCGATCGGCACTTTCGGTCCGCAAACCGTGATGGATATCTCGCGGCGCGCCAACCTCGACAAGAGTCAGGCGAGCCGCACGGTCGAGGCCATGCTCTCGAAGGAGATCCTCGCGCGCACTGGCAACGACAAGGACGGGCGCAGCGTCATCATTTCGCTCACCGCCGAAGGCCGCAAGATTTTCAAGAAGATCGGCCCGACCCTGGACAAGCGCGAAAGCGACCTTTACCACGGGCTGAACGAGGCCGAGCGCGTCGCGCTGCGCTTCCTGCTCGACAAGATCCTCGCGTCACACGGCTGGGACGCCACGCCCTGACCGCCTCCTGGTCCGTGCATGAATTTCCGGCACGCGATCAGTCATTGAATTGTCATCAAATTGCCACCGCGAAGCGCAATGCCGCTTCGTGGCGGACCGGGCGTTAACGCTCAGTGGCGCCCGAGCATAAAAGAATGGCATTTGAAACGAAAAGCGCTTCGATGGATTGCCGTATCGTCCGCTCACATCGAAAAGCATGCGGGTTGCGCCGCGCAGACCGTCGGCCCCCGCATGCGGATCTAATTTCTTTGAAGCAGGACTGACATGAATGACATCATCGCGGAAAGCCAGGAGACGAGCGCCGAGGATCGCGCGACGAGCGCCGTGCCACGCAGCGGGGCGGATCGCGCAAGCCGCAGCGCCGCAGCGCATTCGCCTTCGAACTGGGCGTGGGCGACGCCGACCAGCCAGTACGACTGGATGGACGGCCACGCGCCGTTCGCTGCGCTCGAGTCGCGCAAATGGCAATGATCTGAAGACCGATGCGCCCCATTCAACGCTCTCACGCGACAGGGTGTCGCCTGCGAGCGGGTTATTTCGGCACAATAGTTGACTTGTCATGTAACTGAAAGTCGGCGGCAGGCAGCGCTGAAATAGAGGCAACGATGTTCAGGAACATTGGCAAAACGTATCTGGACCTGGTGGGCGATCGCACGCGTGTGCAAACCTCGCGAGTCATCGCCTTCGAAGCCGCGCATGCCTGGCTGCTATGACTGCTTCGGCGCCTGGATCATCTTCCAGCCGTTGCCGGCAGGATCGCGAAAACCCGCGTCGACGCTGCCGTAGCGGTCAACCGGCTCCTGGGTGAATTCCACGCCAAGGCCTTTCAGGCGCTCGTAGCTGGCGCGGCAGTCCGCCACCGCGAGCACGAGGGGCGGCATGGCGCCCTTGGCGACCATGGCGCGCAGCGTTTGCGCGGTGGCCTCGTCGTGAACCGGCGGCCCGGGCAGGAACAGCCCGAGCTGGAACGATGGCTGCTCCGGGTGCTGGACCGTGAGCCAGCGGTACGCCCCATTGCGCACGTCGGTATGCACACGGAATCCGAGTTTGTCGACGTAGAACTTGAGCGCCTCGTCCTGGTCGTCGACGTACAGGCCCACCACATTGATACCCTGATTCATAACACCTCCCTGGTTAGTGACCGCACTTCAGGTCCGCACTTTAGCCTTGCCCGTACGCCGCCGCTTCTCCAAAACTGCTGTGGTGAGGTCGGGGCGCTGCGCGGCTTTCAGTACGCAGGCGGGCACGCGGTCGATCTCGGGCAGGTTGGCCCGCGCCTGGACGCGCATGGCGCTGGGGCTCGAGCCGGTCACGTCGCGAAACGTGCGGCCAAAGGTGCCGAGGCTCTCCCAGCCGGTGGCGAAGGCGATGTCCGTGATGTCGAGATCGGTGTCGCGCAACAGGGTGGTGGCCTGCTCGATGCGCCGCGTGAGCAGGTAGCGATGCGGCGGGAGGCCGAAGGCGCGCTTGAAGGAGCGCGCGAAATGCGCTTCGGAAACGCCGCTGACCTCGGCCAGGCGCTTGACGGGCCAGGCCTCGTGAGAGGCGGCGTCCATGCGGTCTTTCGCGCGCAACAGACGGCGCAGCAGGGCTGGGTCCAGGAGCGGTTCGGCGTCGGGCGGTTCAGGATGCGCATGGGCGAGCGTGGGCGCATCGGCGTGGAGGGCTGCGCTAGCGGGCATGCATTCGTCTGGAGTGGGCGGCATGCCGGTAGTTTAGGCCCAACGGCGATCGATGGCCGGCGATCGGCTTTCGATCGGTTGGGCTTGCCAGGCGTCGCTCACTGCGATTCGACGAACTGGATGATCTCGCCGTTGTCGCGCTTGAGGTACAGGTCGGCGCCTTTCATGCGCACTTCGTTGCACGGATACGGCATCTTGCTGCCTTTGCTGCAGATCTTCCCGTCCTCGGCTTTCCAGTCGCCGTGGTCGGCGAAGCCTTTGCTCGACTTGAAGTCGTAGTCGCCGTTATTGCCGTACTGCACGTGCCACGTGCTGCCGTCGGCGATCTTGATGTCGAACGCCTTGCCCGAGAGGCGTTGCTGGATGTCGGCCGCGCTGGGGTTCGCGGAACCGTCCGGGAATGCCGCGGAGTCTGCAAAAGCCGTAGCGGGAACGATGAGCAAGAGGGCAAGCAGCTTCTTCATGGGAGGTCTCCTGAAAGCCGGATTACTGCCTTGCTTCGAGACGATGGAGTGGCGCGCTCGCCCGGCGGATAGCCTGATGCCAGGCGTGGAGGCGAGCGTTGCGTGTCGTTCTCGTGCACGTTTTCACTATAGCTCCGGGCGATTTCGCCAATGTGGTCTGGCGCACACAAGGCGTGTAACCGGGGGCCGCAAGTCGATGTCCGCACATCGTTGCGCATGGCCCCCGAGGTGTGCTGGCGGGCCCTGAAACGACTGCCCGCCACGACCTTACTTCAACCGTCCCGCGAGGAACTGTTGGAGCCGCTCGCTGCGCGGCGCATTGAGCACTTCCTTGGGGTCGCCTTGCTCTTCGATCTTGCCCTTGTGCAGAAACACGACGTGATTCGACACGTTGCGCGCGAAGCCCATTTCGTGCGTGACGACGATCATAGTGCGGCCTTCCTCCGCGAGCTTCTGCATGACCTTGAGCACTTCGCCCACGAGTTCGGGGTCGAGCGCGGAGGTGGGCTCGTCGAACAGCATCACTTCGGGCTCCATGGCCAGCGCGCGGGCGATCGCAACGCGCTGCTGCTGGCCGCCGGAAAGATGCGACGGGTACTTGTGCTCGACGCCGGCGGCCAGCCCCACCTTGTCGAGGTACTTGCGCGCGCGGGCCTCGGCCTCGCTGCGGGAGAGGCCAAGCACGCTGACCGGCGCCTCGATGATGTTCTCGAGCACGGTCATGTGCGCCCAGAGATTGAAATGCTGAAAGACCATCGAAAGGCGCGTGCGCATTTTCTGGAGCTGCTTCGGATCGCTCACGCGCAGCGCGCCGCCGCGGTCGGCGCTCGTACGGATCTCCTCGCCGTTGAGCGTGATGCGTCCCGAGCAAGGCGATTCGAGAAAGTTAATGCAACGCAGAAACGTGCTCTTTCCCGAACCGCTCGATCCGATCAGGCTGATCACGTCGCCAGCCTTTGCCTTGAGCGATACGCCCTTCAAAACCTCGTTCTCGCCGAACTTCTTGTGCAGGTCGTCGACAATCAGCTTGTACATACTCGGTTCACTCCATCAGGACTGAAATTCTTAATGGCCTTGCGGCTTCAAATAGGCCAGCACACGTGTTTCGAGGCGGCGGAAACCCCAGATCAGGGCGAAGACGATGGACGCATAGAGCGCCGCTGCGATGCCGTACGCCTGGAACGTCATATAGGTGGCGGAATTCGCGTCGCGCGCCACTTTCAGGATGTCGGGCACGGTCGCGGTGAAAGCCAGCGTCGTGGCGTGCAGCATGAGAATCACTTCGTTGCTGTACGAGGGCAGCGCGCGCCGCAACGCGGAAGGCAGGATGATGCGCGTGTAGACCTTGGTCTTCGACATGCCATATGCCTGGGCCGCTTCAATTTCGCCATACGAGGTCTCACGAATCGCGCCCGCGAAAATCTCGGTGGCATAAGCGCACTCGTTCAATGCAAACGCCAGCAGCGTGCAGTTCATGGCACTGCGAAAGAAGTCGCCAAGGACCGGATTGGCGTGCACGAAGTGCAGGCTGTACAGGCCGGTGTAACAGAGCAGCAACTGCACATAGAGCGGCGTGCCGCGGAACACATACGTATAAACCCAGACCGGCCGCGAAAGCCACGGGTTGCGCGACGCGCGCGCAATGGCGAGCGGCACGGCAAGCAGGAAGCCCGCCACGATCGACACGACCAGCAGCCAGAGCGTGATGACGAGGCCGCTCGTGTTGAAGCCGTCGCTGTACAGATAGTTGGGCCAGTATTGACGAAGCAGTTCGATCACAGCGCTGCCCTCCGCACACCGGTCGAATAGCGCTTTTCGAGGTGGTGCAATGCCAGGTTGGAAACCGTGGTGATGGCGAGATAAATCGCGCCGGTCACGAGCGTGAAAAAGAAGAACGCCTGGGTGGCCTTGCCCGCGTCCTGCGCGGCCTTCACCACATCGGCGAGACCGATGATCGAAACGAGCGCCGTGGCCTTCACGAGCACCTGCCAGTTATTACCGATGCCAGGCAGCGCGAAGCGCATCATCTGCGGGAACAGGATGCGTGTGAACACGCGCGTGGAACTCATGCCGTATGCAAAACCCGCTTCGATTTGCCCGAGCGGCACGGCGAGAAACGCGCCGCGGAAGGTCTCCGTGAAATACGCGCCGTAAATGAAGCCCAGCGTGATGACGCCGGCCACGAACGGGTCGATGTCGATCTGGTCCATGCCCATCATGTCGGTCGCGTCGTTGAGCCAGATCTGGATGCTGTAGAACAGCAGCAACATGAGCACGAGGTCGGGCACCGCGCGAATGAGCGTGGTGTACGCCGTGCCGATGCGCGAAAGTACGCGGTTGGGCGAGAGCTTCGCGGCAGCGCCCGCAAGCCCTAGTAGAAACGCGGCGCCTAGCGAAAGCACCGCGAGCTTGATGGTTTCCCACGTGCCCGCAAGGAGCAGCGGGCCGAAGCCTTGAAAGACCATGGAAGAATGTCCTCGTTCAGGGGAGCGGCGCTCCCGCTGGTTGTTGCAGATGAACGCGGCGGCGCTTAACCACCGTACACGTCGAAGTCGAAATACTTCGACTCGATCTTCTTGTAGGTGCCGTCCTTGATCATGTCGGCGATCGTCTTGTCGATCTTCGCCTTGAGGTCGGCATCTTCCTTGCGCAGGCCGATGGCAGCGGCGCCCGTGGGGATTTCCGCGCCTGCGAACGCAAAACCTGCGCCACGCGGCGTCTTCAGGAAGCCGAGATTGGCCTGCACTTCGTCTTGCAGCGCGGCGTCGAGGCGCCCCGACTGCAGATCCAGATAGACCTGGTCCTGGTTCTGGTAGGGAATCACGCTGATGCCCTTGGGCGCCCAGTTCTGCTTCGCGTAGGTCTCCTGAATCGAGCCTTGTTCGACGCCCACCGTCTTGCCTTGCAGCGAAGCGATGGTCGGCTGCAGCGGCGAGCCCTGCTTCGCGACGAGGCGCGTGGGCGTGTTGAAGAGCTTGGCGGAGAAGGCGATCTGCTGCTCGCGCTGCGGGGTGATCGTGAGCGCGGAGAGCGCGCCATCGAACTTCTTGGCCTTGAGGCCCGGGATCATGCCGTCGAAATCCTGCTCGACCCACACGCATTTGGCGTTCAGGCGCCGGCAGATTTCGTTGCCAAGGTCGATGTCGAAACCGGCCAGCTTGCCATCGGTCGCCTTCGACTCGAACGGTGCGTAGCTCGCGTCGGTGCCGAAGCGGATGGTGGACCAGTCTTTCGCATACGCGCCACTGGCGGCAAGGGCGAGGGCCACACACAAGGCAAGTTTCTTCATGAAGTCTCCGATAGGAAGGGTTGGCGTGTGCCCGGTCATGGACTGGAGGTCCGGTCCGGCAAGTTGTCTATACAATTATCGATGTGTCGAAAAGACCGGCAATCGGTGTTATCACCTGGGGATTTCACTGTGCCGCAATCGAAAGATGGCGTAATTCAGGCGTCAGGGATAGGCATACGGGTATACGTGCAGCAGATTGAACTTGTATAGACAAGCTCGCTTCGGTAATCTGATTCCACCTTGTCCAGACAACTTAGACACCGCAATGAACATCAAACTCACTCCCGGCCATCTGACCCTGCCCCAACTGCGCCAGATCGCGCGTGCGCATGAAAACGGCGGCGTGAAGCTCGAACTCGATCCGGCCAGCTTCGCGGCCATCGACGCGGGCGCTCGTGCCGTTGCCGAGATCACGGCGAAGGGCGAGCCCGCCTACGGCATCAATACGGGCTTCGGGCGTCTGGCGAGCACGCATATCCCGCGTGAGCAGCTCGAACTCCTGCAGCGCAATCTGGTGCTTTCGCATGCCGTGGGCGTGGGCGAACCGATGGAGCGTCCTGTCGTGCGCCTCTTGATGGCGCTGAAGCTGTCGAGCCTGGGCCGCGGCCATTCGGGCATCCGCCGCGAAGTGATGGACGCGCTCATCACGCTGTTCAACGCCGACGTGCTGCCTGTGATTCCGGTGAAGGGTTCCGTGGGCGCCTCGGGCGACCTCGCGCCGCTCGCGCATATGTCCTGCGTGTTGCTGGGCGTGGGCGACGTGTTCGCGAAGGGCGAGCGCATGAGCGCGCTGGAGGGCTTGCGTCTCGTCGGGCTCAAGCCGCTTGCGCTGCAGGCGAAGGAAGGTCTCGCGCTGCTCAACGGCACGCAGGCTTCCACGGCGCTCGCGCTCTACAACATGCTCGCGATCGAAGACCTCTACCGCACGGCGCTCGTCTCGGGCGCGCTCTGCGTGGACGCAGCGGCGGGTTCGGTGAAGCCGTTCGATGCGCGCATTCACGAACTGCGCGGCCATCGTGGCCAGATCGATGCGGCCGCCGCCTATCGCACGCTGCTCGACGGCTCGGCGATCAACCTCTCGCACCGCGACTGCGGCAAGGTCCAGGACCCGTACTCGCTGCGCTGCCAGCCGCAGGTGATGGGCGCGTGTCTGGACCAGATGCGCCACGCAGCGCAGGTGCTGCTGATCGAGGCGAACGCGGTGTCGGACAATCCGCTGATCTTCCCCGAAACGAACGAAGTGCTATCGGGCGGCAATTTCCACGCGGAACCGGTGGCCTTCGCCGCCGACAACCTCGCGCTGGCCGCAGCCGAAATCGGCGCACTGGCCGAGCGCCGCATCGCGCTGCTCATCGACGCGACGCTCTCGGGCCTGCCGCCTTTCCTCGTGAAGGACGGCGGCGTGAACTCGGGCTTCATGATCGCGCACGTCACGGCGGCTGCACTGGCATCGGAAAACAAGACGCTCGCGCATCCGGCCTCGGTCGATTCGCTGCCGACCTCGGCAAACCAGGAAGACCACGTTTCGATGGCGACGTTCGCGGCGCGCAAGCTCGCCGACATTGCCGACAACACGGCCAACATCCTCGCGATCGAACTGCTCGCTGCGGCCCAGGGCGTGGACCTGCGCGCGCCGCATCACACGAGCCCGGCGCTCGCGCATGTGATGCAGTCGGTGCGCGCCGAGGTGCCGCATTACGACCTCGACCGCTACTTCGCGCCGGACATCGCCGCGATGACGAAGCTGGTGCAGAACGGCGCGATCGCCAAACATAGCCCGCTGGCGTTCGAGTCCGAGCAATAGACGCTAGATTCCGAATAAAAACAGTCATCCTGAATAACATCCGAGACGAAGACGTTATGAACCACCCGAACTTCACCGACCCGCGCCTCGACCCGACCCGCACGATCCGCGCGCCGCGCGGCAGCGAGAAGGTCTGCAAGACCTGGCTGGCGGAAGCCGCCTACCGGATGATCCAGAATAATCTGGACCCCGAAGTCGCCGAGCATCCGCATGCGCTCGTGGTGTACGGCGGCATTGGCCGCGCCGCGCGCAACTGGGAGTGCTTCGACCAGATCCTCGCGTCGCTGAAGGACCTGAACGAGGACGAGACGCTGCTGATCCAGTCGGGCAAGCCCGTGGGCGTGTTCCGCACGC